>NZ_CP172844.1:0-351570 GCF_051200915.1 Candidatus Pelagibacter bacterium nBUS_28 | reverse complement strand
AAAGCCGAAGATGTAATTAATAAACCAAAAATTATGCTAATTAGATATTTTTTCATTTAAACACTTTACACAAAATTATTTTAAAAAATTAAACTTTTTTCTCCTTTTTATTGCATGAATAAAATGAAATATCTTTTTCAGAGTTTTCACTTTCAATATTTTTTGTAATTTCATGAATTAATTCACCAGATTTTCTATCTATGATAGCTGACTCAGAATAATTTTCTTTTTGATCTATTGCTTTAAATAAAACTACATCTTTATTTACAATTTTGACATTTAGTTTGTCTGATTTTGAAAGGAACAATGACAACCCTTTTATAAAAAGTTTTTCTGGTTTAATTGCTTCGATCTCAAATTTATCTAAACTTTTTTCATTTAAGTCTTTAGCTAAAAAAGTTTGATAATTGTATTTTGAATTTTTAATTATTTTTTTTTCTAAATCACATTTGAAACTTAAGTTAATACTTTCTTGAATGTCTATATCCTGTGCCAATGATAAATTAATAAAAAATAGACCAAGGAATGAAAATAAAAAATATTTTAATATAGAATTCATTTTTTTTGTAAGCATATAAAATGTAGCCTTAAAAAAAAATCCCCCCAACTTTGTTGGGGGAGATTGATTATTTTATTTAGTTTTGACCTTACTTAGTAAAAGCTTGCCAAACACTCTTGTTGTCAGCTAACCATTTTTTAGCTGCATCTTCATGTGTCATTTTGTCAACGTCAACTAAAGCTGCCATTGCACCAATTTGACTTGTAGAGAATGACATTTTTTTGAACGCTCGGCAGGCTGCTGGATGAGTTTTTGGAAAATCGTCATTTACAGCTTTTTTCAAATAACCATCTGGAGAACCACATTTACCGTCACCCCCGTCTTCTGGTCTACAACCAGCAGTGTATGGAGGAAAGTCTATAAATGTAAAACCAGCACCATCTGTAAAGTTTGGTGTCCAATTAAAGATAATTGTTCCTCTTCCTTCTTTTTCCGCAGCTGATAATTCAGCCCAAAGTGCATCAGCACTACCAGCAAATTTAACCATCCAAAGATCTCCTAAACCTAAAGCATCAACCCTTTGAGGTATTAAATCTCCATGCCATGTTTGTGGACCTTCAAGCATTCTTCCTTTTCCACCTGAGTCAGGTGTTACGAAGTTTTTCGCACAAGCAGGATTTTTTAAAGCAGTCCAATCTGGTAAACCTGGGCATAATCCTTTTTCAGTAACCCAATTTGGATAACCCATATCCTCTAGAGTTCTTGCCTCATGGTCACCCCAATCAGATAAACCACCTTTGTCTAAAGCTGTAGTAAATGATTTACCAAAAGCAGATTCCCATACTTCATGAGAAATAGATACGTCACCAATTCTAATTGACTCGTATACTGCTTGTGAGTCAGCATTTACATAGCTAACATTGTTTCCCATACTTTCAAATATTCCACCAATAACATAAGCCATTACAATTTGGCTTGACCAGTTATGAGTTGGAATTACGATGGGTTTTTTGCTATCTGCTGCGTTAGATACTCCTGTAAAACTTACTACAGAAATGATCAGAGCAGATATTAATGATGTTATTTTTTTCATTGTTTCCCCTCTATTAATATTAATGTTAAAGTATGTTATGAATTAATCTTCTAGTCAACTGATTTTGATTATATTATGCTCTATAATAATTATTAAAAAGCTTAGCATATGTTGGGTACTAGCAACGAAATTAAAAATCCAGGTTTAAGAACCTTACCACCAGGAGTTGAAAGATATTTTGTTAAAGGTGGTGGTTTATCTGTAATTGAGGTTTTTCCAGAAGATAAGATTGAAATTATAAATGATGAAGGCAAACAAATTTGCGAAGTTATAGTTTTCAATGATCAGGGTAAACCCGATTTATCAATTTTAAATTTAAAAGAAAATTCAAATGCAGAATTTTCTAAAAGAATAATAACAAATGATGAAAAAATTACCAAAATTTTTAATAAAAAAAACTTAAATCTTCAAAAAGCTAAATCATCAATAATGTTTAATGAAGATTGTTTGATGGGAGAAAAAATAACTTTATCATCAAAAGATAAATGTTTTATTTTAATCGCAGCACCTGGTAATCCACTAAATGTTCACGAACAAAATCCACCAACTGACTTAACTATATTTGTCAATAGAGCAAAGTTTTCAGAAACAGATGAACAGTTTATTTTACCTGAACCATTAAGTGATCCTATAGTAGAACAACTCGTTAAAAGAAGAACTGCCGAAACATATGAAGTTAAAGCAGGAGAATATATTCAAATTATTGATACGAGTGGAAGACAATGCTCTGATTTTTTAGCATTTGATACCCATAAATTAAATGATGGGATTGAAAGTATAATTGACGATAAAGCAACAAGAACTTTTATGGGTAGTGCCTATCCAGGCCCAGGCTTGTTTTCTAAGTTTTATGATGGAAATCACGAAGCAATGGTTGAGGTTGTAAGAGATACTGTTGGAAGACATGATACTTTTAATTTGGCATGTACCTCTAAATACTATGAAGATCTGGGTTATATGGGGCACATCAATTGTACTGATAATTTTAACAAAGAATTGGGAAAATATGACATTAACGCTCGAAAAAGCTGGTCAGCAATAAATCTTTTTTTCAATACAGCAATTGATGCAAATAATGTTGCAACATTTGATGAGCCGTGGTCTAGACCAGGTGATTATGTTTTGTTTAGAGCTTTAAAAGATTTAACATGCGTTTCTTCGGCTTGTCCTTGTGATGTCGATGCTGCTAATGGGTGGAACCCTACTGATATATTTGTTAGAACTTATGCAAAAAATAACAAGTATTCAAAGGCTATTGCATTTAGAATGAAAACAGACGCTGAACCAAAGCTTACTCAAGAGACAGGTTTTCACAAAAAAACATCTGAGCTAACAAGAAATTTTATTGAGTATAAAGGTTTTTGGTTAGCAAATAACTTTACTAATTCAGGAACAATAAAAGAATATAATGCATGTCGAGAAAGTGCAATCGCAACTGATCTTTCTCCGCTTAGAAAATTTGAAATACTTGGTCCAGATGCAGAAAATTTAATGCAATACGCTTTAACAAGAAATGTTAAAAAATTATCAGTAGGTCAAGTTGTTTATACAGCAATGTGTTATGAAAATGGATGCATGTTGGATGACGGGACTCTATTTAAATTTGGACAAGATAATTTTAGATGGATTGGTGGAGACGAGTACAGTGGAGAGTGGTTAAAAGAACAAGCTAAAAAGAAGAATTATAAAGTTTGGATAAAATCTGCAACCGATCACATACATAATATTGCAGTTCAAGGACCAAACAGTAGAAAAATTTTAGAAAAATTTGTTTGGACTGCGCCTATCCAACCGTCAATAACTGAGCTTGAATGGTTCAGATTTAATATTGCACGAATTGATCATGAAACAGGTACCCCTATTGTTATTTCAAGAACTGGTTACACTGGTGAACTTGGATATGAAATTTGGTGTCATCCAAAAGATGCAAGTGAAGTTTGGGATAAAGTTTGGGAAGCTGGAAAAGAATTTGATATCACACCTTTGGGTTTAGAGGCTTTAGATATGGTTCGTATAGAAGCTGGTTTAATTTTTTATGGTTATGAATTTGATGATCAAACAGATCCTTTTGAAGCAGGTATTGGTTTTACTGTACCTCTTAAAACTAAAGAAGATGATTTTATAGGTAAAGAAGAATTAGTTAAAAGAAAAGCAAATCCACAAAAAAAATTAGTTGGTCTTGAACTAGTTGGTCACGAACCAGCTGTTCATGGAGATTGTGTTCATTTAGGACGAGCACAAATTGGTGTAATAACTAGTGCTATGCTTTCTCCAAAACTAGGGAAGAATATTGCTCTTTGCAGAATAGATGTAAAATACTCTGAAATTGGAACTGAAGTTGAGGTTGGCAAATTAGATGGACATCAAAAAAGAATTGGCGCAAAAGTTATTGCTTTCCCATTCTACGATCCAACAAAATCTAAAGTAAGAGCATAAGTGTAATGCCTAAGGATAAAAAAACTCTTTTAAATTTCTGGGAAGATCAAATGAAGCAATCTCACACTTCTAGTAATTATTTTTTTAGAAAGTCACCTTCCCATTATCACATGATGCTATTAGTGATGTCAGCTTATAAAGAAAATAAAAAATTATCTGTAGAGGAACTTAAAACTAAGCTATTTAAAACTTCTAGACCAAAATCTGCACTAATTATTACTGAAGCATGTGAAAAAGGATTCTTTCGTCTTGAAAAAACTTCAACTGACCAGAGAATTAAAAATATAATGCCCAGTGAGTCCTTCATTAACGAGTTTAATGATTATTTAGTTACACTTAAAAACATAAGCTATTAGCTATTAATTTCTAAAAGTTACATAATATATATTTTTTATATATAAATTTTAGTTCTATAAATAATTATATTAATTGTTGTTTGTAAAAAATAATGTTTTGTTATGTCAACATTACCTTCAAAAGCAAAAGTAGTAATTATAGGCGGTGGTATTCATGGTTTGAGTACTGCTTGGAAACTTTCAGAAACATATAAAAATCCTGGGGATATTATAGTTCTTGAAAAAAAAGATATTGCAGCAGGCGCAAGTGGTATTGCTTGTGGAGTTGTTAGAAATAATTATTTCCAACCGGCAATGAGAGAATTAATGGCTCACTCAGTTTCTGTTTGGGAAAGTGATCCAAAAGCATTTAAATATAATGCAGTAGGTTATTTACAAATTTCTCCTGAAGTTATGCATGAGGATGTTTCAACTATTTATGAACAACAAAAAGCTATCGGTTACGATTCAGAATTTATAGAAGGTGAAAAAGATTGCACAAACTACATGAAGGGTATGTTTGATGATTGGCAAGCTCAAGGTATTACTTCTGTTCTTCATGAAAAAAAAGGTGGGTACGCATTTAATAAAGACTCAATAAAAGCACTTGAAGATAAGTCTACTTCAAATGGAGTCCAGGTTATGAAGGGTGTAACAGTTACGGGATTTAAAAGAGGCAGTAATAGTAAAGCAGTTACAGGAGTTGAAACTAACAAAGGTACAATAGAATGTGAACAAGTAGTTGTTGGAGCAGGTCCATGGGCTAGAGACTTTTGGAACATGTTAGAGCTTCCTAAAAAAGCCAATATAAAGGGCAAAGATGGTAAATTACACGAAACTGATATGTGGACATATTGGATGCTTCAAGAAGGTGTAATTGGTGTTGAGCCAGATTTTTTAAAGATGAATAATGGAAAACAACCACCAGTAATCCACGTTGACTCTACTGCACCATTGTACTCAGACAAAACAAAAAAATTAATTACAGAGGAAATTTGGGGAATTTATTATAAACCTGATATTGAAGGTTTGGGTGTTCAAGGAGGAACTTCTCCATACATAGTTGATAAACATTTTGATAAAATTAATGTAGATCCATACGGTTTAGACTCTCCAGAATTTCAAACCACTGATGCATTTAATGATATGTGGTGCTCAGCTTTAGCCCATTGCCAAAAAAGATTTGAAGGTAAATCAGATCTTTATAGAAAAGGACCATCAGGTGGTCTTGGATGTATGACTCCAGATTCATTTCCAATCTTTGATAGATTTTTAGAAAATGTTTATATGATTGCTGATGCTAACCATGGGTATAAAATGATTGGTGTTGGAGAACTTGTGGCTAAAGAAATTCTTGGTACTGAAAGTGATTTATTAAAACCGTTTAGATTCAACCGTTACGAGAAAGGTGAGCTTCACCCTACATCGAACAGTCCGTTCCCTTGGAGTTAAACTTCAAGCCTAGACACTAATAAGTTTTTCAGCTAACTTTGAATAAATAAAATTCATTGGGGGATGAAAATAATGACTGATCTAGACAAACACGTTAACCAACCAGGTAGAGCAAAGTTAGTAAAGCAAGTTAGAGCTAAGATTAATGAACTTGGTATTGAATATATTTTTTTTCAATTTATTTCTGTTACTGGAAGAGTTGTAGGTAAAGGTATTCCCACAGATCACTGGGAAAGAACTTGTGAAAAAGGATTTCAATTAGTCTATGGTGCAACAGCAAACTTATTTACAGATCGTCATGGTAATTATATTGGTTATGGACCTGAAGCAAAAGAACTTGTAGGTATTCCTGATCCAGAAACATTTTGTCAACTTCCTTGGGATAAAAAAGTAGCAAGAGTATTTGTAACTTGTTTTAGAAACAGAGAAGAAAGAGAAAACCCTGGCGCTCATTTAACATCAGATTGTCGTGGTAACTTAAGAATTCACGCCCAAGAATTTAAGAAAAAACATGGATATCAGTTAAGAGTTGGAACTGAGCCAGAGATGATGTGGCTAACAAAAAATGAAGATGGTACCCCTACTGGAAAAGGTTTTTCTAAACCATACTGTTATCACATAGATCAATTTGAGTCGTTAAGACCAGTTTTCATGAAGGTTTTTGAATATGCTAGAGCAATGGGCTTTGACATGATTCAAGGTGATCATGAAGACGCACCAGGACAATTAGAATTGAACTGGATGTATGATGATGTGTTAAGAAATGCAGACAGGCTTTCAACTTACAGACAAATTTGTGCTCAAGTTGCTAGAGAATTTAATTTAATCGCTTGCTTTATGACAAAACCTTTTATGGGAGTGTCTGCAAGTGGTTGTCACACTAATATGTCATTATGGACAGGTGGAAAAGATAAAGTTAACAAATTATCTCATAAGTCTTTACCAGCTATGGACCATGTATTCACATATGTAGAAGGTGGAACAAATACTTTTATGCCAGATACTAAAGATGTTCAGTTACCAGGTAAAGTTGGATTAAAAGCTATTGGTGGTGTTATGAAGCACTTAGGTGCTTTGACTGCAATTGGATCATCAACAGTAAACTCTTATAGAAGATTATGGGATACAGGTTTTTGGGCACCAGTTTATGCAGACTGGGGATATCAAAATAGAACTTGTGGATTAAGAGTATCAGCACCAGGAAGATTTGAATATCGTTCAGTTGACTCGATGCATAATCCTTACTTGATGGGTTCAGGGTTATTAAAATGTTTTGAAGATGGGATATCAAATAACATTGATCCAGGAAAACCAGAATCTAGAAGTATGTACGAAGCTCAAGCAGCTGGAAAAGAAGTTAAAAAATTACCTTTAAGTCTTGGTGAAGCATTAGATCGCCTATCTGAAGATGAAGTTATTAAATCAGCTATGCCAGATGAAATGTATAAAGTATTTCATTGGTATAAAAATGATGAATGGGAAAGATTTTTAGGTGCAACAACTCAATGGGATCTGGACACTTATCTTGATTGTCTACCGTAGGTCTTAAAAATAAATAAAAGGGGTAAAATATATGTGTGGGATAGCTGGATTAATACATAGAGGTAAATCTTCAAATGTTGGAAGCGAATTACAAGGTATGCTTCAAGCATTAAAGCATAGAGGTGAAGACTCAACAGGTTACGCTCTATACGGTGATACAGATGGTAAAAATTTTATCATGCGTTTCAAAGTTGGAGAAAATGTTGGTGAAGGAAGCTCATCAATTATGGAAGATGTTTCAGTTTACGATGAAAGAAAAAAGATAGTAGATCAATATTTAGCAGAGTTAGGGGCTAAAGTTCTAAAAGAAGAAAGAACTCTACCCTATTCACTAAGATATGAAATTTCTTATGATAAAAAAGATCTATTAGATTTTTCTCAAAAAATTGAAAGCATCCCAGGTGTTGAAATTCTTTCAATGGGAAAATCGTTGGAAGTAATTAAAGACTTAGGAAATGCTAAAGCAGTTTGTGATAGATATTCATTAGATAAACTTGTTGGAACTCATGCAATTGGTCATGCTAGAATGGCAACAGAATCTGGTGTTGATATTAAATCAGCCCACCCTTTTTGGGGTTATCCTTTTAGCGATGTATCAGTGGTTCATAACGGACAACTTACAAATTATTGGAACAATAGAAGACAATTAGAAAATAAAGGTATGAGATTTATGTCTGAGTGTGACTCAGAATTAATCGCAGTTTATATTGCTCAAAAAATGAGAGAAGGAGCAAGTCTTGAAGAAGGTATGAGAGACTCCTTAACAGGACTTGATGGAGTATTCACTTATTTTGTTGCAACAAGCGACTCGTTAGGAATGGCAAAAGATACTATGGCAGCAAAGCCACTAGTTCTTTACGAGTCAGATGATTTAGTTGCAATGGGTTCAGAAGAAATAGCGATCAGATCAGTTTTACCGCAAGAAATTGATACATATGATCCATTTGATGGAGAGGTAAAAGTATGGCAAATCTAAAAACAAGCGAGAAGAAATCAAAAGCCCAGTCAATGGGTATGCACAGTGAAGTTTTAACAGGAAGAACTCAACAAAAGTTTTTTAACCCTGATGAAGCTGAAAACTTTTATTACTTTGGTACTTATGATGTTGATTTCAATAAAAGAACAGATCTTGATGTAAAAGATATGTCGGCTCCAGAAGCTAATAAGGAAATCGATAATTTAATGAGTCAAGGTTTTGGAACTATTGTTATTAAAAACCCACAAGGAAAACATAGTTTAGGTGTTGGAATTTTGAATAAATTAAACTTAATTTTTGAAGGAAGTTTAGGTTATTTTGGTATGGGTTCATGTGATGGCCCTACTGTTAGAATTAATGGTAGAGTTGGTTGGTCTTGTGCTGAAAACTTAATGGCTGGTAAAGTTGTAATCGAAAAAAATGCAGGATCATGTTTTGGAGCAGCTATCAGAGGTGGAGACTTAATTTGCAAAGGTAGTGTTGGTGCTAGAACTGGTATTGATATGAAAGGTGGAACAATTATTGTTGGTGGTGACGCTGGTGCATTTACAGGTTTCATGATGCAAAGAGGTAGAATAATTATTCTTGGGGATGTTGGAATAAATTTAGGTGACTCTATGTATGATGGTACTATTTTTGTTGGCGGAAGTATTGGCTCATATGGTAGTGATGCTGTTGATGCTGATCTTTCAAAAAGTGACCAAGACTGGTTAAAACGAAAATTAAAAGTTGCAGAAATCGGTGAAAATTTTGATGTAAGCAAAATGAAAAAAATTGTAGCTGGTAAAAAACTTTGGAATTACGATAATTTAGAACCTACAGAGAAAAAAGGAGCAATTTAATGCCTAAGAAAAAAACAAAAAAAAATGGTAAGGGCGTTGGTGGAAAAACAGACGTTCATGCACATGAAGATGGAAAAAGAAATAAAAGTTTATTAGGTCATAATGCTATTTTTACTCCTGAGGTAATAGACGATATTCATATCAAATCTCAGTTAGGTAGATACCGAATGCGTGGAATGGCATTAATGAAAAAAATTCCAACATTTGATGATCTAGTTTTTCTACCTGGAACACTTACAAGATTTGTAATCGAAGGTTACAGAGAAAAATGTGAAACTAAGACTGTAATTGGACCAAGATGTGAAAACCCGATTGAACTTGATATACCTGTTTACATTACTGGTATGAGTTTTGGAGCACTTTCTTATGAAGCAAAAACTGCTTTAGCAAGAGGAGCTACTATGGCTGGTAGTGCAACTTGTTCAGGAGAAGGTGGAATGATACCTGATGAAAGAAGATATTCTGAAAAATGGTACTACCAATGTATTCAATCAAGATACGGTTTTAATCCACATCACGCTCAACTTGCAGATGGAATTGAAGTTTTCATTGGTCAAGGTCAAAAAGTTGGAATGGGTGGACACTTAATGGGTCAAAAAGTAACTGACCAAGTAGCTGAGATGAGATCATTACCTTCAGGTATCGATCAAAGATCACCTGCTAGACACCCTGACTGGTTAGGTCCAGATGATTTAGCTTTAAAAGTTGAAGAATTAAGACAATTAACAAAAAACAAAGTTCCAATTCAGTTAAAACTTGGTGCATCAAAAGTTTATGATGATGTTCGTATGGCTGCAAAATGTGACCCCGACTCTATCTATTTAGATGGAATGGAAGGTTCAACTGGTGCAGGACCTCATATCGCAGCTGCAAATACTGGTATTCCAGGAATAGCTGCTATCAGAGAAGCAAGACGAGCAATCGACGATGTGGGTAAAACTGGTAAAGTTACTTTAATTTATGCGGGTGGTGTAAGAGATGGTGCTGATATGGCAAAAGCTTTAGCGTTAGGTGCTGATGCAATTGCAATAGGTACTGGATCAATGATCGCCTTAAACTGTAATAAAGATATCCCAGAAGCTAACTTTGAAAAAGAAATGGGTGTAAAAGCTGGTGAATGTTATCACTGTCATACTGGTCGTTGTCCAGTTGGTGTTGCAACACAAGACCCTAAGCTAAGAGCAAGATTAAATCCTGATGATGCTGCACTTAGAGTTTACAACTATCTTCATGCAATGACGTTAGAAGCTCAACTTTTAGCAAGAGCATGTGGTAAAACTAATATTCACTCTTTAGAGCCTGAAGATTTAGCTGCATTAACTACGGAAGCATCTGCTTTAGCAAAAGTTCCATTAGCTGGAACAAACTACACAGTTGGTGTTGATAACTATCATAAAATATAGAGGTAACTATGGCTAAGAAAAAAACAAAAAAAACAAAAGTAAAAAGCAAAGTTAAAAAAGAGAAAAAACTTAAGCTTGGTACTTTTAAAGAAACAGCAAGAGAAAAACTAATTGGCCAACATATTGGTTATAGATATGATGTAAACTTACTTCCTGATTATAAAAGAATTACTCCATTTCTTAAAAAATATGTAGAAGCTATGGGTTGGGATGATCTTAACTGGTTAGAAGATGTTCATATGGGTTATGAAGAAGGAAAACCAGCTGTATTTTGTAGAAACGCAAATGGCTGGGTTACTATTCCAAAATCTATTAAACTTCCTAACAACCAACAAGATAGAGATATGATTGCAAGAGAACTTTTGGTTAAGTTTCAAATGTCTCCAAAACATCCTCTTGTTGATTTGAAAAAAGCTTACTTAAAATTCTAATAAAACAATCTTAAGTTGATAATTAATTAAAAACCTAGTGTTCACGCTAGGTTTTTAAGCATTGTTTTGTTTGTCACACCTTACAAAATTTTATAGGGTTCAATAAACTAATATGGGAGAGAGATTATGACTGATCAGTTAGGTGCTCTTACAACCATATTTACAGAATTTTACTACTGGGTAACAGTGGTACTGATGTTTTTAATTCACGTCGGTTTCTGTATGTATGAAGTTGGAGCTTCTCGATACAAACATCACCAACATACTCTTATGAAAAATACAATGCTGATACCTTTGGTAACAGTAACTTGGTTTTTCTTTGGTTGGTGGATTTACTGGGCGTTCCCAACAGGACCGGGAATAGCTCCATCAATAATGAATGAAAGTGTAGCATTAATAACAGACGAAAGTACTTTTAGTGCTAAATGGTATGCACCAAATACTGAATTTATGGCGGTTAACTTAGGTGACCACATATCTGGAGTATTCTGGGCTGCGTTCTTACTATTTTCATGGACAGCTGCTTCTATTGTTTCAGGAGCAATCATTGAAAGAATTACAACTTTTGCATTTGGAATTTTAGCAATTGCAATAGGTTCGTGTTTCTGGGTAATTGATGCTGCTTGGGGATGGCACTTTGATGGCTGGATGCTTAAAATTTTAGGATATCACGATGCTTATGCATCAGGAGTAATTCACGCAATTGCGGGTGGATTTGCTTTAGGTGTTCTAATGGTTTTAGGACCTAGAATTGGAAAATTCTCATCAAGTGGTGAGCCAAGAAATATAGGACCAAGAAATCCTTGGCTAGTTACAGTTGGGTTGTTTTTAATCTATACTGGTTTCTGGGGATTTTATGCGGCATGTAATATACCGATATTTGATCTTGGACCTGAGTATGGAATGGAAGGTGTAACATACTGGACAGCTACAAACATATATGTAACCCCTACTACACTTAGTGGTATAACTTATAACTTCTTGATGTCATTATCAGGAGGATTATTAGCTGGATATGTGATCGCCAAAGGTGATCCTTTCTGGACTTACTCAAGTGGACTAGCAGGTATCATCTGTGCTTCAGCTGGAAATGATTTGTATCATCCAATTCAAGCAATGATTATCGGTATGATCGGTGTTGTTGTTGCATACAAACTACATTACTGGGTTGAACGTAAGTTCAAAATTGATGATGCAGTTGGTGCAGTAGCAGTACATGGTTATGCTGGTGTTGTTGGTCTTATCATATGTGGATTTGTTTTAAATGGTTACCCATCATCTGGTTACAGTGTTGGCGCTATGTGGGACGGATCAACTTATGCATCAATCAATCCATTAGGTCAATTTCTAGGAGCAATAATAATGTTCGTAGTTCTTGGACTAATACCAGGCTATGTCATAGCTAAGATACTAAGCGCATTTGGTAAATTAAGAATACCGCGTGATGTTGAAATAGCTGGACTAGACTATGATATGATGGAATCTGCTAAAAAAGATGAACGAGCAGTTTCATCTGCAACTAGGTAAAGGAGAAAAATATGGCTACAGTTACAAACTGGATAGATCATTTAAGTGCTAAGGAGGTTGTCGGTGCAGTTTATCCGGGAGCTGGATCTAGTGAAACTTTACTGGTTATTTTAGGTATAGTTATCTGGATTGGTTGGCATGTTATTACTAACAATTCTGAGAGTGAGGAACTTTCAAAATTGGCTAGAAAAAGACATGGTGCTAATGATCATAAAAGCAATATTACCGATTGGTAATATAAAATAAAAATTTGGGCGCTACTTGATTGTGGCGCCCTTTTTTTTTATAATCTCTATAAATGAGCGATAATAATAACGAAGATCTTAGACCTACTAAAATGAGAGGTGTTTTATTTCCTAAAGCTAAATATGGAGTGATAGCGGCTATTATCATCATTGTTGTGGTCAATCTTATCTACTATAAAGACTTCTTAAAATCTCTATTAAGCTAAACCAAATATATTATGTGTGGAATTGTTGGAATTTATTTAAAAACAAAAAAATATGAAAAACATTTAGGTAAATTTTTATCTGGAATGTTAGATGGCATGGCAACAAGGGGACCTGATAGTGCAGGTTTTGCGATTTACACAAAAGAAAATAAAAATACTTACAAATATTCTATCTGTCTTAATGAAATAAAAGAGCGAGATTTCAAAAAGAAAATATCAAAATTTATAAAAAAGATTAAGTTAACCAATTATGCAGATCATGTTGTTTTAGAAACTAACGAAAAACCCTCTAAAATATTAGATTTATTAAAAAAAGAAATTCCAGAAGTATCGTTAGTAGGTTATGGAAAAAGTATAAATATTTTCAAGCAAACTGGTAACCCAAAGGATGTCGTAAAAAAATTTAAATTATCCTCTTTTTCAGGAACACATGGAATTGGTCATACAAGAATGGCTACTGAAAGTGCAATAACTACACAAGGTTCTCATCCCTACTCTACATCAGAAGATGAATGTTTGGTTCATAATGGATCACTATCAAATCATAACAATGTAAGAAGATCTCTTGTAAAAGATGGTCAAAGCTTTAATTCTGAAAATGATACTGAGGTTGCTGCTGGATATATTTCAAATCAAATATCAAAAGGTAAGGACTTAGAAAAAACATTAAAAAATAGTTTAAAAGATTTAGATGGGTTTTATACTTTTATTGCAGGTACAAAAGATGGCTTTGCATTATTGAGAGATGAAATTGCTTGTAAACCTGCTGTTGTTGCTGAGACTAAAGATTATGTTGCAGTTGCATCTGAGTTTCAAGCTATGGCGCATCTTCCAAATGTAAATTCAGCAAAAATTTTTGAGCCAAAACCTGGTGTAGTATATCACTGGTAATTTATGAACTTTGATTTAAACAAAAAAACTTTAAGGGAAGTAAATCAACATCTACAAAATGTTGATAGAAAAAAAAATAATAGAAAGTTCGAAATTTTAAACCCTCAAGGACAACACGCTATATGTGCAGGTTTGAAAGATAATATTGATGTAACAGTCAAAGGTCATACCGGATACTACTGCGCAGGTATGAATCAAAAAGCAACCGTCACAGTTCATGGAAACGTTGGAACTGGTGTCGCTGAAAATATGATGTCAGGTAAAATTGTTGTTAAAGGTAACGCCTCTCAATCAGCTGGCGCCACAGGTCATGGGGGTGCATTAATTATAGAAGGAGATGCAAGCTCTAGATGTGGAATATCAATGAAAGGAATTGATATAGTAGTTAAAGGTTCTGTTGGCCATATGTCAGCTTTTATGGCACAAAAAGGTAATTTAGTTGTAATGGGTGATGCAGATGCAGATCTTGGAGACTCAATTTATGAAGCAAAGATATTTGTAAAAGGTAAAGTTAAAAGCTTAGGTGCAGATTGTGTTGAAAAGAAAATGGATAAAAAGAATATAGATGAATTAACAAAACTATTTAAAAAACTCAATATTTCAGAAGATCCTAAAAAATTTAAAAGATATGGTTCTGCTAGAAATTTATATAATTTTAAAATTGATAATGTGGGTGCATACTAAATATGAAAAAAGATCTTAAAGAATTTAAAACATTTCCAAGCTCTACAATAAAAGAAATTCAAAGAGCAGCAAACGAAGGAATTTATCAAATAAGAGGATTGGGTGCTAAACGAAAAGTTCCTGATTTTGATGATCTTGTTTTTTTAGGCGCATCGATGTCCAGGTACCCATTAGAAGGTTACAGAGAAACATGTAACACTTCAGTTATTTTAGGAGATCGATTTGCAAAAAAACCGATCAAACTAGATATTCCAATTACAATTGCTGGGATGAGTTTTGGAGCACTCGGTGCTAATGCAAAAGAAGCTTTAGGTAGAGGAGCATCTGCAATGGGAACTTCAACAACTACTGGTGATGGTGGTATGACACAAGAGGAAAGAGGTTCTTCAAAATATTTAGTTTATCAATTACTACCTTCTAGATATGGCATGAATCCTGACGATTTAAGAAAAGCAGACGCTATTGAAGTAGTAGTTGGACAAGGTGCAAAACCTGGTGGTGGTGGAATGTTGCTTGGTCAAAAAATTAATAAAAGAGTTGCAGGAATGAGAACCTTACCAGAAGGAATTGATCAAAGAAGTGCTTGTAGACATCCTGACTGGACTGGCCCAGATGATTTAGAAATTAAAATTCAAGAACTTAGAGAAATTACAAATTGGGAAAAACCAATTTATATAAAAGTTGGAGCCGCAAGACCTTTTTACGATACCACATTAGCTGTAAAAGCTGGTGCAGATGTGGTTGTACTTGATGGAATGCAAGGTGGAACAGCTGCTACTCAAGATGTTTTTATTGAACACGTTGGAATTCCAACCTTAGGTGCATTAAGAGAAGCTGTTGATGCTTTAAAAGAATTAAATATGCATAGAAAAGTTCAGCTTGTTGTTTCAGGTGGTATTAGAACTGGTGCAGATGTTGCAAAAGCAATGGCAATGGGTGCAGATGCTGTATCAATCGGTTCTGCTGCAATGATGGCTTTAAACTGTAATGCAGATTTGTATGTTGAAGATTATAAAAAACTTGGAACCGAACCTGGTTATTGTCATCACTGTCATACAGGAAGATGTCCGGTAGGCGTTGCAACACAAGATCCTAAACTAGAAAAAAGATTAAACCCAATTGAAGCTGGTAAAAGAATTAAAAACTATTTAACAACTTTAACCCTAGAGTTGCAAACGTTAGCTAGAGCTAATGGTAAATCAGATGTTAGAAACTTAGAACCTGAAGATCTAGCTGCCCTAACAGTTGAAGCAGCTGCAATGGCAAGAGTTCCTCTAGCTGGCACAGATTGGATACCTGGAAAAAAATAATTGAATAAAACTTTTTAAACAAGTAGGATTAATCATGCCAAAAAATCTTTCACAAATTGCCAAACAAAAAAAAATAAAATATTTCCTAATAAGTTTCGTTGATCTTTTTGGAGTTTTAAGATCTAAATTAGTTCCAGCTCAAGCCATAGGTGAGATGCAAAAAAATGGAGCTGGCTTTGCTGGGTTTGCCACATGGTTAGACATGACACCTGCTGACAGTGATATGTTTGGAGTGCCTGATCCTGATAGTTTAATTCAATTACCATGGAATAAAGAAATTGGTTGGTTGGCATCTGACTTATACATGGACGGAAAACCTGTAAAGGCTTCACCAAGAGTGATGCTTAAAGAACAAATTAAAAAGATGTCTCAAAAAAAATTACAGATGAAGTCTGGTGTTGAATGTGAATATTTTTTAATTTCAGAAGATGGATCATCAATAGCTGATCAAAGAGATATTCAATCTAAGCCTTGTTATGATCAATCAGCTTTAATGAGAAGATATGATTTAATTAAAGAGATATGTGACTGCATGATTACAATGGGTTGGAAGCCCTATCAAAATGATCATGAAGACGCTAATGGTCAATTTGAGATGAATTGGGATTATACAGACTCGTTAATTACAGCTGATAGGCATGTATTCTTTAAATATATGGTTAAAAGTTTAGCTGAAAAACATGGTTTAAGAGCAACCTTCATGCCAAAACCCTTTCATAATTTAACTGGTAACGGTTGTCATGCTCACGTTTCAGTATGGAATGGTAAAGATAATAAATTTTTAGATAAAAAAGATACGCTTGGTTTAAGTAAATTAGCTTACAATTTCTTAGGAGGCGTAATGAATAATACTCAAGCTTTATCAGCCTTTTTTAATCCGACAATCAATAGTTACAGAAGAATTAATGCTCCACCGACAAAGTCTGGTGCAACTTGGTCGCCAAGTAGTATTTCTTATACAGGAAATAACAGAACACACATGATTAGAATTCCAGATCAAGGAAGATTTGAATTAAGATTAATGGATGGTGCTGCCAACCCCTATTTACTTCAAGCGGGTATAATTGCTGCTGGACTTGAAGGAATTAATAAAAAATTAAATCCTGGAAAACCTTTGCATTGTAATATGTACAAAGATTACAAAAAATATCCAAAACTAAAAAAACTTCCAAACGATATTAATCAAGCAATCTCAATGCTTCAAAAAAGCAAACCGCTTGCTGATGCTTTTGGAAAAGATGTGATTGAAAGTTATACTAAACTTAAAAATTCTGAGATAAAAGATTTTAAGAGCAAATCTTCATTTAATAAAAAAAAACCAGTCACTAAGTGGGAAAAAGATAACACTCTCGACTGCTAGAATGACAATTTTATCTAACGGTCATCAATGGAAGTATTCTGAATTTTTAGATAATAAAAATTATTCATTTGATAAAAAACAAATTTTAAATTCACTATCTGAAAAAGAAATTGATGATGCTTATTCAAGTATATCAAAGTGGGATGGATACGTCCCTACTCCATTAATATCACTTAATAAATTATCTAATGAGTTAGATTTAAATAAAATTTATTACAAAGATGAAAGTAAAAGATTTGATTTAAAATCATTTAAAGCACTAGGAGGTGCTTATGCAGTTGAAAAAGCAACCCAAGGAAATAAAGATATCACCGTTGCAACTGCAACTGCTGGAAATCATGGAAGATCTGTTGCATGGGGTGCTAGAAGATTAGAGCTTAAGTGTAAAATCTTTATTAGTGAGTTTGTTAGTGATGCTAGAGGTCAAGCGATGGCAGATCTTGGTGCAGATGTAATTAAAGTAAAAGGAAACTACGAAAAATCATTAATCGAATGCATTAAGCAATCCACAGAAAATAATTGGCAAATAGTACAAGATGTTGCTTGGAAAGATTATATGCAAGTTCCAACATATACGATGGCTGGTTACACAGTTATGATGAAAGAAATTATTGATCAAATTAATAATGAAAAAATTTCTCATATAATTTTACAGGCAGGTGTTGGTGGAATGGCTGGCGCAATGGTTGCAGGTATTGCAAGATATTTAGACAATGTACCAGTAACACTTGTCGTTGAACCTGATAGTGCAGCCTGTGTTTTAGAAAGTATTAGAACAGGAAAAATAGAAAAAATTGATATTAAAAGAGAAAGTCTTATGGGTGGTATGTCATGTGGAGAGGTATCATTGGTCCCATGGGAAATTTTAAAAAATTCAGTTAAACATTGTATCAGTCTACCCGACGACGATATTGCAAAAACTATGAAATTATTAGGAAATTCAAGCTTTAGTGATGATCCGATAATAGCTGGAGAAAATTCAGCACCAGGAGTAATTAGCTTAATTGCTAGTTGTGAGGATGAAAATATTAAACAAAAATTAAAATTAGATCAAAATTCAAATGTTTTAGTTATTGGTTGTGAGGGTGACACTGATAAAGAGATGTATCAAAAGTTAATTAACCAAAATTGATCATATGTCAGATACTGGGATTTTTTGGATAAGAGATGATTTTAGAATAGAAAATAATCCAGCATTATCTTTTGCAACTCAAAATCATGAAAACGTAATTGCATTATTTATTTATAATAACAAAAATTTTGATAATCAAACTGAAGCTCAAAAATGGTGGGTTTCAAAATCATTAGAAGTTTTTAAAATAGACTTATCTAAACACAATATTAATCTTCAAATAGTTAAAGGAGATGAGTTAGAAATTTTCTCTAAAATTAAAAAGAAAGATAATCTCGCTATATATTGGAATAAAGTTTACGAACCAGATGTAATTGCTAAAGGAAAAAAAATTAGAGATTTTTTTTTAAAAAATGAAATAAATTTCAAATATTTTAAAGGAAATATTCTAAATGAATTTCAAGAAGTAACAAAAAATGATGGAACACCCTTTAAGGTATTTACTCCTTTTTGGAGAACTGCTGAGCAAAAATATTTAGGTTTACCTCCTGCAAAAAACTATGTTGTTAAAAAAAGGACCAAAGAAAAAACTTTCTTTAAAAATTGTATAGAACCTAAAAATATTTTGCCAAAAAAAGATTGGTATAAAAAATTTGATAAATATTGGAAAATATCCGAGAACGATTCTAAAAAGATTCTAAATGAATTAATAGAAAGTAAAATTAAAGACTATGGAACTGCAAGAGATATTCCTTCTATTGAAGGTACCTCTAAACTTTCACCATATATAAAACATGGTCAAATTCATGTTACAAGTATTTGGAAAAAATGTAATGAAATAAAATCTAAAGGGATTGGTTATAGAAAATATGTTAATGAACTTGGATGGAGAGAATTTTCTCATAGTTTAATTAATTATTTTCCAGAATTTTTAAAAGGAAATTATAGAAAAGATTTTGATAAATTTCCCTGGATTAAAAATCATAAATATCTGAAGGCTTGGAAAAATGGAATGACTGGTTACCCAATAGTTGATGCTGGAATGAGAGAATTATATGAAACAGGTTGGATGCATAATAGAGTTCGAATGGTAGTTGGATCTTTTTTGGTTAAACATCTAAGAATAAATTGGACTGAAGGTGAAAAACATTTCAGAAATTGTTTGTTAGATTTTAATAAGGCAAATAATGTTGCACAGTGGCAGTGGGTTGCAGGGTGTGGGGCAGATGCTGCACCTTATTTTAGAATATTTAATCCAATCTTACAGGGAGAAAAGTTTGATAAAGAAGGTCTTTATGTAAAAAAATGGGTTCCAGAATTAAATAAAGTCCCCAATAAATTTATCCATAAGCCTTGGGAGATGGAACTGAAATACCAACAGGCTATTAAAACTATAATTGGAAAAGATTATCCTCAACCAATAGTTATTCATGAAAAAGCTAGGGCTTCTGCTTTAGAGGCTTTTCAAACCTTAAAAAAATAAACTATTTTAATTACTCTCCAATAAAGTGGTGAATAACAAATCTATTTTGTTGATTTATTCTATGCTCAAACAAATACAAACCCTGCCAAGTGCCAAGTAACAGCTTACTATCTTTAATACTTAAAGAGATTTGATTGTTAGTTAATGCAGATTTTATATGAGCGGGCATGTCATCTTTACCTTCTGTGGTATGAACATAAAGTTTGTTATTCATTGGCACTAATTTATCAAAATAATTAATTAAATCTGTTTGAACATCTGGATCAGCATTTTCTTGAACAATTAATGAGGCACTAGTGTGCTGAATACTTAAATTAAGCATACCATTTACTAAATGGTTATCATTGATCCATTGAATTGTTTGATCAGTAAACTCATATAATTTCTGACCATTGGTATTAATCTGAAGATTATAGAATTCTTGCTTCACTTTAAATTATAACTTGTTGATGTTAACTCATGTAATCGACTAATAGTTCGCTTAAATACATCTCTTAAATTACTTGAAGAGGTGATAGAGTCTAATTGAGATTTTGACGATACCAATAATGGTATTTTTTTTTCATATAAAATATCAATTAAAGTAACAAATCTTTGTTGTTGGTTTGAATTATCTTTATTAAAATTAGGTATATTTTCAATAACCATGAACATACTTGACTCTGCAATTTTTATATAATCTTCAGCTCCAATATTTTTTGCACACAAATCATTAAAATCAAATCTTAAAGTTCCATTAAAATAATTTTTAATAATAAATATTCTTCCTTTAATGGATAAAGTTTTTTCTTTGTTATGAATATCTTTTGTTATTTTTCGGTAAAATTTATTAACTTTAAAATTAGTAGTTGAATTTAATGGATAAAAAAATCTTTTATTTTTATTACTTTGAGATTTTCTATAATCTTCTTCAATAACAAGTTTTTCTTGAAAACACTTATTTTTTAAAATCTTTATGAATGGTAAAAACTGATCTCTTTGCAATCCATCTTTATAAAGATCATTAATTTTTATATTTGAAGAAAATAAAACTTTTATATTTTCGTTAAATATTTTTTTGAATAGGTTGCCTAAAATCATTGCATCAACAATATTAGTAACTTGAAACTCATCAAAATATATTAATTCATAATTTTTTTTTAATTTTTGGACAAATTTATCAATAATATTTTCTTTTTTATTCACTTTAATTTTAAATTTAAAATCATGAAAACTAATCATAAATTCATTAAAATGAATTCGTTGTTTACGTGGTTTAAAATTTTCGTAAAAGAAATTTAAGATCATAGTTTTACCAACACCCACATCACCTTGTAGATAAAAACCAGGCTTTGTATTTTTCTTAGAAAAAATTTTTTTTAAAAATGACTTATTAAAATTTAGATTATAAAAATCATTCAATTGGTCTACTAGCTCTAATTGATTGGGATTAATCTCTAAATTATTTTTTTTACAATGATTTAGAAATAATTTTTTTAAATTCATTTTTTTGTCTTAAAATCTACACCATATTCAGATCTAGAACCTTTTCTTAATCCAAATGGTCCTGGTATAAAAATTGTCATAGGATTTGTGCCCTCTTTTAAATCTACTCTATGATGGGCATTTGCTGAGCGGAATCCTATGTAACCAGGTTTCCTCCAAAACTTCCCCTTTTTTGTTATCTCCCAATATCCACCTCTTAAAATTATTGTGATATATGGGCATAAATGATTGTGAACACCTTCACCATGATCATCGGCCAGCATTTCGTGAATCAAGATATTAAAAGGAAACCACTTCGGCCTATATCTAAACAAAACATAATACCTATTCATCCATGGTTTAGCCTTATGATATCTAGGATGAGAAGGTCCTCTGTCTAGAACTACTTTTTTTCTTCCAATTTTATCTAAAAATTTTAGAAACATTCTTAATTGTATTGAACAACAGAACCATTTTTAATTATAAATAAGTTTTTATTAAAAATAAATGGTTCAGACATCACACTACTTGAAACTTTAACAACATTAGTGGTTCTTCCAGTAACTAAATCTGCTACGATCATTTTGCCATCATTATTTGTTAAGTAGAGGTTTGTTTTACCTATAGTAAAACCAATTGGTTTGATATTTGATCGTTTTTTTTCTTTATAATTATTATAAAGATTTGTTACACGAATAATATTTCCATTATTTTTTTCTAGAACATATAGATAGCCTTCGTTAGATACTGTAAAAATCAGATTACCAGTAATTGAAGGCATTATGTTAGAGTTTATTTCATTAACCCAATTTGTCACTCCTGTTTTTATATCTATAGAATAAAATTCACTTTTATTGTTTGAAAAATAAATGGATTTATTATCTGAAACTAATTTCGAAGTTTTAAAATTATAAGACTCATTGATAATATTACTACTTTGAGTTGGAAGTTGCCAAGTAATCAAACCAGATTCAATGTCAACAGCAGTAATATCTCCTATAGAATTACTAAAAACAACTAAATCTCCAGTGATGATAAGAGAGTTTTTTGTATCTGACATTGCAAAAGAGTCTTCAGTTTGAAAATTCCATACCTCTGATCCATCCTCTATACTAAAAGCTCTAAGAGTATTGTTATAATCTACAACAAAAAACTTATCATTTTCTCTCTTTATTTCAGAATTAAAAGAATAGGTTCCATTTTTTAACCAATTTAGCTCTCCAGTTTTAATATTAATAGAGTAATACTTTGCAATACTATCTGCTATTAATAAATTTTCACCATCTAATGCAAAGAATAATTTAGGTCTTAACTTTTTTTCTGACTTTGAATAATGGTTTTTTTTCCAAATAACTTTACCACTATTATTATATCGAGTAATAGCACCTTTTTTATCAAAAAACATAAGTCCATCACTTAGAAATAATGGTTTATAATTTAAATTACTAGGATCTTCGATTTTAGGAAACTTATAAGAAACAATTTTTTTATTTAAGCTATCATAAGTTTGAGCACCAAAATTATTTTGATTATTTAAGATAATGTTATTAAATTTAAGTTTAGATAAATCTAATTTTAGATCTGGATTAAACTCAACAATTTTCTTTTCTTCTTTGGCAAATAGTTTCTTTATATTTTGATTTTCAACTTTTTCTTCTTTATCGTTCCAAATACGCGACTTTTCACTTAAAGAACAATTGGATAAAAAAAATAAAATAAAAGTTAAAAAGGTTAATCTAATCACTCAAATCTCTATTCAATCTTTTTTGTGCTTGAAGCTTTATATCTGGATTGGCGTCCTCTAAACTAACAATTTGATTGAAAAATTCTTTTGATTTTTGTTTTTGATCTTTGGAATAGAAATACTCAGCCATTAAATATAAAGCATGTGATTTCCATACACTTTTAGAATTATTCAATGGATTTAAAATATTTAATAGATCACTTTCTTGAGCTTGATCTGCATTAAATAGTGCTTTTTTATAAATAACTAAGTTTTTAATTTCTTCATCGAGCGAAGTCTTTTCAATTAAAATATCAAAATAACTATTTATTTCACTTTGATTAGAAATTAACTTGTTATCGATAATAAAATAAAGAGATAAAGGTGAATACGTTGGGTCTTGTTCGTTAATAATTTCTACTAAATTTTGAATTGTTAGTTCTTTAGTATTTTCAGAATGAGATAAAGTGGTTGAATTAAATTTGTTTGAGATTTCTTTTTTCTTATTCGTTTTATAACTGTCAAAACTATATGCACCAACTAAAATAATAACCAAAACTACTATCGTTGAGATAATTTTATTTTTATTATTAACAAAAAAATTTCTTACTTTCTCTTGTCTTGTACTGCTATTTATAATTGAAATATCTTCTTCCATAACTAAATCATATTCCTTAAAACATATTGGAGTATGCCTCCATTTTTATAGTATTCTAATTCATTTTTCGTATCAATTCTGCATAAAGTTTTAACCTTTTTTATATCTCCTGAAGCATATTTTATCTCAATAGTTACCTCATCAGATGGATTAATACCTTTTTCAACATCAAGAACACTAATTAATTCTGAGCCAATTAAATTTAAGTTTTTTCTATTTACATCATTTGTGAATTGCAAAGGTAGAATTCCCATTCCTATTAAATTTGATCTATGAATACGTTCAAAACTTTCAGCTATCACTGCCTTAACACCTAATAATTTTGTTCCTTTAGCTGCCCAGTCTCTTGATGAGCCAGTTCCATACTCTTTGCCTCCAATAACTACTAAATCAGTTCCTCTTTTTTTGTACTCAACGACAGCATCATAAACAGGTAATACTTTTTCTTCTGGATATAACTTGGTAAACCCGCCTTCAGTTCCGGGTGCCATCTCATTTCTTATTCTTATGTTAGCAAAAGTACCTCTCATCATCACTTCATGATTTCCTCTTCTTGACCCATAGGAGTTATAATCTTTGGGAAGTATTTGATGTTCCATAAAATATTCTCCAGTTGGACTTTCTTTTTGGATATTTCCTGCTGGAGAAATATGATCAGTAGTAACCATGTCTCCTAAAATTAATAAAGGTCTTGCATCTTTGATTTCTTTAAATCCTTCAGGTTCATCTGATAGGTTATCAAAGAAAGGTGGTTTTTTTACATATGTTGATCCTTCATCCCAACTGTAAATACTGCTCTTTTCTGTTTGAATTTTTTGCCACTGACTAGGTCCTTCAGAAACATTTGAGTATCTCTCAATAAACATTTCTGCATTTAAAGATTGTTTTAAAGTATCCTCAATTTCTTTATTTGAAGGCCAAATATCTTTTAAATAAATTTCATTACCATCTTTATCTTTACCAAGTGCATCTTTATACAAATCAACTTCCATATGACCAGCTATTGCATAAGCTACAACTAATGGAGGTGAGGCTAAATAATTTGCTTTAATGTGTGGTGAAATTCTTCCCTCAAAATTTCTATTTCCAGATAAAACTGAAACTGCATAAATATTTTCTTTTTGAATAGCATCTACAATATTTTCAGGTAATGGCCCTGAATTACCAATACATGTTGTGCAACCATAACCTACTAAATTAAAGCCTAATTTGTCTAAGTAAGTATTTAACCCTGCTTTTTCTAAGTAGTCAGTAACCACTTGAGAACCTGGTGCTAGAGAAGTTTTTACCCATGGTTTAACTTCTAATCCAAGCTCAACAGCTTTTTTAGCAAGTAATCCAGCTCCAATTAAAACATTTGGATTTGATGTGTTGGTACATGAAGTTATTGCTGCAATTAAAATTGAACCATCTTTAATTTCATAATCAGTATTTGAAACTTTTGAAATAGAGTGATCTTTTTTGTTGGTTGCTTCCTCTAAAACTTTTTTAAATGAAGTTGGTGCATCTGTTAATAAAACTTTATCCTGAGGTCTTTTTGGTCCAGAAATAGTTGGCACTACTGTAGACATATCCAATGAAATAGTATCTGTAAATTCTATATCCTCACTTGCCCATAAGCCTTGTTCTTTTGCATAGTGTTCAACAACATCAACTGTATGTTGATCTCTTCCTGAAAATTTTAAATATTTTAATGTTTCGTCATCAATTGGAAAAAAGCCACATGTTGCACCATATTCAGGAGCCATATTTGCAATAGTAGCTCTATCAGCAAGAGTTAAGTTTTTTAAACCCTCACCATAAAATTCAACAAATTTTCCAACTACACCTTTGTCTCTTAAAATTTTAACAACTGTTAAAACTAAGTCAGTTGCTGTTGTGCCTTCTGGCATTTTGTTTGTAACCTCAAAGCCTATTACTTCTGGAATTAACATTGAAATGGGCTGTCCTAACATTCCTGCTTCTGCTTCAATACCCCCTACTCCCCAGCCTAAAACAGATAATCCATTAACCATTGTAGTATGACTATCAGTACCAACCAAAGTATCAGGGAATAAATATTTGTCACCTTCAAATTCTTCAGACCAAACTACTTTTGATAAATACTCCAAGTTTACTTGATGACAAATTCCAGTTCCTGGCGGTACTATTCTAAAATTATTAAATGCTTGTTGTCCCCATTTTAAAAAAGAATATCTTTCACCATTTCTTTCAAATTCTATATCGACATTTTTTTCAAATGAATCTGATTTAGCAGATTTGTCTACTTGAACAGAGTGATCAATTACAAGATCGACAGCTGATAATGGATTGATAGTATTTGGATCTTTATTTTTATCTTTTACAGCTTCTCTCATTGCTGCCAAATCTGCAACTGCTGGAATACCTGTATAATCTTGAAGCAAAACTCTAGCTGGTCGATATGCTATTTCAGTATTTGATTTTTTTGATTTCAACCATTCTTTAATAGAGTCAATTTGATTTTTATTTACTGAAAGTTCGTCTTCATATCTTAAAAGATTTTCCAAAAGAACTTTAAGAGATTTTGGAAGTCTAAAAATGCCCACCAAACCATTTTTTTCTGCCTCTTTTAAAGAATAAAATTTGTATTCTTTATTATCGATTGAAATATTTGCTAATGAATTATAAGAATTTTTTTTTCCTGGTGTCATATTATAAATAAAAAGTAACTATGCTTAATAAAAGAAGCAGTGACATAGCATAATTAAAATAATTAATAAATTTCTGATTTGTCGCGTATTTCCTAAGAAATTTACCTAAAAACGTCCAAAGAGTGATGCTAGTGACTGAAACTAATAAAGCTAAGATAATAATTTGAGTCGTATAATTTACAAAATTTTCTCCTGGATTTATGTATGTGGAGGCAACAATTATTGAAGCAATTACAGCTTTGGGGTTTAAAAATTGAAAAATAAAAGTCTCTATAAACTTTACGGGATTTTTATTTTTATTTTCTTGATTTTGTGATCCAGAAAATGAGATTTTATATGCCAAATAAATTAAAAATATTGTTCCTAAATATTTTAATATTATTTGAACTAATGGATAAAGTTTAAAGACATTAACTAATCCTAAAGCCACACAAAGTAAAAGAAAAGGAAATCCAAAGGTAACACCCATTATATGTGGTAGTGTTCTTTTTATCCCAAAATTGAAACCAGAGTAAAATGCAACAAAATTATTTGGTCCTGGAGTGAATGCAGCTACAATTCCAAATAAAGTTATAGATAAAATTTCTGGATGCATTTATTAAGCGATTGGTAAACCATTCTCAGATTTTTGCGACGGATGGACTAAAATTACTTTACCTTCTTTATCAATCGACCCCAATATAAGTACTTGCGACACCACACCCGCAATATTTTTTTCAGCAAAATTACATACCCCAATAACTTGTTTTCCCTTAAGATTTTCTTCATTATAGTAATGAGTAATTTGAGCCGATGATTGCTTAATTCCTATTTCTTCACCAAAATCAACTTCAACAACTAATGATGGTTTTCTCGCTTTTTCATTTTTCCTAACTGAAATGACTGTTCCAACACGAACATCAACTTTATCAAAGTCATCAAAGGTAATTTGTTCTTTCATATAATTAATATATAGTAGAACTTAAAAATGAGTACAGCAAATAATTCAGAGCAATTGTTCGATAATTCAGTTAAAATCCTAACAGACCTAATAGGTTTTAAAACTATATCAGGAGAAGATAATAGCTCATTAATTGAGTATTGTGATGATATCTTAAAAAAACTTGGCGCTACTTCATTTAGAACGTACGATGATGAAAAAAAAAGAGTAAATCTATTTGCAACATTAAAATCTAAAAGTTCTCAAACAAAAAAACCAATAATTCTATCAGGCCACACGGATGTGGTTCCAGTTTCAAAAGGATGGAGCTCAGATCCTTTCACAGCGACAATTAAAGGAGATAAGTTATATGGTAGAGGATCTTGTGACATGAAAGGATTTATTGCTTGTGCTTTAGCGTATGCACCTACTTTTTCAAAATCAAATTTAAATAGAGATATTCATTTTTCTTTCACTTTCGATGAAGAAACTGCATGTCAGGGAGCTCCGATACTAATAAAGGAATTAAAAAAGAGAGATATTAAAGATGGTATTTGTATTATTGGTGAGCCAACTAATATGAAAATTATTGATGCTCATAAAGGATGTTATGAATACACAACGTACTTTAAAGGATTAGCTGGACATAGTTCAGCACCACACAAAGGTGTCAGTGCTGTTGAATATGCATCAAGATATGTAAATAAATTAATTGAACTTAGAGAAAAACTTAGAGAAAGAGCACCAAAAGACTCAATTTTTGATCCACCCCATTCAACGCTTTCAATTGGAGGTGTCTTTGGAGGTATAGCTCATAATGTAATAGCAGATAAGTGTCATGTTAATTGGGAGACAAGACCAGTTGTTAAAGAAGATGGTGTATTCTTAAATCAGGAAATTGATAAATATGCAAATGAAGTGTTGTTACCAGAAATGAAAAAGATTTTTCCAAACGCTTCAATTGAAAAAGATATTATTGGGGAGATTGTTGGATTTGATAGAGAAGATAAATCTGATGCTTGTGAATTAATCTCAAGTTTAACAGGAGATAATTCTAGACAAGTAGTTTCATTTGGAACTGAAGCAGGTTTGTTTCAAGAAATAGGAATTAGCACAGTAGTTTGTGGCCCAGGATCAATTGAACAAGCTCATAAAATTGATGAGTTTATAGTTTTAGATGAACTTAAAAAATGTTTAAATCTTTTGGATGGAATAAATAAACAGTCTATTCCTAATTAATCGTTCCAACCACTTACCACTTTAACTTCAAGATATTCTTCAAGACCTAACTTTCCAGCTTCACGACCAATACCAGAATGTTTATACCCACCAAACGGCGCATCAGGTGCTAAACCAGCACCATTGATATCAACCATTCCAGATCTAAGTTTTCTTGCAACTCTGTTTGCTTTTTCTTGATCTTGGGTTTGAATAAAATTTAAAAGACCATAAGGAGTATCATTTGCAATCGAGATTGCTTCCTCTTCTGTCTCGAACGGTATAATCGATAACACTGGTCCAAAGATTTCTGTTCTTGCAATCTGCATTTGATTATTCACATCTGCAAAAGCGGTTGGTTTTACAAAGTAACCTTTATCTAAACCATCAGGTTTACCCGTTCCACCAGCAACTAATTTTGCACCTTCATCTATTCCAACTTGAATTAAAGATTGAATTTTATCAAATTGTGTTTTTGAAACTACTGGTCCTATATGATCGCCCTCTTTTGATGCGACATCAACTTTCATTGAATTTGCAAAATTTTTAACTCTTTCAACTGCTTCATCATACATTGATTTTTCAACTAACATTCTTGTTGGAGCATTACAAGATTGTCCTGTATTTCTAAAACATCTTAGTGCCCCTCTTTCAACCGCTTCAGCATCAGCGTCTTTAAATATAATGTTTGCTCCTTTTCCACCTAGTTCTAAACTTACTCTTTTAAAATCTTTTGCTGCATTTTCAGAAATTAAAGCACCTGCTCTCGTAGAGCCTGTAAATGAAACCATGTTAACATCTGGATGGCTAGTTAAAGCATCGCCTGTTATTGCTCCATCACCATTCACTAAATTAAAAACACCTTTGGGTAATTTTATTTCATCAATCATTTCAGCTAAAATCATTGAAGATAATGGTGCTATTTCTGATGGCTTAAGAACCATTGTACATCCTGCTGCAATCGCTGGGATCACTTTTAGACAAGTTTGATTCATTGGCCAGTTCCACGGAGTGATTAATGCGCAAACTCCTTTTGGCTCATGTAAAATATTATTATTAAGAGCATGTTCGCCTAATTTTGCTTCAAATGTGTATTCTTTTAAAACTTTTATATAAGATTTTATATGACTTGCTCCAGTACCAGCTTGTAATTGAGTTGAAAAATCAATTGGCGCTCCCATTTCAAGAGTTATTGCTTGAGCCATTTCAGACCATCTTTTTTTATAAACAACATACAGAGCTTCTAAATATTCTAATCTTTCTTCTTTTGAAGAAAATGCCCAAGTCTCGAAAGCTTTTGTTGCAGCAGCCACAGCATCATTTACATCTTCAACTCCACCTAAAGATATTACTGCGCATTCTTCTTCTGTTGAAGGATCTATTACTTTTAAGTCATTAGGTTTTTTTGGAGAAACCCATTCACCATTTATATAAAATTTTTTTTTATCTAACATTTTGAGAAACTATCCTTTCTTTATGATTTTGCAAATAGATTTGTTAATTCGTAAACAATTGTTGCGGCTGCAAGTGAGGTTACTTCAGCATGATCATATGCGGGTGAAACTTCGACTACATCAGCTGAAACTAAATTTAATCCTGACAACCCTCTTAAAACATTAACCATTTCTCTCGTAGTCATTCCTGCAATCTCAGGTGTGCCTGTTCCAGGTGCAAATGCTGGATCGAGTACATCAATATCGATTGATAAATATAAAGGATTATCTCCTACTCTTTTTTTTATTCTTTCAGCAATTTTATCCGTTCCCTCAGTTTGAAATTCATCGCAGTGAATTATCTTAAATCCAAAACTTTCATCGTTTTTAATATCATCTCTACTATAAAGTGGGCCTCTAATACCAACATGCATTGAAGCGTCATCTAAAAATAATCCTTCTTCTCTCGCTCTTCTAAACGGAGTGCCATGTGTATAGGGTGCTCCAAAATAGGTGTCCCAAGTATCAAGATGTGCATCAAAATGAACTAATGAAACTGGTCCATTACATTTTTTATTAATTGCTCTAAGAAGTGGTACAGCGATGGTGTGGTCACCCCCTAAACTAATTATACCTCCTACTTTTTTTAATAACTCTGTAGCACCCACTTCAATTTGTTTTATGGCTTCATCGATACTAAAAGGGTTACAAGTAATATCCCCCGCATCTGCTACTTGTTGAACTTTAAAAGGTTCGACATCATAACTTGGATGATAGTTAGTTCTTAAATGTCTTGAAGCTTGTCGAATACTTTGAGGACCAAATCTTGCACCAGGTCTATAGCTTGTACCCGCATCAAATGGTACTCCTACAATTGCAACGTCACAACTTTCAACATCTCTTAACTCTGGTAGTCTTGCAAATGTTGATGGACCTGCAAATCTTGGAACTTTTGTTCCACTAACAGGTTGAATTGGATTTTTATTACGTTCTTTTTTCATTTATAAACAAAATGTACCACATTCTTTTTAAATCGAATATCATCTAAATTATGTATATGAGGATTTTTAAGCTAGTTTTAATATCATTTTTTTTAATAACCTCAGCAAATTCAAATTCCATTTACAATCTGATCAAAATCCCAAATTTAGAAATCTATAAATTAAAAACTCCTAATAAACTTAAATATTTTTATGCAACCAAGCCCTTTAGACTTGGTATCCAAAAAAATATAGCCTGCAGCAATTCGGATAAGAAGATGTATAATGAAAAATACCAGATAATATCTAACAATTTGAAAATATATTCAAAAGAATTTTTAAGAAAGATTAATCTTAAATATATTGTCATGTGTGAAAATCTATCTATTTCAGGAATAAATACAGCTGGAATTCCAGATCATGTGATGAAAACATTAATTATTGATTTAAAATTTAATGAAAAATATTTTGAAAGAGTAATCCACCATGAATTATTTCATATTATAAATGATGGTTTTAAAGACTTATTTAATGAGGATGAATGGAAAAAATTTAATGAGCCAAATTTTGAATATGCAGAGTGTTCTACTTGCTCAAAAAGATTAGGACTTGATACCTATAAAAATACTAATGGTTTTTTCACTGAATATTCAATGACAATTCCATCTGAAGACATGGCTGAAGTATATTCTCATTTAATAACTGGGAATTTTAAAATTTCAGATGATAAAATTTTGAATAAAAAAATTCAATTTATTAGAGATAAATTAAAAGAAATTGATAATACTTTTGTATTTTAAATGATTAAAAAAGTTAAAGCTTCATTACATGAAAAATTAATTTTTATTTTTTTAATACTACTTGGAATTTTTGCTTTAGGTTTTACTGTTGTTATAAAAAACAAGTGTTTATTTGTAAAAAATTTTGATCCACAAAAAATTAATTATTCAAAACCAGAAAATATTGTTGTGCTTAATGCTGAGTGTGGAAATGTTATCATTGAACTTTATCCTGAAATATCTCCAAACAGTGTTGAAAGATTTAAAAAATTAATTAATTTAAAATCATATGACAATGTAGCTTTTCATAGAGTGATCAAAGATAAACTGGTTCAAGCTGGAGATATTCAGTTTGGTAAAAAAGATCAAATAGATTATGGAAAAATAGGGACAGGTAAATCTGGACTGGGTACCATTAAATCAGAAATAGATGCTGAATTTAATTTTGATAAAGGCAGTGTTGGTCTAGCAAGATCACTAAAATATAATACAGAGGATAGTCAATTTTTTATAATTCTTGATGATGAACCGTTATTTGAAGGTGAATACACTCCTATAGGAAAAGTAATCTATGGAATTAAGATATTAGAAAAAATTAAATACTCTCATCGATCAGAATACATATTAAGACCAGATTTTATTAATACTGTGAGAATGTTTAAATAAAATAATTATCTACTTATTATTAATTTAATAATAAGTTTATGTTATAGTTTTAAAATGTCAGTTCATATATCAGACCAAACAATAAAAAAAGAGTGGATAGATTATAATAACCACATGAACATGGCTTACTATGTTTTGGTTTTTGATGATATTTGGGAAATTATTTTAAAAAAATTTAAAATGGGAGAAAGCTCAGCTAGATCAACTAACATGAGCACCATGGTTGTTGAAACTCACACAACATATAATAGTGAAGTTAAATTAGGAGATGAAGTTGAAATTAATCTAACTTTTTTTGATCATGATAAAAAAAGATTGCACTTTAAAATGGAAATGATTGAAAAATCTTCAAAAAAATTATCTGCTACACTTGAAATGTTATCTTTATATATCAATCTTAAGAAACGGAAAGTTACTGAGTTTGAGCAAGAAAAAATAGATATTATGGATAAATTTATAGCAACCAATAAAGATCAATTTGAAAGTAATAATTTAGTGATTACTGGTAAATTAAAAAAATAATTAATTTACTAAAGGTTTACTAGTTGCAAGTGTATGTTTAATTCTATCTTGAGTTTCCTTAGTCTCAATTAGTCTCATAAAAGCATCTAATTCCAATTTATATAAGTCGTCTTCAGTTAAAGTTTTATCAATTGTTGTATCCCCACCACTTAATACATGGGCTAGTTCTTGTGCTACTTTTAAACCATGATCTAAAATTACTTTGTCATTATATAATTTATCTAAAATCTTATTCATTTCAGGAAGAACTGTTTTTCCTGGAAGATTAAATTTTGTCTCTAATGGAGCTTTAAAGTCTTTATTATTATTCAAAATTTCTTTTGAAACCTCAAGCAAACTATTTCTATTCATAATTTTTTTGTCTTCAGGTTTTAAATATTTCATTGGTTCCGCTTCAATTGGTGAGGTTGCAGTTTTACCATAGCCAATAATATCAAATACTTTAAGAGGTGCGTAATTAGGATCATTTTTAGCCTCATTGGTATCAAGCCATCTAGCTAACATTTCTTTACATCCCCCTCCTGCTGGAATTAATCCAACAATAGTTTCAACTAAACCAACAACAATGTTTGTATGTGAGGCTACAAAATTACTTTGAACCATTACTTCAAATCCACCACCAAGAGTTAAACCTGATGGTGCTGAAATTACTGGATGATCTGAATATTTTAGATGTTTGCATGTTTCTTGAAAATATTTAATAAATTTTTCAATAGATTTAAAATCACCTTTATCTGCAAAATCCATTGTGTAAGTTAAATTTACTCCAGCAGAAAATTGCATACTCTCATTGATAATAATTAAAGGCTTATCAGTTGCTTTTTTAAGCACATCCATTGAATCATAATCGAGTGCGTTAGCTTTGGTGGTAAATTCAACAATATTATAATCGTTGAAACGATAAACTTGAGCTGAATTATTTCCATCAATACTGATTGCTTTCTTTTTAACTTTTCCTAAAGTTTCAATTTCAGTATATTTTTGTCTAGAGCCATAAAAATCTTGGTTTTTAGTTTTAGATAAATTTTCTAAAAACTCATTTCCTTCAAATTCTTCGATTTTATTAAAAAAATCCTCAACACCAATTTCTTCTAACATTTCAAATGGACCTTTAGTCCAGTTAAAACCTAGTCTCATCGCTTCATCTATGTCATTAAAATCTTTAGTAATTCCTGGAACTAATGAAGAAGAATATTTTATAATTTTAGAAATAACAGACCAAGCATACTCACCAAATTTATCCTCTCTTGAAATTAAAGATTTTAAATCTACTTTATCCGAACCCACATTAATTTTTTGACTTGCAGAATACTCACCGGTTTCAAGATTAATTGCTTCCATAACCTTGGTTGCACCAGTTTTATTCATTCGGTAAAAACCACCTTTACCTTTTCGACCAGTGTAACCTGTCTCAATTAATTTTTTAACTAAAGGGATTTCTTTGGCAACTTCTTGGAAAGGATCATTTTCTGATAATTCTTTAATGAAACTTTTAAGAACATCGGCCATTAAATCAATTCCAATTAAATCATAAAGCCCAAAAACTCCTGTTTTAGGTATTCCCATTGGTCTTCCAAATATTGCGTCGGCCTCCTCGATGCTAAGTTTCATTTTAAAAGCTTCAGTCATTGCAACTTGCATGGCAAAAACACCTATTCTATTTCCTAGAAATCCTGGAGTATCGTTACAAACAATTGCTCCTTTTCCAAGCTCCACTTCACAAAACTTCTTTAATGAGTTTATTTTAGCTAAATCATTATTTTCATTTTTAACAATTTCTAATAATCCCATATATCTCACAGGATTAAAAAAGTGAGTGATACAAAAATCTTTCTTTTCTTCTGTGGTTAATTTTTCAGATAAAACTTTAATAGGAATGGATGATGTGTTCGATGAAACAATCGCTCCCTCTTTTCTATTTTTGAAAATTTTTTCGTAAATATTATGCTTGATATCAATTCTCTCAACTACCGCTTCAACGACCCAATCAGCTTCTTTGACCACATCAAAATTATCATTAATATTACCTACTTTAATATTCTCAATTTGTGATTTATCTAAAAGTAACGGTGGTTTTGACTTGAATATTCTATCTCTCGCTTTTTCAGATATTTCCGTTGTAAGATCCAACAATGTAACTGGTACTTTTGCATTACACAAATGAGCTGCAATCCCACTCCCCATGGTTCCTGATCCTATTACTACAACTTTTTTAATATCCATAATTTAATTTTGAGAAGAAATTTATATTGAAAAAATATAATTAAGTAAATTAATTATCTATTAATTCCTCTTAGTCTCTCAGATCTTCTTCTTAAAAGCTCTGCACTAACTAAGATTAAAGTAGACATAATAATCAAACATGTCGCAACTGCCATAATAGTTGGACTTAGTTGTTCTCTTAATCCTACCCACATTTGAATTGGAATAGTAGTGTTCTCTAATCCAGCTAAGAATAGTACAACTACGACTTCATCAAATGAAGTTACAAAAGCAAACAAGGCTCCTGAAATAACCCCCGGCATAATTAATGGTAATGTAATTTTCATAAATGTGTTTACTGGATTACTTCCTAAGCTTGCAGCAGCACGTGTTACACTATGATCAAAACCAGTCAATGTTGCAGTAACCGTGATTACTACAAATGGAGTTCCTAAGATTATATGTGATAATACAATTCCTGTATGAGTTGCAGCTAAGCCAACTTTTGCCATGAAGAAAAATATTGCTGTACCTGAAATAATTAATGGCACAATCATGGGTGAAATTAGTAAAGCCATGAAAGCAGCTTTATATGGCATGTATCTACTACTTAAGCCTAATGCAGCAACCGTTCCAAGAATGGTTGATCCTATTGTTGCAAAGAAAGCAATGATTAAACTATTTTTAGTGGCAAGTCCCCATGGGTTCTTAGTTCCATAAATCATATCTTCATACCATCTTAAAGAAAACCCTTCAGGATCCAGTGCTAACATTTTTGCAGAAAAGTGAATGTATTGTTCAGCATTAAATGAAAGAGGTAAGATTACAAACAAAGGTGCTATTAAAAAGAAAAAAACTAAACCACAAAAGAACAGGTATGTGTAATGCCATATTTTATAGTTTAAAGGTGTGTGACTTGGTAATGCCATAATTATCCTAATTTAATATTATCTATTCCAACAAGTTTATTATAAATCCAATAAATAGTTAGTACTCCAACTAACAACATAGTTCCAAGAGCAGATGCAAACGCCCAGTCTAATGAACTCTTCATATGATAAGCAATTGTATTACTAATTAATGATCCACTGGCCCCACCTACTAATGCAGGAGTAATGTAATATCCTATAGCTAAAATAAATACCAATAGACATCCAGCACCAATTCCAGGAATGGTTAATGGAAAATAAATTTTAACAAAAGATACCAGTGGTGTTCCACCTAATGATTTTCCAGCTCTCATCAAGCTAGGTGATATAGTTTTCATAACACTATAAAGAGGTAAAACCATAAAAGGTAATAATATTTGGGTCATTGCAACAAAAGTCCCTATTACATTATACATTAATTCTGGCCTGTTATCATCGGCGGCTAAACCAATCCAAACAATTAAATCATTTATGGGTCCCTGTTGCTGAAGTAAAACCATCCAACTAGAAGTTCTAACTAACAATGAGGTCCAAAAAGGAAGTAAGACACAAATCATTAGTAAATTACTATATTTCATAGGTAGTGTTGCTAATAAATGTGAGATTGGATAAGCAAGAATAAAGCAGAATATGGTAACCCAAAAAGCTACATTTAACGTTCTTAGCCATAACGTTTTGTGTATTCTTCTATCTTCTGGAACTTGAATTATATTTCTATCTTGATCAAATTTTCTATCTACACCTTTTAAATATTTTGCATAAGACCAATTTGGAGCTGTATTTTTCAAAGCTACTAAATATTCACTTTGACCCCACCTTTTATGAACCTTGATAAACTGCTCTTTATAATTGCCCTCTTCGAATTTATTAATTTTTCTAACTGTTTTTTTTATTAAACTACTAAAACCACCTTTTTCATAATTTAATCTTGCTATAATTTTTCCGTAAGTTTTATTCTTTTTTAAATAAGATAAATCCTCGTAAATGCCTTTGTAAACTGGCTCGTCTGGTAAATCTTTGCCATCCCATTTTTCCATCGCAGCAAATGTCTTAGGAAGCATTTTAGTGATCATTCGATCATCAACACTTCTAAACAACATGTCTCCAATTGGAAATATATAAATTATTAAAATAAATAAAAATAATGGAGCAACGAGTGCAACAGCTTTAAGTTTATTTTTTCGTTCAGCTTTTTTTAAGCTAACCTCTAAAGGTAATCCGTCAGATGATAATATTTGTTCTTTGCTCATAATAAAAAAGGGCAGTTATAAATAACTGCCCTTTCAATATAGTATAAAATACTAATCTATAAAACTAAATTATAGACCAGCTTTCATAGCTTCCCATTTTTCACCAATTTCGTCTTGGTTATCTGCCCAAAACTCAGGGTTCATAAGGATGTATCTTTTTGTGTTAGCAGGTGCTGTTGGCATATGTGGTACCATGTTAGTCTTACCATCTTTAAACCAAGGCTCTCCAGCTTCCATAACTGCGATTGAAGATTTTCTCCAAGGCGCGTATGCAATGTACTTAGCACTTCCAGCTAAACCTTCTGAGCTAGTCATTTCTCTAAGTACTTTCATAGCTGAACCGTCAGCATAACCTGGACCGTCTTTAACTAATGCAAAGTATTCATAGTCAAGAATTTGTCCATCCCATACTTGTACAAGTGGAGTTCCTTCCATTTGTGCGTTAAAGAATCTACCATTCCAACCAGTAGCCATTACTACTTCACCATTAGCTAGTAGTTCTGGTGGTTGAGCTCCAGCATTCCAGAATACACATCCGCCATTTGGATCTTCACATAAAGCTTTAAGTTTGTTCATAGCTCTATCAATTCCACCATCAGCATCAAGTTTTCTGTAAGTTAAGTCAGAACCTTTACCAGGGTTTACACCGTCTGCAGTGATAGCAATTTCTAAATTAGACATTGCACCTTTGTAAAGAGCTCTCTTACCAGGGAACTTTTTAGTGTTAAAAAAATCTTTCAATGTGCTTGGTTTTTTGTCACCAATTGTTGCATCATTGTAAGCATAGTTCCAAGAGTACAGAATGTTTCCAACTGCACATTTTGAAGGCATGCTTGTAAAGAAGTCTTGACTTGCAGGTGTTCCATCTGGAGCAGGTGCAAAGTCTTTGTCAAAATCGAATTCATGGAAAATACCTTCGTCACATCCAACGATAGTATCTTTTGCGTACACATCGATAATGTCCCAAGTTATTTTTCCAGCTTCTTTTTGAGCTTTAATTTCTGATAATCCACCAGTGTAGTCTACCCAGTTTACAGGTATTCCAAGTTTCGCTGCTGTAGGATCACCGTAACCCAATTTTTGTGACTCTGTGTAAGCTCCACCCCAAGACACTACAGTTACTGCAAATGCTGAAGTTGTTACAGAAAGTACAAAAGAAAGAGCAAGTAATAATTTACTTATTTTTTTCATGTATTCTCCTATTTAACGTTAACGTTTTTATTTTATAAAGTGTTACTAAAACAATATAGAATAGCTTAGTCAACAGCTGATTAAGGCTAATTTGTCTTACTTTTATTGTGAATAATTTTTAGAGATTATTTCGGATCTAAAGCTCTACAATCAACACTATTCCAACCGATATTAATTTCTTTACCTGCTTTAATATCCATTCTGTTTGAGCTATTCGGAACTTTTAAAATAAATTGATCATTCCCTAATAGATCTACTCTTAATCTTGTATGATCACCGTGATATATTACTTCTTCGATCTTACCTTTGTGATTGTTATCCATTTTAGTTTCTGGATCAATCAATGCTCTTTCAGGTCTAAGAGATATTGTAGTTTTGTCTCCTTTTGCCTTTGCAACAATAGGATTTGCTAAAATTTCAGTTCCTGAATTTAATTTTACTTTACATTTATCTCCAGATACATCTGATACTTCACCTGCAAAAGTATTGTTCTCTCCAATAAACTCTGCAACAAAAGAATTAACAGGTCTTTCATATAATTCATCAGGGCTCGAGAGTTGTTGAACTTTTCCGTCATTAAAAACCGCAATTCTATTAGACATCGTCAAAGCTTCAGTTTGATCATGCGTAACATACACAACTGTTACACCAATACTTTCATGGATATGTTTAATTTCATATTGCATGCTCTCTCTTAAATTTTTGTCCAGAGCTCCTAAAGGTTCATCCATTAAAACCAATTGTGGATCAAATACTAATGATCTTGCAACAGCAACCCTTTGTTGTTGTCCGCCTGATAATTGCATGGGCATTCTAGATTCAAAACCTTGAAGAGATACCATTGATAATGCTTTATCAACTTTTTTGTCAGCTTCATCTTTTGGAATTTTTCTAACTCTTAATGGAAATGCTAAATTTTCATAAACAGTCATATGGGGAAACAAAGCGTAATTCTGAAATACCATTCCAATTCCTCTTTTGTGTGGAGGAATATCTGAAATAACTTTATTATCTAAATAAATTTGTCCGTTAGTTGGAGTTTCAAATCCAGCCAACATCATCAAACAAGTTGTTTTACCAGAACCAGAGGGTCCTAGCATTGTTACAAACTCTCCTTCAGCAATGTCTAAATCTAAACCCTTTACGACTAGTTGCTTACCATCATAACTTTTATCTACATTTTCAAATCTTACAAAATGATCATTAGCCATACTACTTTAAAACATTTGTTAGATTGATAATCAAGTAATTTATTTAATATGTAATTCTTTACTCATATTACAAAATAATTCACTTCCTGTTTCTGTGACTCTAATGGCCTCAGATGCTTCAACTCCCCAGTCACCAAATTGCATTACTGCAATCATATGAAAACAAACATTAGGCTCTAATACTGTCATATCCCCTTTATATATATTAAGTGTGTGTTCTCCCCAGTCAGGTGGATACCCAATTCCAATTGAATAACCAGTTCTTGATTTTTTATCGATACCGTATTTGTCTAATACTTTCCAAAAAGCTTGAGCAACATCATCTGCATTATTTCCAGGTTTTACTGCACTAATTCCTGTTTCTAACGCCTCAATAGTTTTCTTCATTGTATCGATTTTTAGCTGATCAGGTTTACCTAGTAATACTGTCCTAGCCATAGGGGCATGATATCTTTTATAAACTCCAGATAATTCGATAATAGTAGCTTCTCCTTCCACAAACTTATCTTGTGTAGCGGTTAAATGTGAAGCTGAAGTTCCTTTTCCAGTAGGAAGTAAAGTTGCAATACTAGAATACTCTCCACCAAACTCCTCTGTTCCATAGAATAATGATTTTTGAATTTCACCTACTGCATCGCACTGTCTTACTCCTGGGTTTATTACATCTATTGCAGTTTTCATTGCCTTTTGAGAAATTAAAGCTGCAGATTTCATGTATCCAATTTCAGCATCTGATTTTACTAATCTTGCCCAGTTAACAAGTCTATCGCTATCTACAACTTTAGCATTTGGAAGGCCTTGCTTAATTTTTTCATGACAAAAAGCCGTGTAATAATGAGCATCCATTTCAACACCAACAGAAAGCTTATCCCACTTTCTATCTTTTATTATTTCTACTAGATAATCGTAAGGATGTTTTGGCCATGTATGAATATAATTTTCATCGTAAACAATAATATTTTCATCTTTTAAATATGTTTTAATATAAGCTCCACCAGAGTCTTGTGCTCTTACAAAGCATAATGGCTCCTCAGCATTAACGTGAACAATTGCGCATTGAGCATAATAAAAGGACCAAGCATCATAACCAGTTAAATAATTTAAATTATTTGTATCATGTGAAATCAATAGCTCGATGCCTTTTTCTTGCATCATCTTTTGAACTTTTTTTAATCTTCGTTGATATTCTTCTTTTGTAAAATCCATATTTCTAATTCTTAAATAATTTTCCAAAACCTTCAATTGAATTTTTTTTTCCAATTGATTGTAAGGTATCCCAAATTAATACTTGATTACTTGAAAGAACAACTTTGTTTAATTTTTTCTCAAGTTTATCGATAATGGAAAGTGCTGGTAAAGCGGTACAAGAAATAAAGAGAGCATCTGCGTCACCTAAATCCATTTTTGATAAAGTTTCATATAGGTAATCTTCATCAACTTTACCTATATCCAAGTCATTTAGAATATCAAAATAAGCATTTGAAGAAATCTCAAAATTTTCACCTTTAAAATATTCAATCACTTGATCGTTTAAAACTTTTGAATACGGAGTAAAGATTGCAATTTTTTTAACATTCATTTTTTTTAAAGCATTAATTGCTGCCGTACTTGGTGTGGTAACTTCAGCCTCAGGTTTTGCTAAATTAATTTTCTTTTTAATATTCTCATAACCTGCTGCAATAGTTCCCGAAGTACATCCATAAACAACACAGTCTAGTTTTTCATTTGGTAAAATATCTTTTGATATTTCTGTAACAGTGCCAGACATTTTAATTAAATTTTCACTTGTTAACGGAAAATAACAATGAATTCTGTTAACAAAAAAATCTATATTTTGATCTTTAATGACGCTAATAAAGTCTTTTTCTATTCTAAAATCTGTGGCTAACGCAATTAATCCTACTCTTGGGTTTGAAAGTTCCGCATATTTTGGTTCAATTTTTACAGAGTGCATAATTTTTAAAACAAATATAACATCGACTCCTAAATATTCATCAAAATTAAGGAGAAATTAATGAAGGTTGGTTTTATTGGTTTAGGTAATGTTGGGGGGAAATTAGCAGGGAGTTTGTTAAGAAATAACTTTGATTTGACAGTTAGGGATTTAGATAAAATTCTTACTCAATCATTCCAAAACTCAGGTGCAAAAGTTGCAAACTCTGCAAAAGAACTTGCTGAACAAGTTGATTTAATTATCACATGCTTACCTTCTCCTGAAATTTGTGCTGAGGTCATGGAGGCAGACGATGGAGTGATCAGTGGATTGTCAGAAAATAAAATTTGGTTGGAAATGAGTACGACAGATGAAGCTGAAATTAAAAGAATTGGCAAAAAAATAATTGAAAAAAAAGCTATTCCTTTAGATGGACCAGTAAGTGGAGGATGTCATAGAGCTGCCACAGGGAATATTGCAATATTTGTTGGTGGTGAAAGAAATGCATTTGATAAAATTTTACCTGCATTAGCTGTAATGGGTAGAAAAGTTTTGCACACTGGTGAATTAGGTAGCGCAACAGTTTTAAAAGTTATTACAAATTACCTTGCATCTGTTCATTTAGTTGCTTTGGGTGAAGCTTGGACAGTTGCTAAAAAATCAAATTTAGATCTTGCTAAAGCTTATAAAGGGATTGCAGTGTCATCAGGAAATTCTTTTGTTCATGAAACAGAGAGTCAAGTTATACTAAATGGTTCTTATAATATAAATTTTACTATGGATTTAGTTTTAAAGGATACAGGTTTATTTGATGATCTTGCAAAAAAGTTAGGTACTTCTCTAGAAATTTCTCCAAAAGTTGTTGAAATTTTTAAAGATGGTCAAAAAAAATATGGTTCAAGAGCTTGGTCTTCAATGATTGTTAAAAGAATGGAAGATCTTAATAACATAGATTTTAGAGCTAATGGATTTCCAGAGGAACTTACTGATAATGAGCCTGAAGAAAAAGGATATGAAATATAATAATTATGTTAAGTTAAGATCAAATGTTAGATAAAAAAAAATTCTACATCGATGGAGAATGGGTAAACCCATATAAAAAAAATGATTGTGAGGTTATCAATCCTTGTAATGAAGATCCGTTTGCAATTATTTCTTTAGGCTCAAAAGAAGATACTGATATAGCTGTTAAAGCAGCAAAAACTGCTTTTAAAAGTTGGAAAGAAACTACTAAGGAAGAACGAATAGAATATTTAGAAAAATTACTTTCAATCTATAAAAAAAGATTTGGGGAAATGGCAAAAGCTATTTCTTTAGAGATGGGAGCACCGATGGATTGGTCAACAGATGTCCAAACTGCATCGGGTCAAGCTCACTTAGAAGATTTTATTTTAAGATTAAAAGATTTTAAATTTGATAAACACTTTGATGAAAAATCAAATAACCATATTTATTATGAACCTATTGGAATTTGTGGATTAATTACTCCATGGAATTGGCCAATAAATCAAATAGCGCTTAAAGTGATACCAGCGTTTGCTACAGGCTGTACAATGATTTTAAAACCGTCTGAAATTGCACCTGTTTCAGGGATGTTATTTGCTGAAATGATAGACGAAGTAGGCTTTCCAAAAGGTGTGTTTAATTTAGTTAATGGAGATGGAGTTGGAGTTGGGTCACAGTTATCTAGTCATCCTGATATTGATATGGTTTCGTTTACAGGTTCTACAAGAGCTGGCAGATTAATTTCAAAAAATGCAGCAGACACAATTAAAAGAGTATGTCTTGAGCTTGGTGGCAAGGGTGGAAATATTGTTTTTGCAGATAGTTATAAAAATGCAGTAAGAGATGGTATTCGAAATGTTATGAGTAACTCTGGTCAATCATGTGATGCACCAACAAGAATGTTAGTTGAAAAATCAATTTATGAAAGAGCGGTTAAAGATGCTGTAGATGAAGCAAATAAAATTTATGTTGATCAAGCTTCAAAAAAAGGAGATCATATTGGTCCTGTAATTTCAAAAACTCAATATGATAAAATTATTAGTTTAATTGAAAGTGGAATTTCAGAGGGCGCTACATTAGCAGCTGGTGGACCTGAATTACCTAATGGGTTAAATAAAGGTTATTTTATTAAACCAACAATATTCACAGATGTCACAAATGAAATGAGAATAGCTAAAGAGGAGATCTTTGGTCCAGTACTATCAATTATTCCATTTGATACAGAAGAAGAAGCTATTAATATTGTTAATGATACATCTTATGGTTTAGGAAATTATTTACAAACTGAAGATAAGATAAAAGCTCACCGAGTTGCACAAAAATTAAGATCAGGATGTGTATATATAAATGGCAATGCAGCTGATGCCGGAACTCCATTTGGAGGGTATAGGCAATCTGGAAATGGTCGTGAAGGTGGAGTGTGGGGACTTGAAGAATATCTTGAAGTTAAAACAGTCACTGGCTGGAAGTAATTTATGATTGGCTTTGTAATGGTTGGCACTAACAATCTTGATAAAGCAACTAAATTTTATGACACTCTACTTGATACAATTGAATTACAAAGAGTTGTAACAAATGAAAAATATGCTGGCTTTGCTTCAATAGAAAAGCCTGATGAAATTGAATTCTATGTCACTAATCCAGCAAATAAAGATAAAGCAACTTTTGGAAATGGAACTCAAATATCTTTTTTAGTTAGCTCAAAAGATTTAGTGAATAATTTTTATAACACTGGAATAAAACTAGGTGGAAAAGATGAGGGAGCTCCTGGAATAAGATCAGGTGATTATTATTGCTATTTTAGAGATCTTGATGGAAATAAAATTTGTGCATTTTATAAAATAAATAATTAAGATGCATCTAATACATAGGGGAATAGTAAACAAACGATTTAAAGAAAATCTTCTAAGCTCATTTAAGCAGTCATTTAAAAAAGGTTTTGGGATAGAAACAGATATACATGCAACAAAAGATAATGAATTTATATGTTTTCATGACTTTACATTAAAAAGAATCTTTAAAAAAAATTTAAGTATTAAAAATTTAAATTATTCAAAGATTAATGAAATCAGCGCAAAACTTAGTAAACCAATTCCTCTGTTAAAAAATCTACTTAAGGCCTCAAACAAACATGCTCTTTTTATTGAAATTAAACCACTTTTATCAAAATCACTTATAAAAAGACTTTTAAAAGAAACATCAAAATATACGAAATGTGTATTTATCTCTTTTAAACATGAAAATATTTTTAACTTATTAAGTATTAAGAAAAATACTAAAGTTGGTCTTTCTTTTTGTCCACCCACAAGTGTAAAAAAAATAATAGAAAAATCCAAAAACCCAAAAATTAATTGTTTAATTTTAGACAAATCATATCTAAAGAATGAAAAAATTCAAAAATTAAAAATTGAAAAATATTATTACACAATAAAAACAAAATCTGAATTTAATAAATTTAAGAAAAATAATAATTTAATATTTGAAAATCTATAAAATTACTTTTTTAAATAATTTAATCTTCCTATAATTTCATCTCGATCCATATAATAACCCTGCAAATGTCTATGTCCTGAATTTGGATCAAATTCGGTTCTTCCATGTAAAAGTCTTCTATTGTTAAATGAGAATATATCACCTGGCTCTAATCTAAAATTAATTTGATATTTTTCATGATGTAAAAGGTTTCCAAATCGATGATGTGCTTTATAAACTTTTTCCATTATATCAGGATTACAATCTAGTGTGTCCATGGTAGCAACACTAAATCTAATATCGTTATAATCTCCATCTTTAGTTAAGGTAATTGCAGGAGAATGAAAACTTCTATAAGCTTCTTGTGTATAATCTTTATCTTTAAATTTTAGTGGCACTGAAACCAAAGTATCAAATATTTCTTTTTCATTCTTTCTCAAATAATCTGCAACGGCGAAAGCATCTACTGCTGAAGAGTTTCCACCTTTAGCAGAATTTATTAGGCAATGTAAAAATTGGTAACCTGGAGGATTTTCAAACCATGGAAGATCCATATGATTTCTCAACGCATGTGCTGTGTAGGCTGAATTATTTGGTTTTAGAATATTAATTACTTCAAATGGAGTTTTAAAAAAAGTTTCTCGTGTATGACTAATTCTATTTAAAACCTTAAAAGCAGAATTTTGTTCTGTTGGTGCATTTTTAACAATTGCTATTCCTGTATAATGTAAAAGTTCTAACCATTTTACCAATCCATCTTCTGAATTAATTATTTCATCATGATCTATTTCAATTGATTTTAAATTATTCTGTAATGAATTATCCCAAAGCTTGTATGGTGAAACATATGTAATTTTATTTTTTATTGTGTAGCAATTTTCTCTTAGCCATAAAGGATCATATGAACTTTTGTGATCACCTTCACTCCATTCTATTTCTAAAATTCCTTTATTGTTAACATTATAATTTTTTGGCCTTATATCTGTTGAAACATTTAAGATGTTAAACATTCTATGGCGTGAATCTTTATCGTGTACAGATGGACAATTGTCTCTTAACCATAAATAATTAAACTTACTTTCTTCTCCATCATCCCAAATAACTTTTAAATGGTCGGAATTTTCCTCTAGTTTTGAAATTGAGCTCATGAGCAATCATTATATATAAAGGGTGAAAATTCAATTCAATTTATAGTTGTAAAAAAGATTCATTGCTTGTGTTTCGGCCTCATTCATTATTAAATCTTAATATTAAAACTTAACCTAAGGAGATAATTTAATGAAGTTTTTGAAAAAATTAGTTCTTTCTGCTTTCTTCGTATCATCATTATTAGCAACTAGTGCTAATGCGGGTGACTGCAAAGCAAGATTGGGAGATTTTGACTGGAGTAGTGCAAATATTCATACTGCAATTACTACTTTCATACTTGAAAAAGGATATGGATGTGAAGTTTCTGTAACTAAAGGAAGTACTACACCTATTATGGCTGCTCACTATGATGGTCAACTAGATGTGATTACTGAAGTTTGGTATGACAATATTATTGCAAATTATGAACCTCACGAAGCAGCAGGTACTATCAAAAATATTGGTGTTAACACTCCTGACTCTCAGCAAGCTTTTTACGTAGATAAAACTACTGCTGATAAATATAATTTAAAATCAGTTGAAGACATGAAAGATCCAAAAATAGCTGCGTTATTTAAAGATCCTGAAAACCCTTCAAAAGGTAGAATGACTAGCTGTATTTCAGGTTGGACTTGTTACACAGTAAACTTAGTAAAACAAAAAGAGTATGGTCTAGATGCTTTCTATACAAACTTTGACCCAGGTTCTGGTGGCGCATTAGATGCTGCTATCGCTGGTGCTTTTGCTAAGAAAAAACCTATCTTTACTTACTACTGGGCACCTACTGGCTTAATGGGTAAAGTTGATCTAGTTAGATTAACAGAACCTAAGTTTGTCAAAAAGTGTTGGGATGATATGTCTGTTGTTGTTGAAAAAATCAAAGCAGAAGGACCAGAAGCATATACAAAATCTTGTGCATGTGAGTATAGAGATATGGCATTAACTAAATCTGTATTAACTAAATGGGCCGCTGCTCATCCTGCAGAAACTAAGTTCTTATCTGAGTACTCAATTCCTACTGCTACAGTTAATAAAATGTTGGCCTTCTACGAAGATGAGTCAGATGGTGATATGGAATTAACTGCTAAAGAATACTTAAAATCAGAAACAGCTTGGACTTCTTGGGTTCCTGCTGATGTTGCTAAAAAAGTAAAAGCAGCACTTTAATTTTAAGATAAAATAATTTGAAAGAGCCCTTTGGGGCTCTTTCTTTGAAATTAAAAAATCAACCATATGTTCAAAGATAAAAAAAATTTATTTAACCTAGGATTGTTAGGAATTTTTATATGGTTATTAATTACAAGTTACAGTTCATCAAAAAGAAAACCTGAAACTATAGGAGAATTGTTTAAAGATTTTTCGTGGTTAAGTGATTGGCCTAAATGGTTAGATTTACCACTGATGCCATGGATTAATAAGATGTTTAAAGCACTTAATGAAAATTATGGTTTTATTTTTGAAGCAATAAACAACGTGTTACTTGCAATGCTGATGGGGTTAAAGAATTTTTTAGTTCAAGCTCCATGGCCTTTAGTTATTATTGGTGTTGTAATACTTGCTTACTTTGCAAGTGGAAAAAAAATTAAAACAACAGTTGCAGTAGGTTTTTGTACATTTTTTATAGGATTTTTACACCCAAGATTTTGGGATAAAGCAATTGAGACAACATCTATTATGTTAATAAGCATATTCTTATGTCTTATTATTGGTGTTCCAATCGGAATATGGATGTCTAGAGCTAATAGAGTTAGAGAAAAAATTCTTCCCATATTAGATTTAATGCAAACAATACCGGCTTTTGTGTATTTGATACCAGGAATAATGTTATTTGGGTTAGGTGCAGTCCCAGCAATTATTGCAACTTTTATTTATGCAGTTCCTCCATTGGTTAGATTAACAGACCTAGGTATTAGATTGGTTGACACAGAAGTAACTGAGGCAGCAGATGCTTTTGGTGCTTCAAAAAAACAAAAATTATGGGGAGTTCAAATTCCATTAGCACTACCTAATATTATGCAGGGTATTAACCAATGTACAATGATGGCATTATCTATGGTGGTTATAGCGTCAATGATTGGAACTAGAGGTTTGGGCGATGAAGTTCTGCTAGGACTTCAACAATTGAATGTAGGTAGAGCTGCAGAAGCAGGAATAGCAATTGTACTATTGGCAATTGTACTTGATAGAATTACTCAATCTTATGGAGAGACTCTTCAAGAGAGAAATGCTCCAACTAAGAAAGAAAATAAATAATGTCAAAAATAGAAATAAATAATATTTATAAAATTTTTGGTAATAAACCAGATTCAATAATGCCCATGGTTAAAGATGGGGCTACAAAAGATGAAGTTTTAGAGGAGACGGGTCATACTGTTGGGCTAGATAATGTTTCTTTAAAAATTGAAGAAGGTGAAACTTTTGTTTGCATGGGATTATCAGGTTCTGGAAAATCAACGCTTATCAGACATTTAAATAGATTGATCGATCCGACTGCTGGTGAAATTCTAATTGATGATGAAAATGTTATGAGTTTTAATCCTGAACAATTAATAGATTTTAGAAGACACAAGATGAGTATGGTCTTTCAAAGATTTGGGTTATTTCCACATAAAACAGTAATGCAAAATGTTGGTTATGGTTTAGAAATGCAAGGAAAATCTGAAGAAGAAAGAGATAAAGTTGCTATGGAAAAAATTGAAGCAGTTGGACTTAATGGTTTTGAAAACCAGTTTCCAAATCAATTATCTGGAGGAATGCAGCAACGTGTTGGTCTAGCTAGAGCGTTAGCTACTAATTCAGATATCATGTTGATGGATGAAGCATTTAGTGCGCTAGATCCACTTATTAGAAGTGACATGCAAAAACAATTAATTGATCTTCAATCAGAATTAAAAAAAACAATTGTATTTATTACTCATGATCTTGATGAGTCCTTAAGATTAGGCGATCACATTGGAATTTTAAATGCAGGAAAACTAGTTCAAGTTGGAACACCTGTTGATATTATCATGAAACCTGCAGATGATTATGTAAAAGCTTTTGTTAAAGATGTTAATAGAGCGAAGGTTATTAAAGCAAAAATTATCATGACAGATATTAACGAGACAAATGGTATTGATAAATCAAATTTAGTCAGAGTTAATGAAGATCAGTTTATAGAGGAATTTTTACCCCAAATAGTTTGTACCAACGCTAATTGTGAGGTAGTTGATAAAAGTGGAAACACTAAAGGCTATATCACTAATAAAGAATTACAGTCCTCATTAACAAAATCATAATTAATGGTTAACCAATCATTAAAAAATAAAAAAATCATTATATCTGCAGGAGCATCAGGAATAGGTTTAGCAACAGCAAAAGTTTGTCTTGCAAGAGGGGCAATAGTTTATCTTTGTGATATTGATAGTAAATCTATCAATAAGTTAAATAAACACTCTTTAAGAAATAAAAGATTATTTGCATACCTTTGTGATGCATCCAATGAATATCAAGTTTCAGATTTTTTTGAAAAAGTAAAAAAGAAAACAAAAAAAATTGATGCTTTAATTAATAATGTAGGCATTGCGGGGCCAACTGGATCACTTGAAAAACTTAAGTCCAAAGACTGGGAAAATACTTTACATGTGGATGTGAACAGCCATTTTTATTTTACAAAAAAAACTATCCCTTTACTTAAAAAATCTAAAAACGGTTCAATAATCAATATTTCATCGACTGCTGGCATACTTGGTTTTCCACTTCGATCTCCTTATGCAGCAAGTAAATGGGCAATTATTGGAGTTACAAAAACCTTAGCCATGGAACTTGGTAAATTTAATATTAGAGTTAATGCTGTATGTCCTGGAACAATTAAGGGAGACAGAATGAAAAGAGTTATAAAAGATAAGGCAAAATTTACTAAAGTTTCAACAAAAGTAATTGAAAAAGATTTTGTTTCAATGAGTTCAATGAAAAAATGGATATTGGAAGAAGACATTGGAAAGATGTGTTCTTTTCTAATTTCAGATGACTCTAGTAAAGTTTCTGGCCAAGTAATCTCTGTTGATGGTCATACTGAGAGAAATGATTAATCTATCTTAATTTTTTTTCGTATTTCTTTCTTAATTTTTGTAGTTCAACCAAATATTCATCTCTAATATTTGAAATTTTACTAACTGATTTTCCTTTAGATTGTTTTTTTGTTCCCTGAACCAATCTATCAATTAATTTATTAGATAAAGTTGGAGCTTTTAATTTTGTCCATGGAAGTTTTAAAGCAGGTCCAAACTGTTCTAACATATGTCTCATTCCGGCTTTTCCTCCGGCTAAATGAAAAGTTAGAAAGGTTCCCATCAATGACCATCTTAATCCTGGACCATCTTCAATTGCTCTATCTAATTCCTCTGTAGTTGCATGACCTTCATTAATAATGTGAAGCCCTTCTCTCCATAAAGCTTCTTGCAATCTATCAGATAAATAACCAGGTAATTCATGTTTAACCATTATTGGGTTCATAGAAATTGTTTTGTAAAATTTTTTTGCCAAATTTAAATTTTTTCTTGAAGTTTTTTTTCCTGGAACAATTTCTACAGCAGGCAATAAATAAACTGGATTAAAAGGATGTCCAATCATAGCTCTTTCAGGATTTTTACATTTAGAATAAATTCTTGTTGGTAATAATCCTGATGAACTTGATGAAATAATTGCATTTGATTTTGCATATTTTCCAATGGCGCTCATCAACTTAGTTTTTAAAGCATAATTTTCACTTGCACATTCTTGAATAAGATCTGCATCTTTGAGTGCCTCCTCAATAGAGGTAAAATATTTAAAATTTTTAAGATTAAGTGTTTTTTTATTAAAAAGTTTTTTTACATGTGGCCAAGTTCTTTTAATCTCAGCTATTAAATTTTTTTTTAATTTAATATCTATATCGTAAGCATGAACAATTTTGTTATGGGCTAAGCATCGAATAATCCAACCAGCCCCAATTACTCCTGTTCCAATTACTGCAACTTTTTTGATTTGAGCCATTACTTGTGTTTAACAAGCTTTAATTTTTCTCTAGTTTCTACTGGTGTCATTGGCGTATAGCCAATTTCATCAATAATTCTTATCGCTTTTTCAACTAATTGAGCATTTGTAGCAAGCTTACCTTTTGATAAATATAAATTATCCTCTAACCCAACTCTTGGATTGCCTCCCATTAAAACTGTTTGAGCAACAAATGGCATTTCATTTTTTGAAATTGCAAAACCTGACCACACACCTTCTTTAGGCATTATATCTTTCATTGCTTGCATTGCCAAAGTAGTTGCAGGTGCACCCCAAGGTATTCCTAAACACATTTGAAACATTGGTGGATCACTTAATAATCCTTCTTTATATAACTGAGCTCCAAACCACATATTACCCAAATCAAAGGCTTCTATTTCTGGTTTAACATTGATTTCTTTTAATTTTTTTGCTGCTTTTCTTAAATCATTTGGGGTATTCACAGTAATAGTTGAGCCATCGCCAAAATTTAGAGTTCCCGCATCTAGTGTACAAATCTCTGGAAGAAATTGTTCAGCGTTTGCAATTCTTTCCATAACGTTTGCCATATCTGTCATTGGTCCAAAATCTAAAGGATTGTCACCTTGGCCTATGTCAAGATCACCTCCCATGCCTGTAGTCAAATTTATAATTACATCAGTGTCACTTGATCGAACTCTATCAACAACTTCTTTATATAATTCTAATCTTCTACTTGGAGTACCATCTTCTTCTCTTACATGAATATGTGCTATTGCAGCCCCTGCTTTTGCAGCCTCAATTGAAGCTGTTGCAATTTGTTTTGGAGTTTTTGGTAAATCTGGGTGTTTACTAGCAGTATCACCTGAGCCAGTTACTGCACATGATATAAAAACCTTATTGCTCATAATTTATAATTTAAATATAGTTTAATTTAGTAAAAATGGAAATAACAGAATTACAGAAAGATTTAGCAGCCGCTTTTAGATGGACTGCAAGATTAAATATGAACGAAGGTGTAGCTAATCATTTTAGTGCATGTGTTCCAGGTTCCACAACTGATTTTTATGTGAATAGAGCTGGTATTCATTTTAGCCAAATTAAAGCTAGTGACTTAATATTAGTGACAAAAGAAAACATTAATGATTTAAAAAATGAACCTAATTTGATTGATCCTACTGCAATCAATATTCATGGAACTATCCATCAAAAAGTTCCGCATGCAAAATGCATTTTTCATGTGCATTCAAAATATGCAACAGCTTTATCAACTTTAAAAGATCCTATCATGAAACCCATAGATCAAAATACAATGATATTTTATAATAGAGTTTCTGTTTTTAATGAGTTTGGAGGATTAGGATTTGAAGACGAGTCTATCAAAATGGCTAATGCACTTGGTAACAAACAGCACATTTTATTAGCCAATCATGGAATTATTACAACTGGTGAAACAATTGCAGAAGGCTTTAATTATTTATATTATTTTGAAAAAGCAGCAGAGACTTATTTAACTGCTTTATCTACTAATAAAGAATTAAATATTGTTAGTGATGAAGTTGCTGAAAAAACAGCTCAAGAAACTGCTGATTATCCAATTAATTTAGCAAAGTTACATCTTGAACAAATAAGATTAATTTTAGATAAAGAGGAACCAGAATATAAAAACTAAATGTCAGTACATATAGCAAATCAAATAATCAAAAAAGAGTGGACGGACTATAACAACCACATGAACATGGCCTATTATGTAATGGTTTTTGATCAAATTTGGGAAAACATGCTGGAAAAATTTAAGATGGGTGAGAATTCCGCAAAAACTAATAAGCGTAGCACTATGGTTGTGGAAACTCGTACAACTTACAATAATGAAGTTAAACAAGGTGAAGAAGTAGAAATTAATCTTACTTTTTTTGACCATGATAAGAAAAGACTACATTTTAAAATGGAAATGATTGAAAAAAATTCTAGAAAACTATCTGCAACTCTTGAGTCCTTGTCGTTATATATCGATTTAGACAAAAGAAAAGTAACAGAATTTGAAGATGATAAAGTCAAACTTATGGATAGTTTTATTGAAGAAAATAAATCAATATTTAAAAATGATGATTTAGTAATTAATGGAAAATTAAAAAAATAATGGAAATTAAATTATTATCAGGAGCTTTAGGTGCAGAAATCAAAGGTATTGATTTGACTGATGTTTCAAATGAAAATTTCAAAAAAATTAATGATTTACTTTTAGAACATAAAGTAATTTTTTTTAGAGACCAACCAATTACAAAAGATCAACAGGTAGCTCTTGCAGAAAAATTTGGGCCTCTTGAAACTCATGCTTATGTTAAAGGCTTAGAAAATTATCCAGAAATTGTAAGAATCATAAAGGGTAAAGAAGAAAAAAACCAATGGGGTGAGAATTGGCATAGCGATGTGAGTTATAATGTTAAGCCAACTAAAGCTGTAATATTAAGATCATTAAAAATTCCTCCTGTGGGAGGAGATACTTGTTTTTCTAATATGGAATTAGCTTGGGAAACATTGGATCCAAAAATTCAAGATAAAATTAAAAATAAAAAAGCTATTCATAGCTCACTTGGAGCAGAGTTTTTTATTGATAATTACAAGTACATGGAAGGCAATGAAAAAAGAAACTATGACTCTTATTCTAACGAACACCCAATTGTTAGAACTCATCCAGAAACAGGCAAAAAAATTCTTTATGTTAATTGGACTTACACAAAACAAATTATTGGTATGGATAAAGAAGAAAGTGATCAGATATTAAAAGAAATATTTGAACATCAAGCAAGACTGGATTTGACATGTAGATTTAGCTGGACTGAAGATACTGTTGCTATCTGGGATAATAGAAGTGTTATTCATTATGCAATAGCAGATTTTTTTCCTGGAAGAGGTTTAGGTTACGAAAGAATAATGGATCGTATTGCAATTGAAGGTGACCACCCTCAATAGTCTAAATGCAAATTGTAGATAAAATAATATCAAATTTCATAAATAATAAATCTCTTTACATTGGTGAAAAAGTTACAATGTCGCAACACATGATACAAACAGCAATGCTAGCTGAAAAAGCAAAATGCAATGATGACTTGATATGCTCTTGTTTATTGCACGATTATGGTCACTTTATTTTAGAAAACCCAGATGAGTTGGTTAAACTAAATGTAGACGGACAGCATGAAAACATAGGTTATGAGTATTTAAAAAATTTTTTTAAAAAAGAGATATTAGAGCCGATAAAATATCATGTTTTAGCAAAACGATATTTAGCCAATGATAAAAAATATTTTGATCTTTTATCAGAAGCTTCCAAAACAAGCTTAAAACTTCAAGGTGGAGCATTAAATTCTAGGGAGTGTAATAAATTTGAAGCTCAGAAATATTTTAAACCTTCAATACTTCTTAGAAAGTTTGATGAAGCAGCAAAAAGAACTGACCTTCAAATGAAATCTATTCATGACTATAAAAAATTGCTAACGTCCAAACTTATATGAAATTTGATTATCTAATTATTGGAGCTGGTTCCGCTGGGTGTGTGCTTGCCAATCGATTATCAGAAAATAGTCAAAACAATGTAGCAGTTTTTGAAGCTGGTAAACCAAGTGATATTTGGAAAGTTAACATGCCACTTGCAATTTTATATACAATGCATGATCCAAAATATAATTATAAATATTATTCAGAGCCAGAACCTCATCTACATAATAGAAATCTTTTTTGTCCAAGAGGAAAAATGATTGGAGGTTGCTCAGCTCATAATGGAATGGTTTATGTAAGAGGTAATCCAAATGACTATCAGAGATGGGCTTCATTTGGATTAAAAGACTGGTCTTATGAAAAAGTCCTACCCTTCTTTAAAAAAATAGAAACTTGGTCTGAAGGTGAAAACGAATATCGTGGTGGAAATGGAATTCTCCCAGTAAATCAATCTAAAAATAAAAATCCATTATTTAAAGCATTCGTCAATTCAGCAGGAGAAGCTGGATACAAAATTAATGATGATATGAATGGTAAAGATCAAGAAGGCTTTGGGATGTATGATGTAACTATCCACAAAGGTGAAAGGGCTAGTGTTTCAAAATATTATCTAAATCCAGCTAAAAAAAGAAAAAATTTAAAAGTTTTTACTGATGCTTTTGTTGAAAAAATTATTTTTGATGGAAAAAAAGCAATTGGTATTGAAGTAAAAATTAAAAACAAAATAGAAAAAATTTATGCAAATAAAGAAGTAATCCTTAGTGGTGGTGCAATAAATTCTCCTCAATTACTAATGCTCTCAGGAGTTGGACCAAGTGAACATCTTAAAGATAAAGGTATAGAGGTAGTTCATAATTTAGAAGGTGTTGGTAGAAATTTACAAGATCATTTAGAAACATATGTTCAGCAAGAATGTAAAACTTCAGATACTTTGTACTCGTATGTGAACAAACTAAATATGATAAGAATAGGTATTCAATGGTTTTTATCTAGAACTGGTCCCTGCTCTACTTCCTTTTTAGAGGCGGGTGGTTTTTGCAAATCTTCTCCTGAAAGAGAATACCCAAATATACAATTTCATTTTTTTCCTGCTTTTGTAATAGATCACGGGTTGGTTGATCCTGACCGTCATGGTTATCAACTTCATGCTAGCCCTAATCATCCAAAAAGCAGGGGGCATATCACTTTAAATAGTTCTAACCCTTATGATTATCCAAAGATTCAATTTAATTATTTAGAACATGAGGATGATCTCAAACAAACAATAGAATGTATTCATGTGGCAAGAAACATTCTGGGTCAAAAATCATTAAAACCTTTTGCAGGAAAAGAAACTGGACCTGGAGAACATGTTCAAACAGATGCATTATTTGAAGAATATATAAGATCTAAGGCAGAAACAGCTTATCATCCATCATGTACTTTAAAAATGGGTACAGACGATATGTCGGTCGTAGATGAAAAGTTAAAAGTTCATGGATTAGGAAATTTAAGAGTAGTTGACGCATCAGTTATGCCTGAAATTACAAGCGGAAATCTTAATGCACCTACATTGATGATTGCAGAAAGAGCATCAAATTTCATCCTAAATTCATGACAACATCACAAAGTAACTCTCAAGGTATCCTATTTATTTTGATGGGAATGGCTTTGTTTTCAATTCAGGATGCTTTAATTAAATTTATATATGAAGATGCAGCCTTGTACGAATTATACTTTGGCAGAACCTTTGTTGCATTAATTTTGCTAGTTGGATATTTGAAATTTTCAAAGCAAAAAATAATATTAAAAACTCATTATCCTTTTTTAACAATTGTAAGAGTTATTTGTTTCTTTTTTGGGTTTAGTTTTTTTTATATTTCCCTAACATATATGTCTCTTGCAATGGCAAATGCTTTATTTTTCTCAAGCCCTTTCTTTGTTTCAATATTGGCAACAATTTTTTTAAAAGAAAAGGTTGGGATAAGAAGATGGTCAGCAATTTTTATAGGTTTTTTAGGAGTTTATATAGTTTTAAATCCTAATTTTAATGATTTTGATTATATGAAGTTAGCTCCTGTTGCATGCGCACTTTGTTACTCAATATCGATGACAATTACGAAAATTACGTCAAATAAAGATAATGTATTTACACAAATGATACATTTATATTTTGGTGCACTTTTAATAAGTATTTTATTTTATATTTACACGGGTGATGGACAAATTAATAATTTTAATAATCCTACTTTTCAATTTATTTTTAGAGAATGGTTTTCAAATCCATCCTATGCTTGGCCATATATTGTGGCAATGGGTTTTATTGGGGCTTTTGCATTTTACTTTGTTTTTAATGCATACAGTATAGCCTCTCCTTCAGTTGTTTCACTTTATGAATATTCATTGATAATTTGGTCAATTTTAACAGGGTTTATTCTGTTTAATAATATTCCAACATCTAGAACTTTTATTGGAGTTTCAATAATAATTGGAGCTGGAATTTATATTTATTTTAGAGAAAAAGTTAAAGATCAAATGATTGTTACAGATTCTCCAAATAGATAATGAAGAGTTATATTCCAACTATTAATATTTCACCCTTACTTAATTCAAATTTTAATTCTTTGATGGCAAAAAACACTATTAAAAAAATAGAGAAGGCTTGTATTGATATTGGTTTTTTTCAAGTTATTGGACATGGAATAGATATTAAAGAAATCAATAATGTTTGCAAAATAGGTAATAAATTTTTTAACTCATCTGATGATAATAAAAATAAGTTAGCACCAAAAAAATGGATCAAAAAAAATAAAAATATTTATAGGGGTTATTTTCCAAATAGTGTTAATGGTAAAGAAGGTTTAGATCTAGGTGATCTTCAGATTAAACCTCACAATTTAAAAAAATATAAATCTAGATATATTGAATATCTAGATTTGACCAAATCCTTTAATAAGCCTTCTATTGCAAGTTTATCAAATTATTATGATAATATTTTTTCTTTAAGTGAAATATTGTTTAAAGGGATAATTAAGCTTTATAAAAAAAATATGAAGATTAGCAATCAAGCTTTTTCAAGAAAAAAAACTCTTAGCACATTAAGATTTAATTATTATCCCAATCAAACAAAACCTGTAGAAATTTCAAAACAAGATGGTGTTGCACTTGGATGTGAAACACATGTTGATAGTGGAGTTTTTACAGTTCTTTATCAAGATAAAAAAGGTGGTCTTCAAGTTCAAAATAGAAATAACAAAAAATGGTACGATGTGCCATTTAACAAAAAAGCACTTATTATAAATACTGGTTTGGCTTTGGAGTATTTAAGTAAAGGAAAGTTTAAAGCAACAAATCATAGAGTGTTGTGGAATAAAAGTACGAGATTATCTGTTCCCTTTTTTTTTGAACCATCTCATGACTTTAAAATGAATATAAATTTTTTAAATTCGAAAAAATATTCAAAAAAAGGACAGATATACGAAAAATTTTTGAATCAATCTTTAAAAAAATTTATCGAATATCAACGTTAATATATTTTAAATCATTGAATATTTATAATTACATTTTATAAACAACTATAAAAATTTAAATGTCTAAAATATTTGATTTATTCATAATAGGTGGTGGTATAAACGGAGCTGGTATAGCTAGAGACGCTGCAGGAAGAGGTTTATCAGTTTGCTTAGCTGACAAAGGGGAGATTGGTGGAGCTACATCATCTTGGTCGACAAAATTAATTCATGGTGGTCTTCGTTATTTAGAAAATTATGAATTTAAATTAGTAAGTGAGTCTCTGAGGGAAAGAGAAATTGTGTATAAGATTGCTAAACCTATTTCAAAACCTATTCCTTTTATTATCCCTTATGTTGATAAAATTAGACCAGCATGGTTGATTAAAATTGGTTTATTTTTATATGATAACTTAGGTGGTAAAAGTAATATACCAAAATCGAAAACATTGAATCTTAGAAAAAAGTTTCCAAATATTCTTCAAGAAAAATATAAAACTGGTTTTCAATATTTTGATATTCAAATTGATGATAAAAAATTAACAAAGTTGAATGTTAAAGATGCAAAAAGAAATAAAACTAAAATCCTCTATATCCTTTTGCCCAACTTTCAAACTCTAACATGCAATCCTGTGTTAGTTTTAATTTGAATTTTCTTTTATCGTTTGGATCATTAATTTTTAACATATATTTTTTTTTAATAGCGAGATTTATAAATTTAAAAATTGTTGGTCTTGAACCAAATCCTCTAGGAATATCCTCTATTAATTGCTCAATATTTAAATTTTCTTTATTGTACATTTTTTCAAGTGTCCAAAACCAAATAAATATCAAAATAATATGTGATCTAAAAAATTTTATACTTGGATATTTTGAGTTAGAATTTTCAAAATCGTTTTTTATAAATGTTATAAATTTTTTATAATCCATTGTCTGTCTTGATTAAATAATCTTTAATTGTAGTCCCTTGATTTAAAAGTCAGCACTACCAGACTTTGTTATAAAAATTAATATTAACAATTTTTATTAAAATATTTAAGTAAACATTTTTAATATAAATTTTTTATCAATTAGTTTTAATTTTTTTACGTTTAAAACCAACATATTTTGGAACTTAGATAATACGGTGTGTGGCAAGTAACCGCTGGCAACTATTTATGTTCGATAAAGAAAATTTTAATATTCAAGAAACTTTTAAGTTAGCAATAAAAAAACATTTAAACAAGAACTTTAAAGAGGCAAAAAAAATTTATAGCGAAATATTAAAAGTAAAACCAGATCATGCAAATGCGTTGAATAATTTAGGTGAGATATTTAGAATAGAAGGAGAAACAAAGAAAGCACAAATATGTTACGAAAAGGCAATAAATGTTAATCCCAACTCAGCAAGCTTTTATAATAACCTAGGTTTAGTATACAAAAGTAATAAAGATAAAATTAAAGCAATAGATTTATTTATTAAGTCAATCAAAATAGATCCTAATTTTGCAAACCCTAACTATAACCTTGGATTAATTTATAAAGAATTAGGTGATTACAAAAATGCTAAAGTTTTTTATGAGAAAGTAATTAAAATTAATTCAAATCATGCTGATACTTATAATAATCTTGCAATTATAAATGAAGAATTAGGTGAGACTCAAAATGCAAAAAAAAATTACAACAAAGCAATAGAAATTAATCCAAAGCATATAAATGCACTGTGGAATTCTCATATTTTAGCTTTTGATATAGATGAGGCATTATCAATTCTAAGAAAAATAAATGAAATTGATAAGCAAAAAATTGAATCAAGAATCATGATTGGTGCTCTTGAGGGTTACAAGGGAAATTTTGAATTATATAATAACCTTTTAAACTCAGAACATTCTGATCATCCCTATATGAGATCAATAAAATGGATTTTTTCATTATCAAAATTGCCTAAAATTTTCTTCAACCGATGGAGTTTTTTTGATGAAATGATTTCTTTATCTGATAACTCAAAACCCTTTTATGAATTTGGAGTATGGAATGGTGTGTCTTTTAAATATTTAATAAAGACTTTTAAGAAAGGGTTCGGGTTTGATACTTTTACTGGAATTCCAGAAACTTGGCACAACGAACCTGTGGGTAATTATTCAAATTTTGGAGTAGTTCCTAATATTGAGGGTGGAGAATTTATAGTAGGCAAATTTGAGGATACGCTTCCGAATTTTTTTTTAGAAAAACGTCCAATAGCTTCATTAATCAATTTTGATGCCGATTTATACTCTTCAACTATATGTGCTCTTAACTTTTCAAAAGAAGTAATTGATGAAAAAACAATTTTAATTTTTGATGAATTTATAATGAATAATAATTGGGAAAAAGATGAATACAAAGCTTTAAATGAATTTTGTAATAATTTTGGTTTTAATTACGAAGTGGTAGCTTTTTCACTTTCTACAAAACAAGTGGCAGTAAAAATTAAAAAAATTAATATAAATCAAAGTTAATACATTTTAAGCCATTGAATATTTATAATTACATTTTATAAACAAATATAAAATTTAAATGTCTAAAATATTTGATTTGTTCATAATAGGTGGTGGTATAAACGGAGCTGGTATAGCTAGAGATGCTGCGGGAAGAGGTTTGTCTGTTTGTTTGGCTGACAAAGGCGAGATAGGTGGGGCGACATCATCTTGGTCCACAAAATTAATTCATGGTGGTCTTCGTTATCTAGAAAACTATGAATTCAAATTAGTAAGAGAGTCTCTAAAGGAAAGAGAAATTGTGTATAAGATTGCAAAACCTATCTCAAAACCTATGCCATTTATTATCCCATATGTTGATAAAATTAGACCTGCATGGTTAATTAAAATTGGTTTATTTTTATATGACAACTTGGGTGGAAAAAGCAATATACCAAAATCTAAAACATTAAATCTTAGAAAAAATTTTCCAAATATTCTTCAAGAAAAATATAAAATTGGTTTTCAATATTTTGATATTCAAATTGATGATAAAGAATTAACAAAGTTAAATATTAAAGATGCAAAAAGAAATAAAGCTAAAATACTAGAATACAACAAAGTTAAAAAAGCTGAAATTATTGATAACAAATGGATAATACATCTTCAAAATGGAAAAAAAATAGCATCTAAAGTTTTAATTAATGCATCTGGTCCATGGATAAACGAAACTTTAAAAAAAAATATTAAGTTAAAGTCTAATAAAAAAATAAGATTAGTTAAAGGAAGTCATATTATTACAAAAAAATTATATAAAGATGATGTGGCTTTTACATTTCAAAATAATGATAAAAGAATAATATTTGTGATACCTTATAAAAAAAAATTTTCATTAATTGGAACTACAGAGGTTGAAGTTAAATCGCCAGAAAATAAAGAGATATCAAAAATAGAAATTAAATATTTAATTAATTCAGTAAATAATTATTTAAAAAAAAAGATTAGTACAAAAGATATAGTTGACACCTATTCTGGGATCAGACCTCTAATTGAGGATTTTAATACAGCCACAAAAGTAACAAGAGATTATGTATTTGATTTAAATATCATAAAAGATTTACCTCTTTTAAATATATACGGAGGTAAACTAACTACTTACAGAAAATTATCTGAAAAAGTTTTATTAGATTTAAAAGAATATTTGCCTAATACGAAAAAAGGGCCATGGACTGATAAAAAGAAGCTTTTATAATTAGATCTTATCAATAAATTTTCCATATTCCCTGGAACCTTTAATTATGCTAGAGTTTACCCTGTTAAAGACAGATACATAACTCGTCGTTAAAAAATAAGTTTGTTTACGAAAGTGGGATCGATCGTCTTAAATTTAATTATTTAGGAGGTTTGAATGAAATTTGGATATTTTTGCAATACGACTAATTGGAGTCATAAACCATACAATCAATTATTAGACGAGGTAAAAGAAATTACCACTTATTGTGATCAAAATAATTGGAACTCAATTTGGTATACTGAACATCATTTTAATCATGAGGGAATGGAGTCTTGCACAAATCCCCTAATGATGGGAGTTGATGCGGCAGCAAGAACAAAACAAATTAGAATTGGACAAGCTTGTAATGTAATTACATTTCACAACCCTATCCGACTAGCAGAAGATATTGCTTTACTTGATCAATTATCAAATGGAAGAGTTGATGTTGGAATTGGTCGAGGAATTTACGGAAGAGAAGCTATTAATATGAATAAAGAGGCTGATCTTAAAGACCAAGCAAAAAACTTTAGATTGTTTGACGAAAGTTTAACCATAATGAAAAAAGCTTGGACTGAAGAATTTTTTAGTCATCAAGGTGAGTTTTATACCTACCCTTCTCCAAATTTTATATGGCAACATGACATGAGCCCTCCTAGTGATAAATTTTTAGATACAAAAACAAATGAAATTAAAAAAATAAGTATTGTTCCTAAACCAAAACAAAAACCTCATCCACCAATATGGCAAGTTGTTGATGGTGCAAGATCAATTGAATGGGCAGCGCAAAATGGATTAAATACCATTATGTGGATCCCGACAGTTAAAGCATTAAAGAAGAGATTTGAAATTTATCAAGAAGCAAAATCTAAAGCAGAGAATAGAGATGTTCCTTTAGGTGAGGGCATATCGTTAGTTAGGGATATGTTTGTTGCAGAGACTATGGAAGAAGCAGAAAAAATGGCTGGTGAACATATTATTAATTATATGAAGTGGGTATGTCATTGGAGAGGTTTGGGAAATCATATGGATCCAGGTGAAGAATTACCTGAGACTAAACATAAATTGGATTTATTAAATTATGATTTTCTTCACAAAAGAAATTTATTATTTGGAACTCCTGAATATGTTGTTAATAAAATTAATGAACTTAAATCAGAGTTAAACCTTCAAAATTTACAAGTATGGTCTAATTTTCCTGGTATAGATCATGAGGCTTGTATGAGAAGTATAAAACTGTTTAATGATGAAGTGATACAAAAAATAAATTTAAATGAAGGCGATGTAGAGAAAGCTAGTTAATGAAACTTGAATTAAGAAAATTTACAAAGTTTGTGGACAAAACTTTTATAGAAGGTGGCAAGGAAGCAAAAGAACCTGTCTTGCTAGTATCAGTTGCAGCTGTTTTTAAAAATCCATGGGCTGATCAAGGTTTTGTTGAAGATTTAAAACCAATTATTTTAGATCTTGCTCCAAAGTTAGGAGATATTCTGGTTCCAGAATTGATAAAAGAAATTGGTTCACCTGATAAAATTTTAGCATATGGTAAAGCTGGAACTGTTGGTCTTAGTGGAGAAATTGAACATGCATCAGCATTTATTCACACTTTAAGATTTGGAAATAAATTTAGGGATGCAGTTGGTGGAACTTCTTATCTAAGTTTTACAAACACAAGAGGACCAGCAGGATCTAAAATATCTATTCCAATGATGCATAAAACAGACTCGGGCTTAAGACCTTATTATTTAACACATGAATTCACTATTCATGATGCTCCATTTGATGATGAGATTGTGATTGCTATAGGTGGAGCCTCATCAGGCAGAGCTCATGCGAGAACTGGTGACCGTTATCAGGACATGAAGGAAATGGGACTAGATCCCAAATAAATGTCACAAGGCTTTGACCTTAAGGGTAGTTATTATTCCTATATAAGTAAAAAAACAATTCCATCAGTTTTTATTCATGGAGTTGGGCTTGATCATCAAATGTGGAAACCTCAAATAAATTCATTAAATGAGTTTTCAACATTAACTTATGATTTATTGGGACATGGAAAATCTGAATTAAAAAATAATGAAGTAACTTTAAATGATTTTTCTAATCAACTTAAATCACTATTAGATTTTTTGAACATTAAAAAAATCAATCTCATTGGTTTTTCTTTAGGATCGTTAATCGCTTTAGATTTTACTCTAAAATTTAAAGAATATTTAGATACATTAACTTTAATGGGAACAACTTATCAAAGAACTGATGAGGAGAGATCAAAAGTTTTAGATAGATTTGAACAGGCTAAATTAAATAAACCCATATCAAGACAAGCATTAAAAAGATGGTTTACTGATAAATATTTAGATGAAAATCCTGAAATTTATAGTCAGTTCATGAATATTTTAAATAAAAACCCAAAAGATCATGATAATTTTTTAAAAGCTTATAAGTTATTTGCAAACCATAGAGATGATATTGAGTTAATTAAAAAAATTGAAACCAAAACGCTCATTATGACAGGATCAGATGACCCAGGGTCAACCGTTGCAATGTCTGAATCTTTGTCGAAAGTCCTAGTAAACTCTAAATTTGTTGAAGTAAAAAATGGAAAACATCTTTGTAGTATCGAGTGTGCAGATGATGTAAATATAAATCTTAAGAATTTTATTTATAATTAAATGTCTGAAATAAAAAATTTTAAAATGTATATTAATGGGGAATGGGTTGAATCTTCATCAGGTAAAAAGATTGAGACTTTAAATCCAGAAACCAATAAAGTGTGGGCTACTGTACCAGAGGCTAGTGAGGTTGATGTTGATAAAGCAGTCAAAGCTGCCCAAGATGCTTTTAATGGTTCTTGGTCCAACCTTCATCCAAAAGAAAGAGCAAAATTTTTAAGAAACATTGCTGATCAATTAAGAACTAATGCTGAGCATTTAGGTAAAATAGAAACAATAGATACTGGAAAATTATTTAAAGAAATAAAAACTCAAGCTAGCTATATTGCTGAATACTATGATTATTATGCAGGATTAGCTGATAAAGTTGAAGGAACAGTTGTGCCTATTGATAAGCCTAATATGCAAGTTACAACAACACGAATTCCTATTGGCGTAATAGCTGCAATAATTCCCTGGAATTCACAAATGCTATTAACTGCTGTGAAGTTAGCACCGGCACTTGCGATGGGAAATACTGTTGTAATCAAAGCCTCAGAATTAGCTCCTGTCACACTTTTAGAATTTGCAAAGTTAATTGAAAGCGCAGGCTTACCCAAAGGTGTAGTTAATGTAATTACTGGATTAGGGGAACCATGTGGTAAAGCTTTAACTACTCATGATCTTGTTGAGAAGATTGCTTTTACTGGAGGTCCTGAAACAGCTCGTCATATTGTAAAAAATTCTGCAGAAAATTTATCTCAAGTAAGTTTAGAATTAGGTGGAAAGAGTCCGGTAGTTTTATTTAATGATGCTGATCAAGAAAATGCTTTAAATGGAATTACTGCAGGTATTTTTGCAGCAAGTGGACAAAGCTGTATTGCTGGATCAAGATTATATATTCAGTCTAAAATTTATGACGAATTTTTAGATAAACTTGTTAAAAAAGCAGAAGGTATAAAATTAGGATCACCTATGGATCCAGATACCCAAATGGGGCCCTTAAATAGCTTTAAACAATTAGAAAATATTGAAAAAAATATCAAAGCTACAGTTGAACAAGGTGGAAAGGTTAGATGTGGAGGAAAGAGATCATCGATTTCAAATGAGGGTTATTATTTTCCTGCAACTATAATTGAATGTGAAAACCATAATTTACCTACAGCAGAAAATGAATTATTTGGTCCTGTTTTATCAGTAATGAAATTTGAAAATGAAGAAGAAGCAATAAATCAAATGAATGATAACCAGTATGGTTTGTCTTCAGGAATTTATACTACCAATCTAGGCAGAGCAATGAGAGTATCAAAAGCTGTTAGGGCTGGGATAGTATTTGTAAATACATACAGATTGATATCACCATCAGCACCATTTGGAGGAATTAAAGATAGTGGTTACGGCAAGGAGGCTGGTATAGAGTCTATTAAAGAATACACACGAATAAAAACTACTTGGTTTAATTCATCTGAAGATCCTATGGATGACCCATTTACAATGGGATAATAGATTGCCTTTAAAGCATTTACTCATTTTACTATTTATTGCAATTGCTTACGGAAGTGCATTTCCAGTTACAAAATTAGCATTAAACAATTCAGTCCCCCCTATCCTTATGGCTTCACTAAGAATGGGAATTGTATTAATTATATTAATTCCATACTGGCGATTTAAAATACCAGAAAGAAAATATCTAACATCATTGATTGCTTTTTCAATTTCAATGGGAGTAATGGTTTATGTGTTTATGACTTTATCCCTTTATCATTCATCAATTATTTCACCTGTAATTGTTGGCTCACAATTAGCTATACCTTTTGGAGTGTTATTAAGTGGAGTAATGCTGGGTGAAAATATCAGTTCTAAAAAGTGGATTTTAATTTTTTGTGCTTTTTTTGGAATATTAATAATATTCTTTGACCCTGAGTTAGCTAACAATTTTCTAGGTTTATTTTATGCAGGCTTAATGGCATTGTTTTTTGGTTTAGCCCAAGTTTATTCCAGACAATTAAAGAATCTAGATATCAGCTTAACCAATGCGTTTACTGGTTTATTTGGTTTTGTTATATTAATGATCTTATCTTACTTTATTGAAGGTCATACAATCTCTAATATTAAATCAATAAATATTAACACTTGGGTTTTTATATTTTATCAAGCTGTTGTTGTTTCTTTGGGTGCACACCTATTAATGTTCTATCTATATAAATTTTATACTGTTGGACAAATTTTTCCTTCATATTCATTATTCCCTATCTTTGGCATTGGGTTATCTTTCTTAATTTTTAATGAAGTGCCTACGCTTCTTTTTCTTATTGGAAGCTTAATTGTCTTAACTTCTGTATTTTTACTTCATAAAACGAGATAATTTAACCATTGTAAAATAACAATAATCGTAATTTAATTACTTTTTATAAATTGTTAACAATTAAAGAGGAAGATAATGAAAAAACTATTTATTGCTGCATTTATGCTTGTTTCAAGTTTAGGAACAAATGTAATGGCAGACGGACATGCGATCAAGATGGGGATTATTTTAGGATTTACGGGTCCTATTGAATCACTAACACCAGCTATGGCTGGATCTGCAGAACTTGCTTTTAAAGAAGCTTCTGACTCAGGTTCACTATTGGGTGGAAAAAAAATTGAAGTAGTAAGAGCAGACTCAACTTGTGTTGACTCAGCAGCAGCAACGGCAGCAGCTGAAGGTGTTATTTCACAAGGTGTAGCAGCAATTATGGGAGCTGACTGTTCGGGTGTAACGGGTGCGATTGCATCAAATGTTGCTGTACCAAATGGTGTAGTAATGATTTCACCTTCTGCAACTTCACCAGGATTAACAACTCTAGATGACAATGGGTTCTTTTTTAGAACAGCTCCTTCTGATGCTAGAGGTGGACAAATTTTAGCTGACGTAACAAATGATAGAAAAGTTAAAAGTGTAGCTATTACTTATACTAATAATGACTATGGAAAAGGTTTGGCAGATGTTTATAAAGCTGCTGCTGAAGCTCATGGTATTAAAGTTACAGCTGTAACTGCTCACGAAGATGGTAAAGCTGACTACTCATCTGAAGTTGCAACATTAGCTTCTGCTGGTGGTGATGCTATGGCTGTAATCGGTTACCTTGACCAAGGTGGAAAAGGTATGATTCAAGCTGCATTAGACTCAGGTGCTTTTGATACTTTTGTTTTATCAGATGGTATGATTGGGCAATCACTTGTTGATGCATTTGGAAAAGGTTTAAATAAATCTTTTGGAACTATGCCTGGATCAACTGGAAAAGGTGCTGGAGTATTTGCTGAAGTAGCAAAAGCTGGTGGTATTGATTCTTCTGGTCCATACACAGGTGAGTCATACGATGCAGCTGCATTAATAGTTTTAGCAATGCAAGCGGGTAACTCTGCTGACAGAGCATCAATTGCAAAAAATGTAATGGATGTTGCTAACGCTCCTGGAACAAAAATTTATCCAGGTGAACTTAAAAAAGGACTAGATTTATTAGCAAAAGGTAAAAAGATAAATTACGAAGGTGCAACTGGAGTAACTTTTACTAATGTTGGTGAAGCTGAAGGTTCTTTCTTAGAGCAGGAAATTAAAGGTGGAAAATTCAAAACTAAAAAACAAAGATAACTAATATCTTAATTTTAAAGCCCTCAGCATTGAAAATTGCTGGGGGTTTTTTTTATTTAAAAATTATACAATATTCTAAAAATACCAATTACTGAGATGGCTATCAAAAAATAAAAAACTACTTTTCTGTAAGTTTCTTCTCTACTTTTAACAAAAAATTTATTACCAATATAAACACCTAAAGGTAAAATAACTATAAGTGGAATAGATCTATACAAAGTAGTCATATCAACAATTCCTCCAAAATAACTTAAAAAAAATGCATAAGTATCAGTTATAAAAAATAATGCTGCTAAAGAACCCCTTATAAAAATTGGTTGCATACTTGTGATAAGTAAAAATAAAGCTACTGGCAAACCACCCAATGTTGATAATCCATTCAATGCACCAGAAAAAATCCCAGTTAAAATCTTTATAAAATTATTATCAATTTTTTTATTTGAATAACCTTTCATTAAAAGAATTGAAAAAAATATTATAATAATACAAATTAATAAGTGAGTTAAATTTGGGGAAAAAATTTTTAAAAGATAAAGTCCAATTGGTGAGCCAATAGCAATACCTATTAAAATTTGAAACACAAATTTCCAATTAATCTTATTCCAAATATAAGGAACCATAAAAATACTAATTGCCACTTCAAGTATCAGAATAATTGGAACAATTTCTATGGCTGGCAGGATAAACGCCAGTCCTGAAACAGAAGTAGCCGAAAACCCAAAACCATTAAACCCTCTAATTATAGATGCAACTAGTATAATCAAACTTATAAAAAAAAGTTCAAATAGACTGAAGTTTAGATAATCTAATAAAATCATTTTTATTTAGAGCTTTGTTAAAATATTGGTCTTAACTTTATTAATTAAAACATATACTTGTCTGCTATATACATAGCCCAAGCTATTGCGGCACCTAATATAATATATTTCATTTATTGGTTATTTTATTTCTATTTTCTCTGGAAGTATACCTTTAGGTCGATATCTCATTATCAACAACAAACCAAGACCCATCATTAAATATCTAAAATAAGGAACACTTTCTATTAAATGAATTTTTAAAACGTGTGTATCTGCCATTCCAGAAGTGAATAAATTGATTAAAAATAATGCAATCGGTGCAGCTTCTATCCATAAAAACCATACTGCAAATCCACCTAATATTGCTCCAAAGTTGTTACCACTACCACCCACTATTACCATAACCCAAATAAGAAAAGTATACCTCATGGGTCTATAACTTCCTGGTGTGAACAATCCATCTTGAGTAACTAACATAGCTCCAGCTATTCCAACAATTGCCGAACCTAAAATGAAAATTAACAAATGTTGTTTAACAACATTTTTTCCCATTGCATTTGCAGCTTCCTCATTGTCTCTAATTGCTCTCATCATTCTACCCCAAGGAGAGTAAAGAGCTTTTTGAGTTAAAACTAAAAGGACAATCACAACAACTAAAAATAGTCCAGAATAACAAAGTTTAACAAATACTGATGATCCTTCTATAACAAGTTGATTAAGTGCAGCCTGTCGATCTGCTAAATTAGAAATTAAAGCTAATTTTCCAGAATTAAATTTTTCAACTAAATTAATAAACCAATCAGTTGTTTGAAGATCCACTTCGTATGGTGCTGGTCTTTTAAGGCCAATTACATTTTTAACACCTCTTGTTAACCAGTCCTCATGTTTAATTATTGCAATAACAATTTCAGAAATAAGCAATGTTGCAATTGCCAAATAGTCAGCTCTTAAACCTAAGGCAACTTTTCCAACTATAAAAGCTAAACCCGCTGCAAAGAAAGCTCCAACGATCCATGAAAAGATAATTGGTAATCCAAAACCTCCAAGAAATCCTGTTTTAGCAGGGTTAACTGCTTCAATAGCTTCAATCCCTGGTTCAGCAGTTATTCTGATAATTACAATTCCAGCAACTATAATTCCAGCAATTCCATAAGTTCTTAATTTAGATTTTTCAAAATTTTTTAAAATAAATCGAATAGCTAATACCATTACTATAATTAACCATAGGCACATTAATATATCGAAACCTCCTGCACGCCATGCTTCTTGAACAGGATCTACTGATATTAAAACTGCTGCTAATCCACCTAGGGCAGTATATCCCATAATTCCAAAGTTAATTAATCCAGCATAACCCCATTGAATATTGGCACCCATTGTCATCACTGCTGAAATTAAGCACATATTAAATATTGATAAAGCTATGTTCCATGATTGAAAAATTCCAACTAGAATTATCAAACCCATCATGATGCTGTAAGCAGCAATTACATTTAAATTTTTTCTCACAAGACTTTCCCTTTAAATATTCCCGAGGGTCGATACAGCAGTACTATGACTAATATTGAGAACGAAACTGCAAATTTATAATCTGTTGATAAAAGCTGAACCAAACTCTCAGGCTCCATACTCTCAGGTAAAATATACATAAAGAATTTTTTATAAGCATAAGTTAAAAATATTTCTGAAAAAGCAATAACATAACCCCCTAAAAATGCCCCAAATGGGTTTCCTATTCCCCCTACTATTGCAGCAGCAAATATTGGAAGCATGTTATTAAAGTAGGTAAATGGCTTAAAACTTTTATCTAAACCATATAAAACTCCCCCAATTGTTGCTAAAATTCCAGCAATTATCCAGGTAATCATAACAATTCTTTTTGGATCAATTCCAGAAAGCAATGCCAGATCTTCGTTATCAGAATAAGCTTTCATGCTTTTTCCAGTTTTTGTTTTATTTAAAAACCAAAATAATAATGAAACTAAAACAATAGTTACAAATATAGTTAGTACTTGAGTAGACTTTATGGCCAAGCCTTCATTAAGACCAGTCATTTCTTTAAATTCTCCTGCTTTGATAATAAATTTTTGTCCATCAAAAAACCTTTGGTCTGCTGGTCCAATAATAATTCTTACAACTGCTTGAGTTACAAACATAACGCCAATACTTACCATAGCAAGTTGAACTGGAGGACTTTTGTTTACTCTGTAATATCTGAAAACAAACTTATCAATGAAAAGCATGTAGGCAATCATAAACATTATAGCAAATGGAATTGCTACTAGTGCTGTTGGCAAAACTCCCAATGAAAAACCTAGTGATTGCAGATACCACGTAAATAAAATTGTAACCATTGTTCCAAATGACATCATGTCTCCTGTTGCAAAGTTAGCAAATCTTAAAATTCCATAAATTAATGTAACAAAAATTGCACCAAGCGCTAATTGAGAACCATAAGATAGCGCAGGAATAAATATATAATTTAATAAAAGTATAATTGAATTCAGAATATCCATATTATCCACCTAGAAAAGAGCTTCTTACTCTTGGATCATTTAATAATTCTTGACCAGTTCCTGAATAACGATTTTCTCCAGTTACTAAGACATAGCCTCTGTCTGAAATATTTAAAGCTTGTTTAGCATTTTGCTCTACCATTAATATTGCAACATTAGTTCTTTTAACTTTTACTATATGGTCAAATAACTCATCCATTACAATTGGCGAAACGCCTGCTGTTGGTTCATCCAACATTAAAACTGTTGGCTTGATCATTAATGCACGACCAAGAGCCACTTGTTGTCTCTGTCCACCAGATAATTCCCCAACTAATTGATTTCTTTTTTCTTTAAGAATAGGAAATAAATTATAAATTTCATCTATAGTATCTTTGATTTCATCATTAACTAAAAAAGCACCCATTTCTAAATTTTCTTCAACAGTCATTCCTGCAAAAACATTTTTAGTTTGAGGCACAAATGAAATTCCTTTTTTTACTCTGTCTTGAGGGGATAATTTTGAAATATCTTTGCCATCTATAATTACTGATCCAGATTTTAAATTAAGCAAACCAAGCATAGCTTTCATGGCTGTTGATTTGCCAGCCCCATTTGGCCCAAGAATTGAAACAATCTCTCCTTGGTTCACATTCACGGTACAAGAATTAATAATATCTGGCCCATTGCCATATCCGCCTGTCATTTCATTTCCTTCAAAATATGCCATTAATTTTGATCCTTAAGTTTTGAGCCTCTACCAAGGTAACTTTCTATTACTTTTTCATCTTTTTTAGCATCTTCAACTGTTCCCTCAAATAAAACTGAACCTTCTGCCATGACTATTACAGGATCACACAATCTACCAATAAAATCCATATCATGTTCAATCATGCAAAATGTATAACCCTTCTCTTTATTAAGCTTTTCAATAGCTGTTCCAAGATCTTTAAGTAAAGTTCTATTAACACCAGCCCCCACCTCATCAAGTAAAACTAATTTGGCATCTACCATCATGGTTCTACCTAGTTCTAACAGTTTTTTTTGACCTCCTGATAAATTTCCAGCAAGTTCGTTTGTTAAATGACCTAAGTTTAAAAAATCTACAACTTCTTTAGCTTTTTCTTTAACTAATGTTTCTTCCTCTTCAACTAGTTTTGGTTTTAATAATGCAGTCATTAATTTTTCTCCAGATTGATTTCCTGGAACCATCATTAAATTTTCTAATACAGATAAATTTGAAAACTCATGAGCAATTTGAAAAGTTCTAAGTAATCCTTTTGAAAATAATTCATATGACGGAACATCTGTAATATTTTCCTGATCAAAAGTAACTGAGCCACTTGATGATTTTAAATTACCTGCAATTAAGTTGAATAATGTGGTTTTACCAGATCCATTTGGGCCAATAATTCCTGTTATTGTTCCTTTCTTAACTTTTAAAGAACAATCAGACACAGCTGCTAAACCCCCAAAGTATTTAGATAGATTATTAATTTCTAAAATATTTTCTGACATTTTTATTTGCTAAGTCTTTTATGAATACTATTCAATGTTTTGTCTAATGACTTGAAAAATCCAGCTTTAGAAAGTTCTTTAACACCTTGTTCATTAAGGCCTTTTGGGGTTTGTGACTCTTTTACTAAATACTTTAAATCTTTTTTTGAATTTACAACTGCATCTTCTGATAATGCTAAGAATAATGATGTTATATATTTTTGAGCATTATTTCTTTTGACTCCTCTTTTAACTAACCAATTAGTCATACTATTTAATAGTTGATAAAAAGGTGCCATCATTCCTGAGGTAGACCAAAAGTTAATAGATGATTTTTCATTTTTAATTTCAACAGTAGTTCCAATTTTATCAAAGAAAGCTTTTACTTTTTTATCAGGAGGACATATCGGGACTGGCCCTTTTTTTAATGATATTGGTGGCAATGGTATGGCTCTTACAATCTTGGCTTTAACTTTTATTGCTTTTTTTAATTGAGACAAAGTAATTGTAGAAATAAAACTTACTATTGTTTGTTTTGATTTAAATTTTAGATCTTTAATTATTTTCTCACCAACAATAGGTGTAACAGCTAAAAATACCCAATCACATTTATCAACTATTTGCTGATTATCTTTAGCGATAATTATTTTTTTAAATTTTTGTTTTAAACTTCTGGCGATCTTTTTATTTCTTGCAGAGATTATAATTTTATTAAATGAAATTTTAGATGTGCAAATACCAGTAATTACTGAAGATGATATTTTGCCCGTACCTATAAATCCTAAATTCATAAATTTGAATACTTTATATTGATTATATTGAATTAATTAATAAAAAAAGAGCCTCTAATTCTTAGTAATTCTCTACTTAATTCTTCGTTTTCTTTAAAAGGTTTTCTTCCGTGTAACCAAAAGTAATTGTTAGCAATTATTGAAGATCCGACTGGTAATTTAGTTATAGTTTTATTTTTACTTTCTTCTAAAGCATCTGATAATCTTTGTAAAAAATTACCTTGTTCCATATTCTTGGGCTCTGGAAACTGATCTATATAAGAAATATTAGGTTTGCCATTTTCATCTGATGAAAAAACTGGATGTTCTACTTTGTAATCTACATTTTTACTTTTAGGTGAGCCCCAAACGAAATTCTGTTTTCCAACAGGATCATTGTATAAATCATCACAATGTTCCCAATCATCGAGGTGTAACATTGCAGTCTCTCCACCTTCTACATTTTGTTCATCAATTTTGGACATTAACAGCCAATCAGTAACCTCTTTAACATAAGTTCCATCTGTGTGTAGATCCATATTTCTGTATGCTTTTCTTAAATACGAGTCACTTTTATCTTCATGCTTCACAACAAATCTCGCATAATACTTACCAGCCATCGAGTCATGATTGGGTACTCCTATTAAGTGTGCAATAGCAGTAGATAGCTTAACTAAAAATTTATCATTAATTTTTGCTGTAATATTTTTAGGACCAATTACAAAGCAACCTGTAGATCTATCTCTAATGATGGAGTTCATTAATTTGCTTAACTTATTATTTGTTAAATCATCTAAGCTTTTTGCAATAGTGAATCGCGTAAAGGGTCTAAGTTCTAACGCTGTTAAATCAAATTTATTGAAAGGGAATATTAGTTTTTCAATAATTTCATTTTCAAGATCAATATTAATTATTCTTTTTGAATTAGTATGTTCTGAAATTGTTAAACCAGAAATTTTTTCCATTATAAGTACTCGCTTAATAATGCCATCATGATAGCAGAAATTACAGTCGGATAAACAAAATTTCTTTTAGATATAAAAAAAATAAATAAGCAAAACAATACCACTGTTGCTCTACTTAAATAGCTTGCATCAGATAATACTCCTACAGGAAAAATAATTGTTCTAGCTATCAAGGCTGCTAAAGTTGAATAGGCCAAACAATTAAACCATCTAAATAATTTCGAAGTTTCTTTTATTCCTTCTGATGAAATCACACCTAGCAATCTTGAAGAAAAAGTTGCAAGTGAAGTGACTAAGATTGCAAGAACTACACTAGTTAACATTAAGTTCTCCTACAAAATAAGCAATGGTTCCACCAACAACACCACCAAGTAAAATTGACCATTCTGGAGATAAAAAATAAAATATTGGCCCCAGCAGCAAACCTAATATTACTGACGCACCTATTTGGATAGTTTTCATTGCACCTACCATCATACATAAAAAATAAATTGGATTTAAAATCGCTAAACCCATCATCATATTTTTATCCAAATAATCTGATGCAAAAAATCCAATAAATGTACCTACTACAGCGGTAGTCCATGTTGCACAGCCAATTCCAATCCAAAAGTCTATTCTGTGTTTTTTTTCAATGTCTTTATAATTACTTTTCATTATTAGCCATGCTGACACTGCAATGAAATGACATGAGAAGTAATACTTCCACTTTGGTTGACTTTTGTGCATCATTAATGGAAATAAAGAAACAGCCATTGGATATAATCGAGCATTAACAAACCAAACAGCTAGAAAAATATTTAATAACGAAGCACCAACTAATAATGACTCAGCCATAACTAGTGATCCAGGTAAAGCATAAGTCAACATGGTTGAAAAAATACTTTCTTGAATATTAAACCCTAAATTTTTAAGTAAAGCTCCAATTGCTATGAAGCAGCAACCAAGTGCAAGTGCTGGACTGTCGGGTTTTATAATAGATTTAAAGCCTCTAAAGAAAAAATCTTTATTAATCATTAGCCTCCAAGGAATAATCTACCAACATCAGGATTATTTAACAAGTCATCCCCTTTGCCAGCAATAGCAGTTTGCCCTGATACTAAAACGTATCCAATGTCAGCAAACTCTAATCCCTTTTTAGCATTTTGTTCCACTAATATGATTGTTTTTTTTTCTGTTATCTGCAGGTCTCTTAAAATTTCAAAAACCATATCAATATATCTTGGCTCCAGTCCAATTGAAGGCTCATCAACTAATAAAACAGATGGTTTCATTACGAGTGCTCTTGAAATTTCCAGTAATCTTCTTTCACCACCAGATAAAACTTTTGCTGGTTGGTTTCTTCTGTTTCTTAATCGTTCATATTTTTCAAAAATTCTTTCTGCTTCTTGATAAGATTCATCTGTATTTTCTTTTATATAACCACCCATCAATAAATTCTCTTCCACTGTCATGTCTGGAAAAACAGAATTGTCTTGCAAGATATAGGCGATACCACATGACTTTAATTTTTCTGCTGGAGTTAAGTTTGTAATTTCTTTTCCATCAATTTCTATTTGTCCTGAAAAAATATTTGTAAAACCATAAATTGAATGAAGGATTGTAGATTTTCCCGCACCATTTGGTCCAATCAAACATAAAGATTGAGCTTTACTAACTCGTAAATCAAAATCATGAAGAATTTCCATTTTTCCATAACCAGCAGATAGCTTATTAATAGTTACATGATTATTATCAGGAGATAATTTTTGTAACTCCTCTACACCTGGTGCTTTTCCTAATACATCATATTGATTAGACATTATTGGGCCCCCAAGTAAGCATCTAACACACGCTTATCATTTCTAATCTCTTCAGGTGTTCCATCAGCTAACATTTGACCATGGGCTAAACAGAAAACTTTTTGAGCTAAATTCATAATCACTTTCATATTGTGTTCAATAACCAATAAAGTAATTCCATATTCTTTATTTACTTTGATCAAACGATCAATAATTCCATTTATTAATGTTGGATTAATTCCTGCTGTTGGCTCATCTAATAAAAGCATTTTAGGCTCATTCATTAGTGCCATTGCAAGTTCTAATAATTTTTGCTGACCAAAAGAAAGGTCTCCTGCTCTAAGCTTTCTTTTTTGGTGAAGACCAACAAATTTCAATAAAGTTTCAGCTTTATCAGTTAAATCAGATGGTATTTTTTGAAATACAGTAAGAATTCCATCATTTTCAGGTTTATGGCTAATTAACATATTTTCAATACAGTTTAATTTTCCATAGATTCTTGTTTGTTGAAAAGTTCTTAACAATCCCAATTTTGCAACGACTGGTACAGGTAATTCAGAAACTTCTGTTCCATCAAATTTAATTGAACCCTTGTCAATTGGATAGGTTCCAACAATAGAATTAAATAGTGTTGTTTTTCCTGATCCATTTGGTCCAATTAATCCAACAATTGATCCTTGTTCAACAGACATTGAAATATCAACATTAGCTTTTACACCACCAAAAGATTTACTAACTCCTGTTACATCCAATATAGACATTATTTTAATTCTACCTGCGCCTTTCGATCTGCTTCATCAATTGTTTCACCAAATTTTTCTGGGTATTTTTCTCTTAACCATCCCATTATTCCCTCAGGAAAGTAAACAACGATTACTACAATTAAAACTCCTAAAGCAACATACTGCCAACCCAAAAAGTATGTCCAAAAACCTTCTTTAAATAAATGAAAAACAGTTGCGCCAACAAGTGGTCCCCATAAAGTTCCTTTTCCACCAAGTATTGCCATTAATACCATGAACACTCCAAAAGTTGGTCCAGCAAATGCTATTTCTGTCGGCTCAATATAACCATTGATATGACCCATTAGTCCACCAGCTATTCCAACAAAAAATGCTGAGACCATCCAACCAATAATTTTATATCTCATTGTATGAATTCCCATTGCTTCTGCTTTGTCTTCATTATCTCTTATTGCATTTAGAACTAATCCAAACCTTGTACTGTATGCCCACTTTAAAGTAATAAAAGTTACAACCACTAAAGCAAAACTTAAGTAATATAAAAATTGTGATGAAGACTCGTTAGAACCAAATCCTTTTGGCCAAACAGGAACAGTCATACCTTGACCAGCTCCAATGATTTCTATTCCTCCAGCTATTTCTCCAGCAGCAATTCCTAATGCTAACGTGCAAATAGCAAAATAGTGACCTCTTAAACCTAAAATTCCATAACCTATAACTCCAGCTATAATCATTGGGATTATTCCTGATAAAATTATACCCACACCAAAACCTTGAAAGAATTGTGGAATTGTGTGAACAAAAGTTTTTTCTCCACCAGCGTCTGTCCATTCAGCTAATGAGAAAAACATTGTTATTTGTGTACTGGATGCAACATACATTCCAATACCAAAGAATAGTATATTACCAAATGTGTTATATCCCATTTGACCACCTTGAACATCCCACGTCATTGCTAGTACGATTAGAATATAAAGAAATGATAACTGAAGCTTATAAGCGGGAAAAATAAATGCTCCAATTAATCCAAAAATTAATAATCCCAGATATAAAAAAGTATTTTTATTCATCATTTTAAATACTCTCTTTTTCTTGATAATTTAAATCTTCTATAAACCAATATGATTACTAATAACGAAAATACTGCTGCTATTCTAAATTCTGTTCCAAGCAGGTAATCTGCCCACTCTTCAAATACTCCTAGTCCCATTCCAGATATTGCTACTGCTGGTAAATTTCCTAATCCAGCAATAATTACAATCATAAAAGATCTGACGGTATAAGGTAATCCCGTATAAGGATGAAGCGTAAATGTAATTGCTATACACGCACCCGCTATTCCACATAAAGCTGCGTTAATTCCAAAAGTTGCTGCATAAACTTTTTCAGTATCAACACCTAAAATCTTTGCTGCTCTTGCATTTTGTGCTGTTGCTCTAATTGCACGGCCTAATTTAGATTTTCTCATATAAACAACAAGAATAATTGCTGATATTACGCAAACTGCACCTGAAAATATTTTAGCATTAGGAATTGTAACCATATTATCAAACAACATGGTTGTTCCAAAATTTGACTGAGCAACCACAACATCTGCACCAAATGCAAAGTTCATTAACTGTTGTGCTAGAATACTTATTCCAAATGTTGCAAGTATTGATGTAAATAAATCTTTATCTACTACTTTGTTAATAACAAGTTTGTACATTCCCCAACCAACACAATACATAATAATTGGTGACACAATTATTCCAAAGGCTGGGTGTATTCCAGAAAGATACATAAAGTAAGCAATGTAACCACCCATGATTACTAATTCCCCTTGAGCAATATTAATTATATTCATTACTCCCCATTGCAATGCCATTCCATAAGCAATTAATGCAAACAAAATACCTAATAGTATTCCGTCCATTGACGCTTGAACCATTAACATCGGTGCTTGGAAAATTAGAAAATCCATAAATTTTTAAAGTGTTTTATTTAAAAATGCCCCCTATTACTAGGGAGCATTTTGCATATTAGATATTATCTTTTAGACCAAGATGGAATTGGGTGTACTAACTCAGCAGATGCCCATTTTGTAGGAGCAACAACTTTGTTTTCACATTTACTTCCATCATCGTTACATGATACTTGGAAAAGTACCATTGGCTTAGATACGTTTTGACCACCTTCAGCAAATTTTATGTTTCCATAAAAAGTTTGCATATCAGTTGCAGCTAAAGCATCTCTTACTTTTTTAGTATCAAAAGAATTTGCTCTTTCAAACGCATCCTTGAAAACTAATAAAGCAGCTGATGATTCAGCAGCTTGGTATGGAGGCTCATATCCAAACTTAGCATTAAAGTCTCCAGCATATTTCATACCACCACCAAAGAACTTGTCTTTGTATGATAGAGATTTATGCCATTGAGAAGCACAAAGCGCATACTCAGAAGCTTTACCATGTTGTTTAGATAATTTAGCAGCATCACAGTGAGTCATTGCTAACATTGGTACGTCAACTTTCATTTCTGAAATTTGTCTAACCGCTGTTAAAGCACCTTTAGTGTGACCTGAAACTACAAGAACATCTGGTTTAACTGCTTTTACTTTAGATAAAGTAGCAGCCATATCATTTAACTCTTTTGGTAACTTGTCATCAATAATGATTTTTGACTTTGTTCTTTTTGCAGCATCTACGATACCTAATCTCACGTCTTGTGAAAAAGCATCTTGTTCAAACGCCATTGCAATCTTAACTGGCTTGCCGCCATTTTTTTCAACTGCAAGGTCAATTGCTACATCAAGATATAAGTTTGCTGGTGCAAGCACTGCAAATAAATATTTATAACCTTTAGTAAATAACGATCTTGATGCACCGTTAGCTTCTACCATAGGTATTCCATATTTTTCAGTTACAGGTGCCATAGCTTTAGTTAAACCTGAGCTATATGGACCAAGCATGAACTGAACACCATCTTGTTTAATTAATCTTTCTGCAAGTTGAGCTGCTCTACCAGAGTTTGACTCATCATCGTAATAAATGATTTCAAACTTGTAAGATTTTCCACCAACTGTAACTCCACCCATGCTATTAATTCTCTCAACAGCTAAATTGTAACCGTTTTGAGTATGAACACCATTTGATGAATATTTTCCAGTTAATGAAACAGCTGCACCTAAAACAATTTTATCCCCAACAACCTTCGCGAAAGATACTGTTGAAGCTGAAATTAAAAGTGCAATTGCAGAAACTAATGTAATAATTATATTTCTGATTTTCATTTTATTTCCTTTATTTAATTTAAATTAAAAAACTTATTAAAACCCCTAATTAGATGACAAACAAGCAGGTAATAACAGGTTGCGACTTAATATTTCTGCATAAATACAATAATCATGGCGATAATAACTAAAACGCACGCTGAAATTGTATTTATAACTTTAGGATTAGCTTTTATCCAAACAATTAATTTTCTAGCAAGCACAGCGTAAGCCATTAAAGATAAAAAATCTAAAACAATATAAGTTGAGATTAAAATAAAGAATTGAACAACATAATTTCCATTAAAGTCAATAAATTGTGGAAATATTAATGGAAAGAACATCCATGCCTTTGGACTTGTTCCTGCAACTAAAAAACCATCTCTAAAAAAAGAAAATAAACTTTTTGATGAAATGTTATCTGAACTTACATCTTTAGGTTTTGATTTATAAAGATCATAAGCAAGATATAAAATATAAGTTACTCCAACCCATTTAAAAATATTTAAAAAATTTGGATTATCCGAAAAAAAAGAACCTATTACAAAAATTACTAACGTTGCTTGAATAAAGTTTGCAGTAATATCTCCTAAAGCTGTCCAAATACATTTTTGAATTCCATAATTCATAGAATATGAAATGATGATAATTCTAGGTGTTCCTGGGGTTATAAATAAAAACAATATTATTTGTAAAAATAGGAAATAATTTAAGGGGTACATTTTAAGAAAGATAGTCCAAAAAAACCGGGAGCTAAAGATGGCTAAGATGGACTATCAGAACCAATAATATCATGCTCTAAAAAAAATGCATTAATCATTTTTTTCAAATATAAAGGATTTATGAAAAAAAAAGGTCACACCCCCATAACTAGAGTCAAAAATCCAGAGCCAAATGTGAATGACCCAGATTGGATCATTTGGGCCGCCTGGGCAGATCGGATCACTTTTGAGGAAATAGAGAAAAAGACTGGTAAGACAGAATCTGAAGTTATTAAGATTATGCGAAGATCTGTAAAACCTACCTCCTTTAGATTATGGAGAAAAAGAGTAAATCAAAAAAGTATAAAACATAGAAAAAAATTTGAATATTCTAGAAAAGAAATTACTAGTAAAATAAAAAAGAATGATTATTTATAAACTATGAAAAATGTAACAATCTATACAGGACCACTTTGTAATTACTGTGAGGCAGCTAAGAAATTATTAACTAGAAATAACGTTGAATATAAAGAAATTAATATTGCAACAGTTGAAGGTGCTATGGACGAAATGATTACAAAAGCTAATGGTAAAAGAACTATTCCACAAATTTTTTTTAATGAGCAGCACATGGGTGGATACGATGATGTTAGAGCTTTAGAAAAAGAGAACAAGTTACAAGAACTTCTTAAATAATTAATTCCAATTCTCTAAAGCAAGTTGTTTTTAACTAATAAACTTAAATCTTCTAATTTTACTCTTATCAACAAAAAATTTATTTTGGCTTAAAAACCAAACAAACACCGTTGTTACAGTATCTTTTACCTGTTGGATTTGGCCCATCTTCAAAAATATGACCATGATGACCACCACATTTTTTACAATGGTACTCCGTTCTTGCATAACCTAACAGATTATCAGTTTTAGTTTCAAATACATCAGGGAGTGATTGATAGAAAGATGGCCAACCAGAACCACTTTCATATTTAGTATTTGAGTCAAATAATTTTTCTCCACAGTTAGCACAATGAAAACTTCCCTCTCTTTTTTCATGATTTAGCTCACTGGTACCAGCCATTTCTGTACCTTCTTCAAATAAAACTAATTTTTGCTCAGCAGTTAAATCTGGATTAATTTTTTTTGTCATAAACTAAAGTAATTTAGCACAAGATTGATGTAATACAGAATGTAATTCTACCAATTTGGTAAAATCTTTATTATATCCTCCACCTAAAACACCGCAGATAGGAATTTTTTTTGAAGAAAAATTTTCAATTACTAATTCATCCCTTTGCTTTATGCCTTCATCAGAAATTTTCAATTTTCCCAACCGGTCATTAAAATGAATATCAACACCTGCTATATAAAAAACAAAGTCAAAGTTTTCATTATTGAGTTCATTTAAATAAAATTTAAGTGTCTTTATATAAGCATCATCTTCTAGATTATCTTCAAGTTCAACATCTAGATCACTTATTGCTTTTTTTGCAGGATAATTTGTTTTTGAATGCATACTAAAAGTAAAGACATGTCTATTATCCTTAAAAATTTCTGAGTTCCCATTTCCTTGATGAACATCTAAATCAACAATTAAAATTCTATTAGCAAACCCTCTATCGAGTAAATAATGAGCAGCAACTGCAACATCATTAAATACACAATAACCAGCACCACCATTATAATTTGCATGATGGCTGCCTCCTGCAGTGTTGCAAGCAACTCCATAATTTAATGCAAGTTTTGAGGCTAAAACAGTGCCACCTGTTGCAACTAAAGATCTTTGAACCACACTATCAACTAGAGGAAAACCAATTTTTTTAATTCCATTTTTGTCTAAAGTTTTATTTTTTATATTATTTATATAATTTGCTGAATGAGCTCTATTTAAAGTGTCAAAAGAACAGGCAGTAGGATTATAGAAATTTTTTACAACCTTTTGATTAAGTAGATGCTTGGCAAGTTCACCAAATTTATTAATTGGAAATTTGTGATCATCTCCAATTTTAGCAACATAGTCTTTATGATTAACTACTGGTAGCTCCATTATTATTCAATAACACGAATAGGCTTACCATTAACGCAAGCCTCAAGGTCTTCAATCATCTGAGTATAAAAAATGCTATAATTTTCAGCAGTTACATAGCCAATGTGAGGTGTGAGTAAAGCATTAGGTAAAAATCTTAATTTATTTCCTTCAGGCAAAGGTTCTTTCTCATAAACATCAATTCCTGCACCCATAATTATATTTGTGGATAAAGCTATTATTAAATCATCTTCATTTACAATTGGACCACGAGAAGTATTGATTAAAAAAGCTGTTTTTTTCATCTGATCAAATTCTTTAATAGTGATACAATCTTTGTAGCGTTCACCGCCTTGAACATGAATTGAAATATAATCTGAAGTTTTAATTAAATCTTCTTTACTACAAGGTAGTACATTTAACTCTTTGCATTTATCTAAATCTAAATTTTCACTCCAAGCTATTACTTGCATACCAAATGCACTAGCAATTTTAGCTACTTGTGAGCCAACTCTACCAAGTCCAATTAAACCAATAATTTTACCTTTAAGCTCAAAACCAACAGTTGTCTGCCAGTAACCCTGGTACATATTATCAATTTCAGTTTTTAAATTTTTAGATAATCCTAATATTAAAGCCCAGGTTAATTCGCATGTAGGATTAAAGTTAATCTCAGTACCGCAAACTATAATTTTTCTTTTTTTTGCAGCCTCTAAATCAATTGCTTTATTTCTTGAGCCACTTGTGATGATATATTTAAGATCATTTAGATTATCGATTAAATTTTTAGTAATAGGTGTCCGCTCACGCATAATTAATAATGCTTCAAAATCAGATAATTGATCGATAGCATCAGCTTCATTCTCAAAAGGTTCACTAAATATTTTAAACTCGTATTTTCCAGATAATTTTTTTAAGTCCACAAACTCTTGTGAAACATCTTGATAATCATCTAGTATTGCAACTTTAAGCATTTGTAATTTTTTTGTTTGATAAAAATAAACCTAATATAATTAAAACAGAGCCAATGAAATGAAAAAATAAGAATTTTTCATTAAATAATAAGATTGCAAAAATAGTACTAAATAAAGGTATTAATGATAAAAAAATTCCCGCCCTGTTAGCTCCTATAATTGAAACTGCTCCTGCCCAACAATAATAAGAGCCGATACTTGGAAATATTGCAATATAAATTAAAATATAAAAAAAATTACTACTCATCTCAATAGTTTTTTCCTGCATTAGATCTAAAACAAATAATGGTAAAAGAAATATTAACCCAAATGTGCAAATTATATGAACTAGAGCAAGTAAAGATACCTCAAAAGTTCTTTTTTTCAAATAAGCAGAATAAATTCCCCAAGCAATTATTGCTCCAATCATAAATAAATCTCCTTTATTAAAATTTAAAGAAAGTAGGATATTGAGATCAAGCCTAGTTATAATAGCTAAAATTCCTAATACTGAAATTAATAAACCAGATATTTGAAAAATATTTGTTTTTTCAATTTTTAACAAAAAACAAACTAGAATTATAGTTACTGGTATTGCGGTATTAAAAAGGGATGCGTTGATTACCTGTGTATGATTTAAAGCATTATAAGTAAATGAAGTAAATATGCACACACTAGTAAAACCTAAAATAAAAAATAATGATAAATTTTTTTTTATGCTATCTTTTAATCTTAATATCTCCTTGTAAGTAAAGGGAAACAATATTAACCATACAAGGCACCACCTTAAAAATGCGAGCGAGTATGGAGGTATATCTTCTAAGTAAGCAAACTTACCAATTGTGAAGTTGCCTGCCCAAAACAATGTTGCACAAACCAACATTATGTATGCTTTGGTGTTGTTACTCACCTAACTAAATCTTAATGAGCTATAAGGCTTTAAATCTAAATTAGTGTTATCGTTAGCTATCATTCCAGAAACAATCTTTCCAGATATTGGGCCTAATGTCCATCCTAAATGGTGATGACCGAAACAATAAAAAACATTTTTATGTTTTTTTGAAGGACCCATAACTGGTAAAAAATCTGGTAAAGATGGTCTAAATCCTAACCATTCATCCTCATGTTCCGGTAAGTCACCAAGCATATATTTAGCATTATCAATTAAATTTTTAATTCTTGATTTTGATAAAGGATTATTTAAACCTCCAAATTCAACAGTGCCTACTACTCTTAAGCCTTGCTCCATTGGGGTAATTCCAAATCCACGATTTGAAAATATTACAGGTCTACTCAAAAGATGATCACATTCTTTAAAATGAACATGATAACCTCTTTCAGTATCTAATGGTATTCTTTCGCCTAAATTATCTGTTAACTTTTTAGAAAAAGCACCACAAGCAATTACAGCTTTATCAAAAATAAAACTTTGATTTTCAGTTTTAAAAACTGGTTTTTCTTCATCAAAAACAATATCTTTAATATTTACTTTATTAAATTTTCCACCTTTTTTTAAAAACAAATCAAAAAGTTTTAAAAGAATTTTTTTTGGGTTTCTTGCATGTCTTGCGTACGGATAATAAACGCCCGCATGATAAAAAGGTTTAATATGTGGTTCAAGATCATGGATTTCAGATTTGTTAACTAATTGTTGTTTAACACCCAATTCTTCTCTTATTTTAATTTCTAGCTCCCTACTTTTTAGGTCTTGATTGTTCCAAATATATAATATTCCTTTATTTTCAACTAAACCCTCTAAATCAATTTCATCAAACAATTCATCATAAGCAGGTAATGCTAAGTCTAAAATTTGATGCATATTTTTTGCTGTATGCATCATATTTTTTGTAGTCGAATTCATAATAAATTTCATAAACCATGGAATCATTTTAGGAACATAATTCCATTTTAAAGCTAGTGGACCTGAAGAGCTTAAAAGCATTGCGGGAATATCTGCAAGAACATCTGGTCTGTTAAGGGGGACAGAAGCGTATGGAGAGAAATGGCCTGCGTTTCCATAAGATGCAGCCTGCGCACCAGGGTTATCACGATCAAAAATAGTTACATTAAAACCTTTTTTTTGAAGAAATAATGCATTTGAAACTCCCTGTATGCCAGCTCCAACTATACCTACTTTAATATTTTTATTCATCGAACTTTTATACAATTATAATTTAATATTTATAGTGACAAATTATACAACTGTTTAAGCTTAGATTGTTAAGCAATGATTTGTTTATGGTTTATTTTGGCACTCAAGACAATACCAAATCCTATCATTGTTGCCAGCATTGAAGATCCTCCATAAGACATGATGGGCAGAGGAGAGCCAACTATAGGTAGTAAACCTAGCACCATACATAAGTTTACTACAATATAAACAAAGATCGCAAAAGCAAATCCAAAGCAAAACAACTTTGCAAAATCACTTCTTGAAATAACTCCTATTCTAATAATTCTTATAATGATTATTGAATAAATTAATAAAAGACAAATAGATCCAACAAAACCAAACTCTTCAGAAAATAAAGTAAAAATAAAATCTGTATGCTTTTCAGGTAAAAACTCTAAATAACTCTGCGTTCCCTTTAAAAAACCTTTTCCACTTAGTCCACCTGATCCAATAGCAATTTTTGATTGGATAATTTGATATCCTGCTCCCAAAGGATCTCTGTCTGGGTCTAAAAAAGTTAAAATTCGTAGTTTCTGATATGGTTTTAAAAAGGAAATGATAAAAGGTAAGGAAATCAGAAAAGTTATAAAAGAAATAAAAAAATATTTCATTTTTACTCCAGCTAACCATAAAATTATTAATCCGCTTGAAGCTATTAATACGGATGTTCCAAGATCAGGTTGAGATAGAACTAAAATAATTGGAACTATAATAATTGAAAGAGCAACCAAAATACTTGTGAATGAGTTTATGCTGTCAATTTTTAGTCTATGATAATATTTTGCAAGACATAAAATTATTCCAATTTTCATTAATTCTGAAGGTTGTAAAACTATGAAATATAAATTAATCCATCTTTGTGATCCTGAAACCTTAATTCCATAAGTTGAAACCCAAATTAAAAGAAGAATAATAATAAAATAAATAAAATAAGATGTAATATGCCACAACCGTATATTAAAAAAAGAAATCAATATCATTAATGAAAAGAAAGTTAAAAGCTTTATAAAATGACTCTTGGTATGATAAAGAACTTGTCCACCATCTGTTGAATACATAACCAAAACACTGACAATTGATAATAAAATAAGACAAAATAATAAAATAAAATCTAAATTTTTAACTTTTTGAAAAAAAGTTAATTCATTATTTAATCTATTATGTTGAAACATTTAAATATCTATTTCCTCAAAGTTAGATTGTTTTTCTCTCAAACCATCTCTATCAATGATTAATTTAAAAAGCTCTTTTGCCATTGGTGCAGCAGCCCTACTACCTGATCCTCCATGTTCAACAATTATACTAATGGCATACCTTGGATTAACATATGGACCGTAAGCTACATATAAAGCATGATCTCTGTCGTTATACGGAATTTGCTGTATTTTAAGATCTAATTCTCTTTCTCTTTTACTAATTCTTTTTACTTGCGCTGTACCTGTTTTCCCAGCAAATTGATATTTGGGATCATCTATACGAGATCGATATGAAGTTCCTCTAATTTCGTTAGTAGAACTAAACATTGCTTTTTGAACTATCTTTAAATTATTTTTATCTTTAATTAATTGAATATTAGGATCAATAGAGCTTCTTAACTCCATATCTTTTTTGGCCTCTAAAAAATTTAATGGCTTATTATTAACAATAATTTTTGGAGAAATTTTATATCCACCATTTGCTATTTGAGCAGTCATTAAGCATAACTGCAATGGTGTAGTTTGTATGTATCCTTGACCAATACCAGTTATCAATGTTTCGCCTAAAACCCATCCTTTTCCAAGATTATTTTTTTTCCAATTGGTATCAGGAAACAAACCCTGCTTTTCATTTTCAAAGTATTCGCCTAAAACTTTTTTTCCTAAACCAAATTTTTCTGCAGTGATTTTTAATTTATCTACTCCAAGAATTCTTGTAATTTCATAAAAATAGGTATCACAAGATTGTTTCATGGCATCTTTTAAATTTACTAAACCATGTCCTTTTTCTTTCCAGCAATGGAAGGTTTGTCCATAAAGTTCTGTTTTACCAGTACATCTAACTTTAAAGTTTTCATTGATAACTTTATTTTCTAAAGCAGATAAAGCTACTATTGGTTTAATAGTTGAGCCTGGAGAATATAAGCCTGAAAGTGTTTTATTTATTAATGGTTTTAGAGAATTATTTCTAATTAATTGCCAATCATCATTGCTAATACCAAATAAAAATAGATTAGGATTATATGAAGGTGAAGAGTACATTGCCAAAATATCACCGGTATAAATATCCATAACACTTATTGATCCAGCCTTATTTGCTAATAATTTTGCTGATATTTTTTGTATTTCAGTATCTACTGTTAATCTAATTTTAGATCCTTGTTGACCTCTTTGATGCTCAAGTTGATTAATTCTTTTTCCATAGGCGTTTACTTCATATCTTTGAATATCATTTGTACCTATTAAATAGTTTTCTAACCTTTTTTCTAACCCTAACTTCCCAACCTTCATGCCTGTTACAAATCTTTGTTGGATTGTTTCGTTTTCTAAGATGTCATTTTCATTAGGCTGGCTTACATAACCTAAAACATGTGTATAAATTTCACTAAATGGATAATTTCTTGAAATAGTCATAACTGGTTTAACCCCAACTAAATCATGTAAATAGTTATTAATTTTCAAAAACTGTACCCAACTTAAATTTTCTGCAACAATTATACTTTCCCAAGGTTTTTTTTGATTTTTTGATTTTAAAATATTTGCAATTTTTTTGTCAGTTAACTCTAAAAGTGTTTTAAGTCTTGATAAGAGATAGTTAAAATTTTCTACTTGTTCTGGTATAATATGAAGTTGGTATACTTTTAAATTTCCAGCAATTATATTTCCAAAATAGTCTACAATTTCTCCTCTAGTTGGAGGAAGCTTCCATTCTCTAATTCTATTTTTATCAGAAAGAGTTAAATATTTTTTATTATCATTAATTTGTAGCGAAAATAAACGAGCAACTATTCCAGAAAAAACTATTAACTTAGCAGCACCAATAATAAACATTCTTCTATTTATTACGTCTGTTTTTCTTATGCCTGAACTATCTTTAATCATTTGGTTGTAATGAAATTTTTTGATCTAAATAGTTAAAAATAAAATAAAATATTGGGTACAATAAAAATGTAAATCCAGAATTAATTAGATAGGATAGATAATCTGGATTGTGGTTAAATATAAAATCTAAAATTAATATTTGAATTGAGTTAATTAATAATACGGTAAACAATATTGACACCCAGTCATTTATAAAATTAGCACTTAAGGTTATATTTCTAATATATGCAGTTACTGAGCAAATTAACAAATAACAAAAACTACTAATTCCAATTGGGATTCCAATTATAACATCATTAATAATACCAGCTAAAAATATTGAGGCATACCCCAGATAATTAGGATTTCTTAAAGTCCAATAAAAAATTAAAATATAAACAAAGTTAAATGAAAAATATTCAATTTTTAAATAATTAAAATCATATTCATTAAATACTGACAAAAATAATATTAATGTTGGAAAATACGAAAGTAGTATTCTAGAAAAAGTTGATTTATTAAGTGCAGACATTATTTTTGACTCTCCATGTCAAAGGCAACTATTTTTACATACTCCAATTGAGTGAATTTAGAAAAAAAATCAATTTTACCATTTGATTTTTTAAACATTCTACCCACTGGTATTCCAGATCTAAACAATCCAGCAAATCCAGATGTGTAAATTATTCTATCTTTTTCGTTGATTTCATCATCTACTTTTTCTTTGGTATATTCAATGACTCCATGATTTTTTCCAGTTCCAGAAACTACTGCTTGAATTCTGTCAGGTAACAATGTCACTGGAATCTTGCTATTTAGATCTGAGAGAAGTAATGCTCTTGAATTTGTATAATTTACTTCAATAACTTTGCCCGCTAAATACACGCCATCCATTATAGCCATTCCAATTTTTACATTGTTTTTACTACCTTTATTTAAAACAATTGATTTTAAAAATGGGCTTTCCTTGTCAATTAAAACTTTAGCTAATATCTCTTTTGAAGAAACATTTTCGTTAATTAAGTTTCTTAATTTTTCATTTTCTAGTTTTAAAAAATTATTTGTTAACTTTTCTTCTTTTAAAAGATTAAGTTCAGACTTAATATCTTGATAATCGTTATATATTTCTAAATGAGCTGTTAATTGCTTTTTTATATTTTGTATTTTATTTTCAGGTATTGAAATTAGATATGACGATTTATAAACAACTTCATTAATTCCAAATTTTATAAACCTAATTATCTTAAAATCAAAATTACTTAAGATAATTACAAATATAGATAAGAATAATAAAGTTAATAATGAAAATTTTTGTTTATCTTTTTTTTTTAAAAATGCAGATCTAAAGGCTATTACAAAATCATCTCTGCCTGTAGCCATTTTTCTTAATATTCAGATAACATGGTAGAAAAAGTTTCTTCTTGATCCAAAGCTTTTCCTGTTCCAACAGCAACACATGATAATGGATCATCTGCAACATGCACTGGTAAACCAGTTTCTTTTGAAAAACGTTTATCAATATTTTTTAATAATGCTCCACCTCCAGTTAATGTCAATCCCATATCAACTAAATCAGCTGATAATTCAGGAGGAGTATTTTCTAATGCTTGTTTAATAGCGTTAACCATTTCCTTCATTATATCATTTAATGCTTCTGCTGTATCTTCCTCAGTAATATTTACTTCTTTAGGTGTACCTGATCTCAAATCTCTTCCTTTAACGGGATAAGTATTTTTACCTGTTGCGATCGCTGTACCCATCTCTTTTTTAATTTTTTCAGCTGTGCCATCCCCAATTAATAAATTGTATTCTTTCCTCATATAATTTACAATTGCTGTATCCATTGCATCTCCAGCAATTCTTAAAGATTTTGAGTAAACCAATCCACCTAATGACATCACAGCAATTTCACTAGTTCCTCCACCAATATCAACAATCATAGATCCTGTTGCTTCAGAAATAGGTAAGCCTGCTCCAATGGCTGCAGCAATAGGTTCTTCAATTAACTGTACTCTTCTTGCGCCTGCTGCAAGTGCGCTATCTTGAATAGCTTTTCTCTCAACTGGTGTAGACCCTGTTGGAACACAAATTAAAATTCTAGGATTTGCAAATGTACTTCCTTTGTGAACTTTTTTTATAAAGTGTTTTATCATTTCTTCAGTTACGATAAAATCAGCAATCACCCCATCTCTTAAAGGTCTTATAGCACTAATATTTCCAGGCGTTCTACCAAGCATTGTTTTTGCTTCATCACCAACTGCTAAAACATTTTTTTTCCCACCTTGTTCAACTATTGCAACAACAGAGGGTTCATTTAAAACTACACCTTGCCCTTTTAAAACAACTAATGTGTTAGCTGTTCCAAGATCAATTGCCATATCTTGGCTCCAAATTTTTTTAACTCTGTCGAATAGTCCCATTTTATATACCTCTCACTTTTTGATTTTCTTGCTCCATTGGAGCTGTTTTATCTCGTTTAATAATCATTTTATTTAATGCGCTTAAATATGCGTTGGCAGATGCAACTAATGTGTCTGTATCTGCTGCTTGCCCAACTGTTGTTTTTCCTTTTTCTTCAATTCTAACACTTACTGTTGCTTGAGCATCCGTTCCCTCTGTTACTGCATGAACTTGATACAATTGTAATTTTACATCATGAGGGTACAAAACTTTTATACATTTAAATATTGCATCAACAGGACCATCACCCGTTTCCGAGGTTTTTTTAACTTCACCATAAACATCCAAAGTCATTTCAGCTCTTTGAGGTTCACCTGTTCCTGCAAAAACTTTTAAAGATTTTAAATTAATTGCATTTATCTGGTTATCAGTAATAAGACTATCATCGACCAATGCCATTATATCATCGTCATAAACATGTTTCTTTTTATCTGCTAAAACTTTAAATTTTCCAAAAGCAGTTTGAATCACATCATCAGTTACATCAGCATAACCAAGATCATTAAGTTTTTCTTTAAAAGCATGTCTTCCAGAATGCTTGCCCATCACTAAAGATGTTTTTTTAACACCTACACTTTCTGGTGTCATAATTTCATAAGTTTCTCTATTCTTTAGCATACCATCTTGGTGAATACCCGCCTCATGAGCAAATGCATTTTTTCCAACAATCGCTTTGTTAAATTGAACTGGGAAGGTTGCATTCGAAACTATTTTTGAAGCTTTGCTTAATAATTCAGTTTTAATTCCAGTTGAGTATGGCATCAGATCATTTCTTGTTCTAATAGCCATAACTATTTCTTCAAGAGTCGGATTGCCCGCTCTCTCACCGATTCCATTTATTGTACATTCTACTTGTCTAGCCCCTGCCTCAACACCGGCCAAAGAATTTGCTACTGCTAATCCTAGATCATTGTGACAATGAACAGATAGAATTGCTTTATCAATATTTGGAACTTTATTTTTTAATGTTGAAATAATTTTTGTAAACTCTGATGGAATTGTATAACCAACTGTATCTGGAATATTAATTGTTTTAGCACCACTGCTTATTGCAAGCTCAACTATTTTACACATAAAATCCATATCAGTTCTTGTGCCATCTTCACATGACCATTCAACATCATCAGTTAAATTTCTTGCATAGGTCACACTTTCTTTAATGGCTTCCAAAACTTGTTCTGGAGTTTTATTCAACTTATGTTTCATATGTAATGGACTTGTTGAAATAAAAGTATGAATTCTGAATCTTGGAGCTGCTTTTAACGCTTCGTGGCACGCATCAATATCTTTCTTACTAGCTCTCGATAATCCACAAGGAATTGAATTTTTTACAATTTTACTTATTGCTTTTACGGCTTCAAAATCACCAGGCGATGCTATTGGAAAGCCGGCTTCAATGATATCAATTCCAAGCTCATCAAAAATTCTAGAAATTTGAATTTTCTCCTCTAAACTCATAGACGCACCTGGTGATTGTTCACCATCACGCATAGTAGTATCAAATATAAATACTTTATCTTTATCGCTCATAACAAAATTTTTTTGAAAATGTATAATACAATCTATAAGAGAGAATGCAAAATAATAACTTAAATTACTCTTAATATTAGCTCATTTTAGGCCGCCTAAAACTAATTATAAATAGACTCAATTTTAGGCATTAAGTGTAAAAGTTTTTTTGTGTAATCGTGTTTGGGCTTCAAAAAAAGTTCCTCTGTTTTAGTTACCTCACACAATTTACCGTCTTTTAATACTCCAATTCTATCACACATTTGTCTAACCACTGGTAAATCATGGCTAATAAATAAAATGGTTAAATTTAATTGTTCTTGAAGATCTTTTAATAAGTTTAAAATTTGTGCTTGAATACTAACATCTAAAGCAGAGGTTGGCTCATCACACACAAGGAGTCTCGGTTGGGTGGCTAATGCTCTTGCAATAGAAATTCTTTGTCTTTGACCTCCAGAAAATTCATGTGGATAACGATCTGCAGATTTCTGCGAAAGCTCTACAGACTCTAATAAATCATAAATATAATTATTTAAATCAGTACTTGATATCAAGGGATTGTGAAGTTTAATTGGTTCTGAGATTATATCCTTAACCTTCAATCTTCCATTTAAAGAAGAATATGGATCTTGAAAAATCATTTGAATTTGTTTTCTAAATTTCATCATTTCTGATCTAGTCTTAATTTTTGTAATACAAACATTATCAAAAAAAATATCTCCAGCAGATGGTTTAAATAAATTTACAATCATTTTAGCAATTGTAGATTTTCCACTTCCACTTTCACCAACTAAACCAAAGGACTCACCTTCTTTAATTTCAAATGAAACATTATCTACAGCCATTACTGAATTTTTAGAACTTTCTGTAAAAAAGTTATCATCAAAACTTTTACTAAGATTCTTAATTTTAACTAAATCTTGTTCTATAATTTCTTTTTTATTCCATCTGTTTAAAATTTTAATATTGCTATATTGGTTACTTTTGTTTTCTTTTTCAATTATAACAAATCTTGAAATTTTTTTATTGGTTGGGGGTACTGAACTAATTAAACTTTTTGTATATGTTTCTTTTGGTTTTGTTAAAATTTCTTTTGTTTCACCAATTTCAATTAAATTCCCATTTTTCATCACAGCTACCCTATCTACTGTCTCAGCAATTACTCCCATGTCGTGTGTAATTAAAATTACTGCAAGATTTCTTTCTTTTGTTAATTTTTTAATTAAATCAAGAATTTGGGATTGAATTGAAACATCTAAAGCTGTAGTAGGTTCATCTGCAATTAAAAGTTCTGGCTCACAACATAATGCAAGTGAAATAACTACTCTTTGTCTCATTCCTCCTGAAAACTGATGGGGATAATTATTAAATCTTGTATCCGCATCCTTAATTCCAACTTCTTTCAATAAATTGATTGATTTAATTTTTGCTTCTTCTTTTGTTAAATCAAGATGTGTTTGGATCGTTTCTATTAATTGTTCACCAATTGTTAATATTGGATTTAAAGAGGTTTGAGGATCTTGAAATATAAGTCCAATTTTTTTACCTCTATATTTTACAATATTTTTTGGATCTTCATGAATATTTAAATCACCTAACATTACTGACCCGCTTGACACTTTGCCAGGTGCATCAATTAAATTAATAATTGCATTTCCGACAGTACTTTTGCCTGATCCAGACTCTCCTACTAAACCAAGTATTTCACCTTTATTAACCTCAATATTTACATCTTTAGCGGCATAAACCGTTTCCTTTCTCATTGGATAATCTACGCTCAAATTCTTTATCTTTAAGAAACTCATTTTTTTAACCTTGGGTTTAATGTGTCTCTCATCCAATCACCTAAAAGATTAATTGAGAAAGCTAAAATTACTAAAAATATTGCTGGAAAAAAAGTAATCCACCATTCACCAGAAAATAAAAAATCATTTCCTAATCTTATTAGTGTTCCTAAAGATGGAGTTGTTGGAGGAACACCCACACCTAAAAAACTTAAAGTTGACTCAGCTATGATTGCAAGTGCAAGACCAATAGTTCCTATAACTAATACTGGTCTTAAAATATTTGGTAAAATATGTTTAAACATAATAATTAAATTTGAAACTCCAATTATAGTTGAAGCTGAAACATAATCTTTGTTTTTTTCTACCAAAGTTGCTGCTCTTGAAACTCTTGCAAACTGAGGCCACTCTGAAATTCCAATTGCAAAGATTAAAACATAAATTGCCATCTCATCATGCATCTCTCTTGTAATTAATCCCCTTGCAATTCCATCAACTAAAAGTGCCATTAAAATACTTGGGACAGTAAGTTGAACATCCGTTAATCTCATTATTACCATTTCATATTTGCCACCAAAATATCCTGCTGTTAATCCTAGCCCAACACCAAGTATCAAACTAAATATGATTGCTGAAAAACCAACAATTAAAGAAATTCTAGAGCCATAAAGAATTGTTGATAGCATATCTCTACCCTGACCATCAGTTCCTAAAATAAATTTCGCAAGACCATCCTCAGTCCAAGATGGTGGAGTAAAAGCTTCCATCAGTGATAGAGATGAAGGATCAAATGGATTATAAGGGGTAATAAATTCTACAAAAAAAGAACAAAAGAAAATTATAAATAAAATTACTGATGATATAATTGCAGTGGGAGACTTTATAAAACTATGATAAATATCACTATCTTTAATTCTTTCCCAAGTACTTATAGTCCTATCCACTTGAAACATCTCCTTTAACTCTAATTCTTGGATCTATAAAATAGTATAAAATATCTACAATAAAATTTATCATTACAAAAACAAAAGCAATAAATACTAAATAGGCAGACATAATTGGAATATCAACAAATTGAACTGCTTGAATAAATAAAAATCCCATCCCTGGCCATTGAAAAACTGTTTCAGTAATAATAGAAAATGCAATTAATGTTCCAATATTAATTCCAGCAATAGTAATTACTGGGATCAATCCATTTTTTAATGCGTGTTTATATTTTATACTATTTTCACTAATCCCGCGCGCGCGCGCGAACTTAATGTAATCTGTTTGTAAAATTTCCATCATCTCAGCTCTTACTAATCTGATTATATAAGTCATTTGAAATAGACTTAATGTAACTGACGGAAGTATAATTGCCTTTAATCCTGAGATTGTTAAGAATCCTGTACTCCAAAATCCAAGATCTACTACCTCACCTCGACCAAAGGATGGTAAAATTCCTAAAATTACTGCAAATAAATATATAAATAATATTCCAATTACAAATGTGGGAAGTGAAACACCAAGCAAAGAGACTGCTAGAATAATGTCACTTAAAAAACCCTCTCTATTGATACCTGTATAAACTCCTAATAATGTTCCAGTTATTAGAGCAATTAAAGCTGAAATTACTACCAGCTCAATTGTTGCAGGTAACCTTTCAACAATTAAATCAGATACTGGTCTTCTTAATTGATAAGAAATTCCAAATTCTCCTTTAGATGCGTTTACAACAAATCTTGAAAATTGAACAGGTATTGGGTCCATTAAACCTAGTGTTTCTCTTAATTCAGCTCTCTCTTCATCTGAGGTTTCTTCACCAACCATATTGTTTATTGGGTCACCAACAAAATTAAATAAAGAGAACGATACAAGGGCAACAACTAGCATAACCAAAGCTGATTGAAACAACCGTTTAAAAAAATATTTTATCAATTTGAGAAGATCTTTAAGTTACAAGCCCTCTATGCAAATATAGAGGACTTGTAATAATTTTTTTAGTTAAAGCTAGCAGTTCTGAATAACGGTTCGTTATTCGGTCTGATAGGTACATTAACTCCACTTTTAGATGCCCAAGAAATTACTTGATGGTGAAGAGGAAGATAAGAAATATCATCTTTCACAATTTTCCAAGCATTAGCTATTGCAGCATTCCTTTTATCTAAATCAACTTCACCTTCCATAACTCTTATCGCAGCATCTACTTCAGAGTTACTAAAGTTAACTTTGTTCCAGCTAGCACCAGACTCATATAAATAATGAAATACATAGTGGCTATCTAGAGTAGGAACACCCCAACCAAGCATATAGAAATCACCTTGATTATCTTTTAGCTCTTTAAAGTGTTTACTTTTAGTTTGTGCAAATAAATTTACATTAACACCAATTTTACCAAACATACCAACAACAGCAGTACAAATTGCTTCATCATTTACATATCTGTCATTTGGACATCTTAATTCAACATCAAAACCATTTGGATAACCTGCATCTGCTAATAGTTTTTTTGCAGCATCAACATCGTAAGGTAATCTTTTATCAAGATCTGCAGTGTAACCATTTACACCTGGAAAAGTTATTATTCCTGCTGGTTCACTTAAACCTCTCATAACTTTTTTCTTGATCGCCTCGATATCAATTGCTTGATAAAGAGCTTGTCTTACCTCTTTTTTCTTAAATGGGTTATCACCTGTATTACCAGTTCTTAACTGATCAGCAGCTTGATCCATACCTAAGAAAATTGTACGCATTTGTGCAGTACTTTCAACTTTGTGTGCAGATGAAGATCCAATTCGTGCTAAATCTTGAACTGGTGCATCAGTAACTACATCAATTTCTCCAGATAATAATGCTGCAACTCTTGTTGCTGCATTTTTAATTGGAAGTAATTCAATTTGAGTTACTTTTTTATCAGTCATCTCACCCCACCAGTGTTTATTTCTTTTAAACACAGTTTTAGTGTTAGGCTCTCTTAAAGTGATTTTAAAAGGACCTGTTCCTAATGCATTAGTTGCAGAAAAGGTTTCTTGACCAGCATCCCAGTTTTGAGGAGACATTGCAAAATTCTTTTCAGACCATGCTTTAGACATTATGAAAATATTTGATAATTGGTTCAAAAGAATTGGGTTAGGCTTACTTGTTGTAATTTTAACTGAGTAATCACCAATAGCTTCAACTCCTGAAATAGTGCTAATATACTCTTTAAAATCAGATGTTCTTTGCTTGGCTCTTAAGACACTAAATACAACATCAGTAGATGTCATTGCAGAGCCATCTGAAAATTTTACATCTTCTCTTAATGTAAATATCCATGTGTTGGGATCAGTTGCTTTCCAACTTTTTGCTAACGCAGGACCAATTTTCATATCCAAACCTCTTTGAACAAGAGCTTCATAAACCTGTCTTGAAACTTGAGTGGTTGGACCTTCGTTTTGTGCGTGTGGATCTAGTGTTAAACTATCTCCTTGCATTGACCATTTGATAGTTTTAGCCCATGCTGAAGAAAATCCAAATACTAGAACTACAGATAGTAAAACTCTAATAAAATTTTTTATTTTCATTATTTCCCTCTTTTCCTTAAATTTATTTAAGAAAAGTATAAGTGAAATAACTAAATTATTACAGATAAAATTTTAGATAATAATTAACTCTTATCGCTATCAACCAATTTCTTTTTACCAATCCAAGGCATCATAGCTCTTAGTTCTGCACCAACTTTTTCTACCGAGTGCTCAGCTAATTTTGCTCTAGTTGCAAGGAAGTTCTTTTGACCATTTTTACATTCATCCATCCACTCTTTTGTGAATTTTCCTGACTGGATATCGGTCAAAACTTCTTTCATTCTTTTTTTGGTTTCTTCTTTATTAACTATTCTAGGACCCGAAACATATTCACCATACTCAGCCGTATTAGAAATAGAATAGTTCATGTTTGCAATTCCACCTTCATAAATTAAATCAACAATTAATTTAACTTCATGAACAGTTTCGAAGTAAGCCATCTCAGGTTCATAACCTGCTTCTGTTAGGGTTTCATAACCATTTTTAATCAACTCAACTAAGCCACCACATAAAACTGTTTGCTCTCCAAATAAATCTGTTTCAACTTCGTCCTTAAATGTAGTTTCAATAATTCCAGATCTTCCACCACCAACTGCAGACGCGTATGATAACGCTAGATCTCTAGCTTTACCTGAGCCATCTTGATGAACAGCAAACAAACATGGTACTCCACCACCTTTTTCATATTCGCTTCTAACTAAATGACCAGGGCCTTTTGGAGCAACCATAAATACATCTAAATCTTTTCTCGCTTTGATTAAATCATAGTGAACATTTAATCCATGAGCAAATGCAATACTTGTTCCTTCTCTAACTCTTTGTTCAATATGGTTTTTATAAATCTCTGCTTGTAATTCATCAGGTGTTAAAATCATCACTACATCCGCCCAAGCAGCTGCATCAGATAAATTCATAACTTTTAAACCTTTAGACTCAGCTTTTGCTACACTTGAAGATCCTTCTCTAAGTGCTACAACTATTTCTTTAACACCACTATCTTTTAAGTTTAAAGCATGAGCGTGTCCTTGACTTCCATAGCCAAAAATTGCAATTTTTTTTCCTTTAATTAGATCAACATCTGCATCTTTTTCATAAAACATTTTCATTTTTTTTTCTCCTTAATTAATTAGTTAAATATTTCAGCGCCTCTAGTCATTGCAACCGCTCCAGTTCTTGAGACACTTATAAGACCGTGCGATTTTAAATTCTTTGTCATTTTATCTATTTCTCTTCTAAGTGCTGTAATTTGAATTACTGCAGACTTATTTGTCTGATCTAATATAACTGGATTAAATTTTTTACAAGCATTTAAAGCCATTTTAATCTTAGCTGAATTTCCAATTACTTTAAATAACGCCATTTCTTTAAAAATTACATTTTTATCTTCTCTTTTGAAATTACCTACTTTGTGAACTGGAACTAATTTTTTTAATTGTAGAACAATTTGTTCAATTACCTCGGGTGTTCCTGTTGTTACAATTGTAATTCTTGAAAGATTGTTTTTTTGGTCAACCTCAGCTACTGCCAGTGACTCGATGTTGTACCCTCTTCCAGAAAAAAGACCAACCACTCTAGATAAGACACTTGCTTCATTATCTACCCAAACTACAATTATATGTGTTTCTAATTTACTAAGTTTGCTTGGCGAACTGTATGCTGATTTTGATTTTACCATTTAAACTAACGCTTTTCCTTTGCCTGTAATTTTGTTTTCTTCTTGGTCTTTTGGACCTAATAACATTTGATTGTGTGGTTTTCCTGATGGAATCATTGGAAAACAATTCTCAGCTTGATCAACATGGCAGTCAAAGATAACTGGCTTATTAACATTGATCATTTCCTCAATTTTTTCATCTAATTCATCTGGATGTTCGGCTCTTATACCAACACATCCATAAGCTTCAGCTAATTTTACAAAATCTGGCAATGCTTCAGAATAACTTTCTGAATAATTTTTTTCATGAAGTAATTCCTGCCACTGTCTTACCATTCCCATATATTGATTATTTAAAATAAATATTTTTATTGGTAAATTGTACTGTATTGCAGTCGATATCTCTTGCATGGTCATTAAAATTGAAGCTTCACCAGCAATATCAACTACTAATTTCTTAGGATTTGCAACTTGAACGCCTATTGCAGCAGGTAAACCATAACCCATAGTACCCAAACCTCCAGAAGTCATCCATCTATTAGGTTTATTGAATTTATAGTGTTGTGCAGCCCACATTTGATGTTGACCAACCTCTGTTGTGATAAATGTATCTTGATTTTTAGTTAATTCATATAGTCTTTGAACGGCATGTTGAGGCTTAATTATTTTGTTACTATTAATAAAGTTTAGAGATTGCTTCGTTCTCCATTTTTGAATTTGCTGCCACCATTTTGAAATTTTTTGTTTATTTGATTTTTCTAAATTTAAATTTTTCTTTTTTAGAGTTTTGGTTGTTGATCTAATAACATCTTTAACATCACCAACAATTGCTAAGTCTACTTTTATAATCTTATTTATTGATGAAGGATCAATATCAATATGTACTTTTTTTGATTTAGGTGAAAACTCATCAATTTTCCCAGTGATACGATCATCAAATCTAGCACCAATATTAATTAGTAAATCACAATCATGCATAGCATTATTAGCCTCGTAAGTTCCATGCATCCCAAGCATTCCTAAAAATTGATTATCATCCCCTGGATAAGAACCTAATCCTTGTAATGTTGTAGTAATTGGAAAGCCAGTTAATGCAACTAACTCTCTTAAAAGTTCGCTTGCTTTTGGTCCAGAGTTAACGACACCACCGCCTGTGTAAAAAATTGGTTTTGAAGCTTTGTTCATTAACTCAATTAATTGATCAATGTCTTTTTGCTTAAATCTATTGTTATTTTTAATTTCTATTTTTTTTTCTTTTTTTAATGAAACATATTTAGTTTTTGCAAACTGAATATCTTTTGGAATGTCTACTAGTACAGGTCCAGGTCTTCCAGTCGTTGCAACTTCAAATGCCTCGTGCATTACTCTTTGAAGATCATTAATATTTTTTACTAACCAATTATGTTTTGTACATGGTCTTGTAATTCCAGTTGTATCGCACTCTTGAAATGCATCAGTTCCTATTAAATGAGTGGGTACTTGTCCAGAGATGCAAACTAATGGTACAGAGTCCATGTATGCATCTGTTAATGCAGTAACAACATTTGTTGCACCTGGTCCAGAGGTAACCAAAACAACTCCAGGCTTACCCGAAGATCTTGCATAACCCTCTGCTGCATGACCAGCTCCTTGTTCATGTCTTACTAAAATATGTTTTACTGAAGAATGATTTTTAAGTTCGTCATAAATTGGAAGAACTGCTCCACCAGGGTAACCAAAAATATGACTTACCTTTTGTTCTTCAAGGCACTTAAATACAATTTCTGCTCCACTATATAATTTTGGCATCTCGCAATCTAGCTGAAGTTGTACTGATTGGTCAAGTTATAGAATGAATTATTTAATTTTTTTTAAAAATTTATTTAAGTCCTGAGGCTGCAATTTTAGCCAACTCATCATGTTACCTCGCGCCCAAGTGCTTTGTCTTTTAGCGTATTGTCTGGTCTTTATTGATATTTTTTCAATAACATCAGTCATATCTTTTCTTTCCTCCAGATATTCTTTGATCTCATTGATGCCGATGGCTTTATTGACGCTCTTATCTTTTCTAACTTTTAATTTAACAAATCTTTTAACTTCGTTAATTGCTCCAACCTTAATCATTTTTTCAGCTCTTCTGCCAATTTTTTTAACAAGTTCTTCACGTGGATAATCAATATAGATTTTCAAAAAATCATTTTTCTCAAAATGAGATTTGGTGTTTTGAAACCAATCATGAAGAGATTTTTTAGTAAACTGTTTAACTTCAAAAGCTCTAATTGATCTTTGAGCATCAGTTGGATTAATTTTTTCTTTAGAATTTGGATCTAACTTTATAAGTTTTTGATAAAAATTTTTTTGCCCTAAAGCTTTATGTAAAATTCTTATTTTGTTTCTAAATCGAACTGGAATATTAGGAATATTTACTAATCCATCAGTCAAAGCCTTAAAATACAACCCTGTTCCTCCTACAAAAATTGGAATTTTTTTTCTTTTTCTTATTTCTTTAATTTTTTTAATTACAAGTTTTAACCAATCTCCTGTTGAAAAATTTTTTTTAACACTATGAAAACCATATAAGTGATGTTTTATTTTTTGATAATCTTTAGGATAAGGGCGTGCTGATAAAATTTTTAATTCTTTGTAAATTTGCATACTATCTGCATTAATGATTTCACCATTAATTTTTTTTGCAAGTTTAACTGAAAAATTAGATTTTCCTGAAGCTGTTGGTCCAGAAATTAAAATAATCTTGGACTTTAAATCCATAATTAATCTAATTTAATACCAATGTATCTTCTTTGATTTTGACTGTTATATATTGCTAGTAAAATTGTTTTTTGATTAGATTTTAAAACATCTTTAACAATTTTTTCTAAATCTTTTGCACTTTTAATTTTTATTTTTTGTGCTTCAACTATAATATTATTAGCCTCTATTGATTTAAGTAACGGGCTAGTATTTCCTATTTGCGTAATAACTAATCCTGAGGTTTGATTGGGAAGTTTTCTAGTCTTTATATCTTCTTTGGTTAATTTTCTAACCGTAATTTTTAAGTCCTCTATAATTGTATCTTTAGGGGCGTCAGATTTTTTCTCGCTAACTTTAAAATCATCTGATGTTTCTAATCTTCCAAGAAGAATACTTTTGGTAATTTCTCTTTTGTTTCTCCAAATTTTAACTTTAACTGTAGTTCCAACTTTTGTTTTTGCAACAATTGCTGGTAATTCTTTCATTTGATTTATTCTAACTCCATTAAACTCTAAGATAATATCTCCAGCTTTTATTCCACCTTTGGCAGATGGGCTACTTTCTGCAACACTTGCAACTAATGCTCCTCTTGGTTCATCTAATTTTTCAACATCAGCAATTTCTTGAGTAACATCTTGAATTCTTACCCCTAACCAACCTCTTTTAGTTTCACCAAATTCTATTAATTGATCAATGACTATTTTTGCACTGTTTGCTGGAATTGAAAAACCAATTCCAATTGATCCATTTCTTCCAAGTATTGCGGTATTAATTCCGATTACATCTCCATTCATATCAAATAATGGACCACCTGAGTTTCCAGAATTAATGGATGCATCCGTTTGTATATAATCTTCATATCTTGATAATCCAATTGATCTATTCCTGGCAGATATAATTCCTGAAGTCACCGTTCCTCCCAAGCCGAATGGGTTTCCAATTGCAATAACCCAATCTCCAATTCTAGCTTTATCTGAGTCTCCAAAACTGACAGGAGTAAATTTATCATCTGTTTCTAGTTGAAGCACTGCAATATCTGATAAAGGGTCGGCACCAATTACTTTTGCTTTATATTCTTCATCTCCATTTACTCTTACAACAATGTCTTCTGCATTTTGAATGACATGATTATTAGTAACCACTATCCCTTTTGCATCAATTATAAAACCTGAGCCTAAAGCAGATGACTTTCTTTCTTGTGGAGTTCCAAACTCCCTGAACATATCCTCAAATGGTGAACCTGGTGGAAAAGTAAACGGAAATGGATTTGAATTAGTCACTACTGTTTGTGTAGTTGAAATATTAACAACCGATGGCATCAATCTTTCAGCAAGATCTGCAAAAGATGCTGGTACAGTTTTTGAATTTGACTGTATAGAAAAACTCAAAGTAAAAATAAGTGTTAAAAATATAAATTTAATTTTTTCCATATTAACTTTTTATATAATAAATTATTACAAATCCTATAATTGCAAAAATTAGCCCACCTGTTCTTAATTGACTATCATTTACAAGTTCTAACTTCTTTAACATACTTTTCATTTTTGATGGAAATATGGCATACAAAATTCCTTCTATGAAAAGAAAGAGACCAAAAGCTATGATCAATTCCTTCATAAAAGTAGATTATTCTGATTTAGGTTTTATATTTCCAAAAAACTTAAAAAATTCACTATCAGGAGATAATATTAATGATGTATCTCCACCAATTAAAGCTGTTTCATACGCTTGCATCGCTCTATAAAATGCAAAGAATTCAGGATCTCTTCCAAAGGCTTCAGCGAAGATTTTATTTCTTTCACCATCACCTTCTCCTTTCATGATCTCAGAGTCTTTGTTGGCATTCGCTAAAATTACTGAAACCTCTTTATCTGCAGTTGATGTAATAGTTACTGCCATCTCAGCACCTCTTGCTCTAAATTCCTTTGCTTCTCTTTCTCTTTCAGTTTGCATTCTTCTATAAATAGCATCACTGTTTGCTTGAGGAAGATCAGCTCTTTTAATTCTCACATCTACAATTTTAATACCAAACTTTTGAGCTTCTGTGTTCACTCCTTCTTGAATTAAAGACATCTGTTTAGATCTATCTTTTGATAATAACGTTTGTAATTCTTGTTGACCAAGAACATTTCTAATTCTTGAGTTTATAATTGTTGCTAATCTTGATCTTGCAACTCTTTCATTTCCAACAGAGATATAGAATTTTAAAGGATCAATAATTTGAAATCTTGCAAAGGCATCTACGATTAATCTCTTTTGGTCAGATGCAATAACCTCTGCTGGTGGAGTATCTAAATTTAAAATCCTACTATCTAAAAAAACAACGTTTTGAATAAAAGGTAGCTTAAAATTTATACCTGGTTCAACTATAATTTTTTTAGGATCACCAAATTGTAAAACAATTGCTTGATTAACCTCTTTTACAATAAATACTGAAAAGAATACTAAAGCACCTAATACAGCTACTATTGGTAATAATATTTTTTGTGCTTTCATTTAATTACTTGCTTTCGTTTTACCGAGTTCTGGTAATGGTAAATAAGGAACAACTCCCGATCCAGCATTTTTCTCAATAATTACTTTTTCAATATCAGCTAAAACTTTCTCCATAGTCTCTAAATACATTCTCTCTTGAGTAACCTCTTTTGCTTTGTCGTATTCATTAAAAATTGAAACAAATCTACTTGCTTCACCCTCTGCTGATGCAACAACTTTCTGTTTATACGCTTCTGCGGCTTGTAAAATTTTTGCAGCTTCCCCTCTTGCTCTTGGAATTACATCATTAGCATAAGCTTCGGCCTCGTTTTTAGATCTTTCCATGTCCGCTCTTGCAGCCTGTACATCTCTAAATGCATCAATTACTTGATCTGGTGGATCCGCTTTTTGAGTTTGAACCTGAGTAATTTGAATTCCGCTATTATATTCATCTAAAATTGATTGTATAATATCTTGAGTTTCAACTTCAATTTTAGCTCTTCCCTCAGTTAAAATTGGTTGAATATCACTTTTAGCAATTACTTCTCTCATAGCAGTCTCTGCTCAGCTTTTACAGTTCCTTCGGGATCTTGAATTTCAAATAAAAACTTGCCGGCATCTTTAATTACCCAAAATACAGAAAAGTCGATGTTCACAATATTTTCATCACCAGTTAACATTAAACTTTCTTGAGGTACATCCGCTACACCTCCACCTGAAGAAAAACCACTATCTCTTTCAGATCTAAAACCAATATCCATTCTATTAACTTTTGTCACCTTAGGGGTTTCAACAGTCTCTATTGGGAAGGGAATATGATAGTTAAGACCTGGTTGAGTTGTTTTTATAAATTTACCAAATCTAAGTACTACACCCTGTTCATCTGGTAATACTCTATATAGCCCACTTGCTAACCACACAAAAAGTAAAACAATTAAAATTAAACCAATTGGTTTTCCACCTGATTTACTTCCACCAGGTAAAAATTTATTAATTTTGTTTTGAATATCTCTTATAATCGCATCGATGTCGGGTGGTGTTGGTCCTCTACCTGAGCCATTTCCACTTCCACCTGGGGGCGCTCCCCATGGACTTCCACCTCTGCCTTTAAAATCATCTGACATATGACAAAGTATATAGTGTCTTTATGATAAAAAACAAGTAATGATGAAATTATGACTGTCAAAAAACCAGAACTAAGTGACGCAATGAAAAAGAAGCTGGAACCTAGGAAATTTACAAAAAATCCGATCTTAGGAACTAAGTTTACGATTGCAATTTCAAGTGCAAAGGGAGGAGTTGGAAAATCTACATTTGCAACGAATCTTGCCTTAGCCTTAAAACAGATTGGTTGTAAAGTTGGTCTACTCGATGCTGATATTTATGGTCCATCAATTCCTAAAATGTTTGACATCAATGAAAAGCCTAAAAGTGATGGTCAAAAATTAGATCCAATTACAAAGTATGACATCCAATGTATGTCTATTGGTTTTTTAGCTGATCAACAAACTCCAATGATTTGGCGTGGCCCTATGGTAACAAGTGCTATTAAAACTTTTACTCAAAAAGTTAATTGGAAAGATCTAGATTTTATAATCGTTGATATGCCTCCAGGAACTGGAGATACTCAATTAACTTTCTCACAAGAAATTAAAATGGATGGAGCAATCATAGTTTCTACTCCTCAAGAGGTAGCTTTATTAGACGTTAAAAGAGGAATTAAAATGTTTGATAAACTCGGAGTTAAAATTTTAGGATTAGTCGATAACATGAGTTATTTTACTGGGGATGATGGCAAGAAATATAAAATTTTTGGTGAGGGTGGTGTTAGAAGAACTGCAGAAGAATTTGAAAAAGAATTTTTAGGAGAAATTCCTATTAACCCTGAGGTTGGTAAAACTGGTGATGAGGGTAAGCCTATTGTTGAGGCTAATCCTGAACACGAAATCTCTAAAATTTATTTAGATTTTGCAAATAAAATTAAATCAACTTATCTTTAATATCAAAAGCTATCATTAGTTCGTTCCACTCTCTTTTTGAGAGTCCCGAGCTATCTACATCTACATTTTCACCTTTAATAAGTTTTTGAATAATTACTTTTCCTTTAGCTGAAACTTCAGTGCCACCAACTCTGTAATCCATAAATGCATCATAAGTTATTGGAACCCATTTTTTTACTGTATCCAACATAATATCTGCATACACTCTAATTTCATATTGAGCATGACTATCAGCTCTTAGTCTTAAAAAGTTCATTAAGTTTAATAAATCAGTTTTCCAGTACCATTGAGTATAGGTATTTAGAGTTAAATTCATTCTAGCAAGCTCCCTTGCTAAACCCTTTTTATTTTCATCAATAGTTGAGCCATCAAATCTCTCATTCAACATCGTCTCATAATTATCGTAAGTTCTTTCAGCATCATTTTTTAAAAGTTCTAAAACTTCTTTTGCTTGCTCTCCTTCCAATACATCTCCTCGACCTTGTCTGTTGCTAGTAGATTGGGCAGCCAAATTATCTTGGGAAGGTAAATAAAACTCTTTATCTAAAATTGAATATCTAGCAGAATATTCATTCACATTTGCAGTTCTATGTCTGATCCATTGTCTTGCTATAAATATTGGAAGCTTAATGTGGTATTTTATTTCACACATTTCAAATGGCGTACTGTGCCAGTGTCTCATTAAATATTTAATTAAACCTTTGTCAGTTGAAACTTGCTTAGTTCCTTTTCCATAAGAAACTCTTGCTGATTGAACTATAGATGTATCATCACCCATATAATCAATTACTCTTACAAAGCCGTGGTCTAGGGCTGGTAATGCTTCATAGAGGATTTTTTCAAGTTCAGGAGCAGTAACTCTTTTGGTAGCATTGCTCTGACTTTGTTGATTTTTTATTTCTTCTGACTGTTCTTTAGTTAATTTCATGATTGTTATTGAATCTGTTGTAATTCCTTTTATATTAATAATGTTGGTTTTCCAACTACGACGATAAACGAATTTCGTAATAACCATTGCGGACGTGGGGGCAGTACCCACCACCTCCACCATTACAACTTATGGGGGTGAACTAGATTCGACGGATGACTAAAGGCTATTCTTTCGTTCGGGATTGTTCCACCGTGACGGGCTAATTTATAATTGCTAACGAAAGTTACGCACTTGCTGCCTAATTAACTTTGTTAATTAAGTAGACGGGGTTTGGGGCACCTGGCAACAGAACGCCCCTACTTCATTACAGATTCATAGCTCCTGCAACACTTTTAGAAAGAAATAATAAAGTTGGCGTCACAGTGGCGTCGTGGAAAGGAAAAATGTAATGGCGTCTATTAAAAAAATGAACGGGAAGTTTATAAATCACCGTTCATTGATTTCATTAAAGATGAAATAAGCATTAAAAGAAAGAAGTTTGCTGAAGGATCTAGTTTCATGAATGACTATCGACTACAAAGCCAGTACATGCAACAACCTTCAAAACCTCAAACAGTTCCTGAAGCAAGAGGCATTGCTGGTTTATCTTATTTAGTTTAATTATTATTTAAGAAGCCTGAGGCGTGGCTAAAATTGAAAGGATTTTATTCATTAGTCTTCTACTTAATTAAACTTTTAAAAAATTTTTTTAACATTAATACCAACATTACTTTCATAATTAACATTAAAACTATTTTGTAATTCAATGTTGTAATTTAAATCCCACCCAGACGTGGATTGCTGATCATATTGTATTGAAAATTGTGAAGTGTTTTCATTTGTTAAATTGGAATGAAAACTTAGTTCTGCGTTTGGTTTTATTAAGTAAGATCCTGCAAAATTCATAGTATTAGTATAACCTGAATCAATTTCTTCATTTCTCTCAAAACTTGCAGTATAGAAAATATTTTTTCCAATATCTAAATCTGTTCCAATGGTGACTCTATAATTATCTGATAATTTATTTTCACCTTTATTTGTATAATTAGTATTTGGATATGCTTTATGATACGAAACTATTGTATCATTTGAGTCGATACTTCCTCTTCCATATTCAAAACGACTAAATGGTTTAAATTTTAAATTGTTAATTTCATACGAATTATTAATTAGAAAACCCAATGATGATTTACTATTTTCAATTTTCATTTCATTGTATTTTAGAGCTGAAATTTTACCACTTTCTAAATATTCATCTAAAATAGTATATCCTAGATCAATTCTTCCATAAGGAGATATATTTAAATCTTTTTTTATAAATTCACCTCCATAGACAATTGATCCAAAAATTTGATTACCATTTCTGTCGCCATTTAAAAATCCTGCTTCATGTTTTCGTCTTGAGTCAATTTTTAAACTGCTAATACCTATATTCGTATCAATAAAAGTTTTATTATTAAATGGAAAGGTTGCATAAGAAGATAAGCTAAACATATCTGTTTTTAGGTTAGTGTCAGATGTACCTATATCTACATCATCGAGACCAACTCTAAGTGCAAAACCATACATTCTTCTATCGCTTACTTTTTTATCAACACCAATTGTAATACCTGTTGTTTGAATTTCTTGCAGTGAAGCAAGCGAGGTATTGTCTATTTCACCCAATGTAACTGTACCTTCGCTCCAAAAAGCCCAATTATTGTTAAATAAATCTTTGGTACGATTTATATATTTATCAAAATTTAACGCAGTGGCAATTTCTGTATATTCTTCATCACTAAATTTAATTTTGATTCCTTGTTCAGATAAATTATTAACATCTCTGTTTCTTCTTAACCACTCCATTCTATTCAATACAGCATAAGATGATTGTTCTATAAAACGTTTAGAAGTTTCTCTTTGAGCATCTATTAAAGCAATAACATCCTTTTCATTAAATGGATTTTCTAAATCCTCTTTTAAAAACTCTGCAGTAAAAGTTTTACTTGAAGCTGGAATAACATTATCCGCAAAATCTTCTACCGTTGCACCAATTGCTGCATATATTTTTTGTGCACTTGTAAAATTGCTGACAGGATCAATTGTAATAATAGTTTTTGCAGAATTAATTGTTGCAACAAATGGAATATCAGCTCCATTTTCATCTGTATCTTTTAATGTCATTAAACTTGCAACATCGGAATTTGTTAAAGCTGTGTCATCTAAATTTCGAATTGCCTCACTAAAAGTAAAAGTAATATCTGAATTGTGGGCAATAGATGCTGTAATAACAGCTTCAATTTCTACACTAGGTGGCAGTTTATCTGCTGCCGTAAAAGTAGATGATGTTGCGGTTATTGCATTACCATAAGAGTCTTCAACTGTAGCTCCAACTGCCACATAAACTGTTTGCTCACTTGCAATATCACTTACTAAATCAATAGTTATAATTGTCTTGTCAGAATTTATAGTGGCATCAAAAGCAATATCTGCCCCAGTTGAATTGCTGTCCTTTAGAGTTATTAAGCTATCAACATTTGTATTATTAATAGCAGAGTTATCAAGTAATCTTACTTCTTCATTAAAGGTAATAATTACATCAGTATCAAGTGCAACTAATGTTGATCCATCTGCTGGATCAATAGTAACAACTGGAGCCGTTGAATCCGTAACACTAAAAGTGCCTGATGTTGCTGACATTGTATTATTTGATGAATCTTCAAGTGCTTGTATTTCTACACGCACAAACCTACCACTTATAAAATTTGCATCAGGGTTAATGGTTATAACTTTCTTGTCTGAATCAATAGTTGCTGTGAAATCAATAGATGCGTTATCTGATACATACTCGAGTGTAATTAAATTTCCAACATTTGAATTTGTTAACTCAGAGTCATCTGGATTTCTTACAGCTTCATCAAATGTTAGGGTAACATTTGCAGTAATAGGCACACCTGTTGATGTATCTGCTGGATCAAAAGTGACCTCTGGTGCAGTGGAATCAGCTGCCGTAAATGTTATGGAACTTGCACTTATTGCATTGTCTGAAGAGTCTTCTACAGTAGCACCAATTGCCACATACACAACTTGTTCACTCGAAAAACTATTATCTGGCGTTATGGTAATTAATTGTTTTGTGGAATCTATTAATGCCGTAAAACTAATATCAGATCCATTAGTATTAGTTTCTTTTAAAGTAATTAGACTACCAACGTTGGCATCTGTTAAAGATGTATTATCAATATTTCGAACTACTTCATCAAAAGCAATTGTTATATCAGAATTAACAGCAATACCAGTCTCTGAGTCAGCTGGACTAAAAGTTACTGTTGGTGGTGTTGAGTCAGCGGCTGTAAAAGTAATGGATTGAGCTGTTATTGCATTATCTGATGAATCTTCAACTGTTGTTCCAATTGCCACATAAACAACTTGTTCACTAGAAAAATTACTATTAGGATTAATAGTAATAATTTTTTTATCTGAGTTAATTGTAGCGTTAAAACTAATATTATCTCCATCTTCATCTGAATTTTTTAATGTTATCAAACTATCGACATTAGTGTTGGTTAAAACTGTATTATTTGTATTTCGTATTGCTTCATTAAAAGTAAGAGTAATATTTGAACTAACGGTTACATCAGTTTCACCGTTAGTTGGATTAAAAGTAATAGTTGGGGCTACAGTATCAGCAACTGTAAATGTTATAGACGAGTTTGATATTGCGTTATTATAATAATCTTCAACGGATGCACCTATTTCTACATAGACTACTTGACTGCTAGAAAAGTTACTTGAGGGGTTGATCGTTATAACTTTTTTAGTATTATCTATAGTAGCATTAAAAGGTATTCTATTTCCTGAAGAGTTTGTTTTTCTTAATGTAATTAAACTATCAATATCTGTATCAGCAATATCTGTATCATCAATATGTCTAATAGCTTTATCAAAAGTAATTGTAATATTAGTGTCAACAGCGTTACCTGTACTGTTATCTGAAGGGTTAAATGTTAAAGATGGTGGTGAAGTAGGAGCAGCAACAGTAAAGCTTATATTTGATGCACTTATCGCGTTATTTGAGGAGTCTTCAACAGTAGCCCCAATTGCAACATATACAACTTGTTCACTTGAAAAATCACTATTAGGATTTATCGTAATAATTTTTTTATCAGAGTCGATAGTAGCATCAAAATCAATATTTGAGCCACTAGAGTTATCTTCTTTAAGTGTAATTAGAGTGTCGATATTAGAGTTTGTTAGTTCTGAATTATCTGTATTTCTTATTGCTTCATCAAAGATAATTGTAATATTGGTGTTATCTGCAATACCAGTTGTACCATCTAAAGGACTAAAAGTTAGAGTTGGTGCTTCAACGTCTGCAGTAGTAAAATTAAGTGTAGTTGTATCTGTTATTCCCACATATGAATTACTAGAACTATCATCAAATGCTGTTGCTTCAATTTTAACATAATAACTTGTAAAACTGTCTAGGGTAGTTGCTGGATTAACGGTAATTTCTGTTGATCCTGAACCTGAAACTTTAGCATTACCAATTGGAATTGATTCTACTTCAGAGTCATCAGATGTTTTATAGATAATAATATTTCCACTTTCAGCATCAACAGCTTCATTGAATGTTAAAACAATATTTGCATCTACAGCAATACCTGTAGCGCCATCAGCTGGAGTAGATGATGATAGGGTTGGTGCACCTATATCTGCTGTTGTAAAATTAAGGGTTGTGGCATCACTAATACCTGCATACGAATTACTCGAACTATCATCAAACGCGGTAGCAGCTACTTGTACATAATAAGCCGTTGATCCATCTAATGTTGTCGAAGGATTTATTGTTATTGTTGTAGAGCCTGATCCAGATACCTTAGCATCACCAACAGGTATAGACTCTACTTGAGAGTCATCAGAAGATTTATAGATAATTATATTTCCACTTTCAGCATCAACAGCTTCATTGAAATTAAGTACAATATTTGTATCAACTGCAATACCAGTAGCTTCATCAGCTGGTGTAGATGACGATAAGGTTGGTGCATTAACGTCAGCCGTTGTAAAGTTAAGCGAAGTCTTATCATTAATCCCAGCATAAGAATTACTAGAACTATCATCAAAAGCAGTTGCAGCAATTTGAACATAGTAGGCAGTTGAACTGTCTAAAGTTGATGCTGGGTTAATAGTAATTTGAGTTGATCCTGATCCAGAGACTTTAGCATTGCCGACAGGAATTGACTCAACTTCAGAATCATCAGAAGCCTTATAAATAACAATATTACCACTCTCAGCGTCAACAGCTTTACTAAAATTTAGAACAATATTATCATTAACACCTACCTCTGTTGCGCCATCAGTAGGAGTAGATGATGTTAGTGTTGGAACATCAGTATCAACAACAGTAAAAGTTGCATTGGCTGCAGTAATTGCTTGTCCACAAGTTTGATCTTCAACTGTAGCACCTATTGCTACATACACATTTTGTTGGCCTGTAAGATTGCTGTCAGGATTAATAGTAATAACTTTTTTATCAGAATCAATCGTAGCATCAAAAGCAATATCTGCACCGCTTGAATTATTCACTTTTAAAGTGATAAGACTATCAACGTTAGTGTTTGTTAAAGCGCTATCATCTGTGTTACGCATGGCATGATTAAAAGTTAATGTAATGTTTTCTGTAGGTTGAACATCATTATCAGAGTTGGCAGGATCAAAAGTAACAGTTGGAAGAGTTGTATTCGTTAATGTACCACTACCTGTGGTTGTAGTGCCTGCCACAAAAAGACAAAGCCCACTTGTGTTCCAGGTTCCAGAGGAGCTAATTGTAAAATCATTATCAACATCTACGTGGTTTGTAGATTGTGTACCTGCGCTACCACTTAAAATAACATTGTAAAAATCTTGTGCTTGATCGGTGATACCACCCGAGGTAATAGTTGACGTTCCATCAAAAGTGACTGTACCTGATCTAGATTTAAAAATATCACTATTTGTCCAATTTCCTGCAACATTAATACTTCTATCATCTGAGGAAACATCGAGTGTTCCATCTGTAATTGTTAGCGCTCCATCAACATTTAAATTAGCATCAAGAGCGAAAGTGCCAGTACCATTTAAAATTAGATTATAATAATCATCGCCGTACTCTAAATCAGTGTAGGAGCCTGATCCATCATAAGTAATTGTTCCTGAGTCTGTATCTTTGTTAGTAATAGCTAATGTTTCTCCACCTTGTAATTTAAAAGTTCCATTGTTAACTAACGTTGTAGCATCAAAATTATTTCCTTCTATGTCAAGAGTGGCTCCAGAGTTAATGGTAAGAGTTTTATCTATATCTACATCCTTTATAGAAAATGAAACAACACCAGAAGTATTGGTTATAGTTAAATTTTCAAAACTAGGAAAACTATTTGTATGATGAGCTATAATAGTTTGATTACTACTTCCATTAAATATTACTGATGTTGAAGCACTTGTGTTAGTTACCTCACGCCGATTAGTTCCATAAGCAGTGTAATTTCCCTTAACGTACAAATCATTTCCATTTACATTCCATACACCTTTATTAAATCGAATATTATTAACCTGCATATCTCCGTTCATCTTGTAAACTTTTCCTGAACTTTTTATTACATTGTAAAAATCCTTACCAGTGCCAGTGCCGCCCGTTACAACTTGATAACTACCATCTTTTGGAGAAAAATTTACTGTACCATTATTATGTGTGAATGTTCCCGCATTTCTAAAACCACCTTTGAAAACTGTATGCAAGGAAGGAGCTAAAAAAGTTCCACCAGATGCAATAGCTAGCACTGAAAAAAATTGTACTTTTTTTGCGTTAGTTGCTGAGAGAGTACCCCCAGAATAAATCCAAGAGGTATTTTTATTTGTAAACAATTGTGAATTAGTTCCAACCAATAGGGTGCTTCCACTATATATGCTTAGATGTTCAGTTATTCTAAGAGTTTTACCATCATTTATTTTTACAGTACCATTAAAGGGGGGCATTAATTTTAGTTGCTTAGCATTTGCTCCCCTCCTAATTGTACAGGTAACAGAACTACCACCATCAAATTTAACAATATCATTTTGAGTTGGTGTAGAAAATCCACCATTCCCACCTGACGTATTTGACCAATTGGCTGGGTCATCATAATATTTTGTAGTTCCATCATTGGCAGCAACCCAAAATCTATTAGCAGCTAATAAATCAAAACTTGTAAGAGAAAATATAATAACAAATAGAATGTTTATTTTTAAATTTTTGAACACATTGTTTTTTATCTCCAAAAGTGCTCATTATGGGTTGCAAATGTCACTAAAATGGTGATGTTCATAGTGTGAAAAAATTAAACTACGGAATGTATGATTTTGCTAATTCTTCTTTTTCAGCCATCATCATTACGTTTATATTTTCTACCTATTTTGCAAGGCAAATTGTTGGTGATGCGCAATTAGGTGCTGCCTACTGGCAATGGACGACGGGAGTTTGTGGTTTATTAATTGCTATAACAGGCCCTTATTTTGGCATCCTAGCAGATAAAAGAAAAAATGGTTTAATAAATTTTTTACGCATATTTACAATCCTATGTATTCTCATAACGTGTTTATTTTGGTTTTCAAAACCAGAAACTAGTTTTATTTTTTACACATTAATAATTTTTTTATGTTCAAATTATTGTTATGAAATTGCGCAAATTTTTTATAATTCACTGTTACAACAAGCATCTGAAAAAAATAAACTTGGCACAACATCAGGCTTAGGTTTTGGGTTAGGGTATTTAGGAACAATTCCAGTATTATTGATTGTGCTTTATTTCTTTGTTTTATCAGACACAGTTTTATTTGATCTTAATAAACAAGAATTTGAAAATATTCGATTCACTGCACTCATAGTTGCTTTGTGGTTTTTTATATTCGCCATTCCTATGCTTTTCTTTTTTAGGGATAAAACTTCTAAAGATATACAAACAAATCATTTAAATTTTAAATCTTTAACTCAAATAATTTGGCAAAATAAATTAACTGAAGCAGGAAAATTTTTAATAGCAAGAATGTTATATGCCGATGCGCTTATTGTGCTGATAAGTGGAGGAGGTGTTTATGCAAGTGGTGTATTTGGTTTTAGCTTTGATGAAATTATAAAAATGGCTATTTTTTCAAATATTATTGCTTTTTTAAGTGTAATTGTTGGAGGACATTTAAATGATAAATATTCATCAAAAAATTTAATCTTAATAAGTATAGTAGCATTAACATTGTGTATAATTTATGCTTCATTACTGGCTGTAAGTAAATCGAATTTTTTTGCAGTCGTAATGGTCATTTCTATATTTATTGGAATAATACAAAGTGCTAGTCGTGTAATGATGACATCACTGATTAGTGAAGAGCAAGCAGGTAGAAGCTTTGGTTTATTTGCATTTTCTGGTCGAATTACTTCATTTGTTGGCCCTTTATTAGTTGGGACAATGACTTATTACTTTTCTCAGAGAATTGGTCTTTTTTCCAACACTCTACTTTTCGTATTAGGTTTTTATTTCATGTTAAAAATTAAAAACAAATAATTTATGAACTCTAAAAATAAAATAAAAGAAAATGAAAATTTTTCATCAGGTTTTTATGATTGGGCAATTTTTTTAATTAATTTTTATCAGCGAATTAATAAAAGACTAGACCTAGATTTTGAAAGTTTTATAATATTGCAAGTAGTAGTTAGCTATGATGTATATTTAATAAATAAAAATAAAAAATTATCCTTAGAGTCATTATCTTTTGAATTTGAAAAATCTTCTAATGCAGAGTTCTTAAATGACCCAAAGTTAACCGTGACAAGTATTTCGTCCTCTTTAAATATGCCTAGAGAAACAGTTAAAAGAAAGGTTTTATTATTACAAAATAAAAATTTTGTAACAATTAATCCTAACAAAACAATTCAAATGGGTGAAAATTATACTAAAATTTTTCCTGATTTTGCATCAGGTACTACTCTTGATTTAGCTCGTTTAATTCAACGATGGGATAGAAAAGATATAGTCAGAAAATTTCTTGATTTAAAAATTTAATTTATTTTGTGTTTTCCAAAAAAAGTCTGTCTTAGGGTTTTGTTTATATAAGGAATTACTTGATAAATACTTTTTTATGAAATTTTCATTCTCGGCATAAACATTCCCACTCAACAGCAAACCCTCAATAAATTTATCCATTGTTCAAGACTACCAAATCCTGAACTCTTACTCAAGTTGAGTTAATTAGCTAATACTAAAGAGGGTTAAAGAAGACTGAGGCGTGGCCATCTCCTATAATTGCTGTTAGGTTAAAAGTAGATAAATACAAATAACAACTTAACCAAGGATAATAAAATGATTTTCATGTGTACATATCAATTAGATCGAGACAAGCAAGCAGAGACACAAGCTTTTTTTGCAAATATGACTGATGAGCAAATTGCTGGAGAATACCCTGCTGATGTAAAACAAATTGGTCGTTGGCATGATGCAGCTAATGGAAGTGGCCTAATAATAGTTGAGACAGATAATCAAGAATCGTTAACAGCATGGATCATGGGTTGGTCTGGGGCATGTACTTTTCCTATTGTTAAACCAGTATTGGATGATGCTAATGCAAGAAAAGCTATTAAAGCTATGATGGCTAATCAAAATGGTTAATCAAAAAAATTTAGTTACCCTTATTCAAGAGGGTAACTAAACAAACCCAGAATCACGATACCTAAAAGTTTTTTCATTTTATAATCCAATAAATGATATTTATTATATAAACCAAAATACTATAAAATATAAACATTAGGATTTTTTCTTTTCCCGTTTTTTCTTTCCAATTCAATGTAAATAATACTGATGGAGTGGTTACTAATAAGAGAACTCCAATAACAATTATAAGCACTGATAAAATTATAAATACATTCATAAGTTCTCTTTTCTTCTATATTCAATCATGACAAACCCAGAACTATAATCCCTAAAAGTTTTTTCATAATTCAAAAACCTACCAAACCTCTAATCAGGTGTCTAGGTGATGGAATGATTGTTATTTAATAAAATATATACTACATAGCTTTCTTTATGTTTTGATATATTTTAAAAAATTATTTAATTAAAAAGGATACACAATGAAAGCTGTCGTTTATAAAGATTATACTGCCAATATTGAAATTATTGATATTGAAAAGCCAAAACTTCAAGATAAGTCTGTCCTAGTAGAAGTGCATGCTGCTAGCATTAATCCGATCGATAATATTCTACATGCAGGTTATCTAAAAGAAATGCTAGAGCTTAGCTTTCCCCACGTTATGGGCTACGATGTTTCAGGCAAAGTAGTCGAGGTTGGTAAAGATGTACTTAATGTCAAAGTTGGTGATGAAGTGTTTGCTCGTCCCAATCAAGAAGACGCTGGCTCTATTGCTGAATTCGCTCGTATCCAAGAAAATGAACTTGCTATTAAACCAGAAAATCTAAGCCATATAGACGCGGCATCTGTCCCACTAGCGGGTTTGACAGCATGGCAGGCATTAGTTACGAAAGGTAATATTAAGCAAGGTGACAAAGTGTTGATTCACGCTGGTTCAGGTGGTGTTGGAACGCTTGCCATCCAAATTGCAAAACATTTTGGGGCAACAGTTGCAACGACTACAAGTTCTAAAAATACTGAACTAGTTAAAAGTTTGGGAGCTGATCTAATAATTGATTATAGCACTCAGTCATTTGAAGATGAATTGTCTGATTATGATTTAGTCTTTGATATGATCGGTGGTGATGTACTTGCTAAGTCTTTCAAGGTTTTAAAAAAAGGAGGTACTCTGATTTCTATTAAGGGTCAAGATACTGAAAACCTTGCTAAAAAATATGGTGTAAACTTTGAATGGTTTTTCATGTCACCTGATGGAGCAATGCTAACAGAACTTGTAACATTAATTAGTCAGGGTACCATTAAGACTATCATTGATAGTACGTATCCAATGGAACAGGCTTCAGAAGCTTTTGGAAAACTAGCAGAAGGTCGAACCAAAGGTAAAATTGTTCTTACAATTAAATAGAGTTTAGATAATCAAGCTATTTAAGTTTAAATCCTGAACCATGAGTCTATTTGCCAAATTTCTGTCGTCACAGTGGCGTCACAGGGATTCACATTAGGAATATTCTATGATAATCTAGATTAAATTTTGGGAGTTTTCCTTGAATTTGGTAGCAAGGTCCGGGGCACCTGGCAACAGAACGCCCCCTATAATTTGTAATTATTTATTTTTTTAATTCTGCTTGAGCTGCAGCTAATCTCGCAATTGGGACCCTGTAAGGTGAGCAAGAAACATAATTCAAACCTGCTTTAGAACAGAACTCAATACTTTTTGGATCTCCGCCATGTTCACCACAAATTCCAAGTTTTAATTTTTTATTTTGACTTTTTCCTCTCTCAACAGCAATTTCAACTAAGTCTGCAACTCCATCATCTAAAGATATAAATGGATCTATTGAGAATATTTTATTGTCTAAATAATCGTTTAAAAATTTACCACTATCATCTCTGCTAATTCCAAATGTTGTTTGTGTTAAATCATTAGTTCCAAAACTAAAAAACTCAGCGTGTTTAGCTATTTCTTTTGCTTTTATGGCGGCTCTAGGTAATTCAATCATTGTACCAACCATAAATTCTATTTTAATTTTATTCTGTTTTTGAACCTCACTTGCAATATTTATTACTAAATCTTTCATTATTTTTATTTCTGCTTCAGTAGAAACAAGAGGAATCATAATCTCAGGAAAAGCTGATTTAATTTTTTTCTTTTTAAGTTCAGCTAATGCTTCAAAAATAGCTCTACATTGCATTTCATAAATTTCTGGAAAAGATATACCAAGCCTACAACCCCTATGTCCTAACATTGGGTTTTGTTCATGCAATTCTTCTATTCTAGTTTCAACTTCTTTAGTCGAAAGTCCTACCACATTTGCAACTTCATCAATTTCTTTATTTGTTCTTGGTAAAAACTCATGTAGAGGGGGATCCAATAATCTGACTGTAACTGGCAGACCATTCATAATTTTGAAAATTTCTATAAAATCTTTTTTTTGATGAGGCAAAAGTTTTTCAAGTGCTTTTGCTCTATCTTCTTTAGTTTTAGACAAAATCATTTCTCGAACAGATAAAATTCTCTCTTCATCAAAAAACATATGTTCTGTTCTACAAAGACCAATACCTTCTGCTCCAAAATCTTTAGCCGTTTTAGTATCTTTTGGTGTTTCTGAATTAGTTCTTATATTTAGTTTTCTAAAACTATCTGCCCATGACATTAATTTTGAAAAGTCTCCTGAAATTTCAGGTTTCACAGTTGCAACACTTCCTGATATAATTCTACCTGTAGATCCATCAATTGTTATAACTTCACCTTCTTTTATTTCTATAGACTCAGTTTTAAATGATTTGTTCTCGTAATTTATATCAATTTCACTAGAGCCAGACACACAGGGTCTTCCCATTCCCCTTGCAACAACAGCAGCATGACTTGTCATGCCTCCTCTTGCGGTTAAAATTCCTTTAGCTGCGTGCATTCCTTGAATATCCTCTGGTGACGTTTCCACTCTCACCAAAATTGTATCTTGCATCATTCCGGTCAATCTTTCAGCCTCTTCAGAAGTAAAAACAACTTTTCCACTTGCAGCCCCAGGTGATGCTGGCAAACCATTAGCTATAACGTTAATTGAGCTTTTCTCATCTAATGTTGGATGAAGTAATGTGTCTAAAGAATTAGGATCAATCCTTAAAACAGCTTCTTTTTTTGAAATTAATTTTTCTTTTACCATATCAACTGCAATCTTTACTGCTGATTTAGCTGTTCTTTTTCCTGATCTAGTTTGGAGCATCCATAGTTTTTTATTTTCAACTGTGAACTCAACGTCTTGCATGTCTTTATAATGTTTTTCTAATTTTTTTAAAATTTTGTGAAGTTGCTTATAAACATTTGGCATAACCTCTTCCATTGAAGGAGCTTTAACTTTAGCTTGTTGTCTTGCTTTTTTAGTTATGTATTGTGGTGTTCTAGTACCTGCAACAACATCTTCACCTTGTGCATTAATTAAATATTCACCATAAATTTCGTTTAATCCATCTGAGGGGTTTCTCGTAAATACAACACCTGTTGCACAATCATCACCCATGTTACCAAAAACCATTGACTGAACATTTACTGCTGTTCCCCATTCAGCAGGGATTTGATTTAATTTTCTATATACTTTTGCTCTATTGCTTTCCCAGGATAAAAATACTGCACTAATTGCTCCAAGTAATTGCTGATAAACATCTTGAGGGAAATCTTTTTTAGCTTTTTCTTTTACAGTTCTTTTAAAATCAATTATCAAACCATCCCAATCATTTTCATCAAGATCGGTATCTAAAAGAACTCCTTTTGTCAGCTTATAATTTTCAATTAATTCCTCGAAATGATAGCCTTCAACTCCCATTACTACATTACCATACATTTGAATAAATCTTCTATAACTATCTTTGGCAAATCTTCTATTTGAAGTTTTTAAAGCTAGAGCACTTACAGTCTTATCGTTTAAACCTAGGTTTAAAATTGTGTCCATCATTCCTGGCATAGATACTCTTGCTCCAGATCTTACCGAAAGCAGCAAAGGATTTTTTAAATCTCCAAATTTTTTACCTACATCTTTTTCGATTATTTTTAATTCTTTTTTTATTTGGGCTACTAAATTTTTATTCAATTTTTTTTTATCTTTATAAAAAAGTTCACATACCTTTGTTGAGATTGTAAATCCTGGTGGAACTGGAAGACCCATTCTTCCCATTTCAGATAAATTAGCACCTTTGCCACCTAAAAAATTTTTAGAATTTTTTATTTTTTTACTATCTTTAGATTTGAAATTTAAAATTAGCTTTTTCATTGGTGGGAATCGATTAAAGAAAAATTAACATAATAATCGAATGTTTTACATAACATTTGGATTAGTTCTAGTCTGTTTTTTTTTATTGTGATATCGTCTTCATTTACAATCACGTTATCAAAAAAATCAAAAATTACTTTTTTGGACTCAGCCAAATTGTTGATGGATTCCTCGAAATCCTCATCTTTATTAATATTTTGAAAGTATTTTCTTAATTCATTTATTTTTTTATATAAATTTTTTTCAAATTCAGTTTTGAATATACCAGGGTCAGTTGTATTTGATAATTCTATGTTTTTATCCTTTAACTCGCTTTCTAATATGCTTGAAGCTCTTTTAAAACTTGAAACTACATCTTTACCATTGGGTTTATTAATAAACTTATTTAAACTTTTAGCCTTACCAAAAACAATCACTGATTGATCTAGATTTAAAAAGCTAGTAGATGCTTGAATAATGTCGGTACGAATTTTTTCCTCTTTCATATAAAATTTTAATCTATCCATTAAAAAATTTACTAATTCAGTTTGAAGAGATTTGTTTTCAAATTCAAAACCTTGGTCCAAATACAAGCCAGCTGAATAACTAATTAAATCTCTTATTTTAAAATCTTTTTTATTTTCAACTATTGTTTTAATTACTCCTGAAGCCAATCTTCTTAAAGCAAATGGATCTTTTGAGCTTGTTGGCTTTTGATTAATTCCAAAAAAACCGACTAAAGTATCTATTTTATCTGCCAAAGATAATGCCACGCTGTAGGGTTTTTTAGGTACTTTTGAGTTTAGTCCAGCTGGTAAATATTGTTCACTTATAGCTTTACAAACATCTTTCTCAAAACCCTGGGCTTCTGCAAAGTAACCTCCCATAATTCCTTGAAGTTCTGGAAACTCTCCCACAAGTTCCGAAACTAAATCAACTTTACAAATCGATGCGGATAATTCAACTTTATCTTTGCTAATTAATAATTCATCAGAAAGCATTCCACCTAGTTTTCTCATTCTTTGGACTTTATCAAAATATGTTCCAAGACCTTTGAAATAATTCATAGATTTCAGCATAGAAACTCTTTTGACTAGATTTTGTGATTTGTCTTTTTTCCAAAAAAACTCGGCATCGTTCAATCTAGCTTCTACAACTCTTTCATTTCCAAGTTTTATTAATCCATTTATATCTTTCTTGTTAGTCACAACTAAAAATTCATTTGTAATATTTCCTTTTTTATCAAAAGTTGGAAAATATTTTTGATGATACTGCATAGTAATTATTAAAATTTCTTTAGGAATATTTAGAAATTTTCTATCAAATTCACACAATATAACATTTGGTTGGTCCGTTAGATCAACAACTTCATCAAGTAACTTAGGATTATTTTCAATTGTTATATTTTTCTTACTAGAAATATCATTTAATTTTTTTTCTATTAAGTTTTTTCTTAAATTGTGATCTATGGTTATATTTAGTTTTTTGAAAAAATTATTATAATCTTTAAAATCAACAAATATCTTTTTTTTTTCCTCAAACTCTTTATCTATAAATGTTGAATTTGAAGAGGTTAAATGATGAAAATTAAAAGTTAAATTTTTTTTTTCAAATATTGCTAAAATTGATTTTAATGGCCTTCCCCAGTTTAGTTTAAAATCACTCCACCTCATAGATTTTTTCCACTGAATTTTATGCAGTATTGATGGAACTAACTCTTCTAATAAATTTTGAGTATTAAGCTTTTTCGATTTTGTTTTAAAAAAATAAAATTCACCTTTATCTATTGTTTGTTTAAAAAGGTCTTTCTTATTAATATTATTTGATCTGATAAATCCTTCCAATGCTACTTCTGGAGCTTTTACATTTGGACCTTTTATTTTCTCTGATTTTAAAGTTATCTGTTTTTGTAAACCTTCAAATAGAATAACTAATCTATTAGGTGTTGAAAATGATGAGCTTTTTTTAAATGAAATAGATTTTTCATTAAATTCTTTAATAAAACTGTTTAACAATTCTTCTCTTAAACTTTTTTGAAGAGATGAAGGTATTTCTTCACTAAATAATTCTAAAAAAAATTCCGACATTTAGCTTTGACTATCTAACCAAATACCTGCAGCTAATTTAGTTATATCTCGTATTCTTCCTATATATCCAGCTCTTTGAGCAACACTTATTGCTCCTCTGGCATCAAGAATATTAAATATATGACTTGCTTTTAAACATTGATCATACGCTGGTAATGATATTTTTTTTTCTACAAGAGATTTAGCTTCCTGTTCAATCATATCAAACATTTTTAATAAACTTTCAACATTTGCATACTCAAAATTGTATGCAGAAAATTCTTTTTCAGCTTGATGAAAAACGTCATGATATTTTACCCCCTCATCATTCCATGATAAGTCATAAACATTCTTTTGTTGTTGATTGAACATGCATATTCTTTCTAATCCATATGTAATTTCAACTGAAACAGGTTTGCATTCATAACCTGCCATTTGCTGAAAATATGTAAATTGTGTAATCTCCATACCATCGCACCAAACTTCCCAACCTAATCCTGCAGCACCAAGAGTTGGGCTTTCCCAATCATCTTCAACAAACCTGATATCATGTTCATTATGATCAATACCTATTACAGACAAACTATTAAGATATAATTTCTTTATATTATCTGGTGAAGGTTTTATTAAAACTTGAAATTGATAATAATGTTGCAATCTATTTGGGTTGTCACCATATCTTCCATCTGTTGGTCTCCTTGATGGCTGCACATAAGCAGCTTTCCAATGTTTTGGGCCTAGCGATCTAAGTGTTGTTGCTGGATGAAATGTACCAGCACCCACTTCCATATCATATGGCTGAAGAACAATACATCCTTGTTTACTCCAAAATTTTTGAAGATTAAGAATTGTATCTTGAAATGATTGAAATTTTTGTTTTGGTTTTTTTGATTTAGAAACCATATCTTTGCCAGATTGACCTTTCATCTAAAATATTGGCTAATTGATCTAATTTATTATTAGAAGAAGAAAGTTTTTGACTTAACCAACCTTTAGATTTTTCAAATTTTTTAATGACAACATCGTTTCCAAATTTTTCTTTAAGAACTTGATGGGCATCTCCTATTCCATCTATTAGACCTAAATCTTTAGCTTTACTTCCAGACCAAAATTCTCCAGAAAATAGTTCTACTTCGGATTTGTTTAACTTAGATCCTCTACTTTTCTCTACTACATCAATAAAATCTTTATGTAAATCTAGCTGAATATTTTTTAATCTTTCTATATCCTCATTTTTTTCTTCTAAAAAAGGATCTAAAGTACTTTTGTTTTTTCCAGCTGTATGAACTCTTCTTTCAACACCAATTTTTTTTATTAATTCCGTAAACCCAAATGAAGAATAGATAACCCCTATAGACCCAATTATTGAACTTGAATTTGCATAAATTTCATCGCCAGCACATGAAATTAAATATCCACCAGATGCAGCAACATCTTCAGCAAATACAATTACTTTTTTTTTTGTTTTAGTGGCTTGTTGTCTAATAAAATTATAAATCATATGAGATTGAACTGGTGATCCACCAGGTGAATTTACAGTTATGGCTACACATGAGGCTTTTTTTAATGAAAAAGCCTTTTTAATCAGCTCTTCTTGACCTGCAAAATCAATACCTTGTTTAAATTTTCCGGCATTTCCAATAACTCCATTTAATTTAATATGAGCTACGGTCTTTTTCTTTTTAAAAAAAGAGAACATTATTATTCCTTATAGAATTAATTATTGATTATATTAATTACTTATAAATGAAGAATTAGGTGCGTCAATTGATAAGTAATATATAAATATCAAATATATTAATTTAAAATCAATATGGGAACTGTAGTTCAGCTTAAAAATCAAATAAACGACTCATACTTTCAACTTAAGGATTCTGTTGAGGATAAGCTTATTCTTACTGAAGAAAAAATAAAATCAAAATTAGCGAGTGATGTCGGGCTGGTTCAAAAAATGACTGAATACCATATTCAAACTGGAGGTAAAAGATTAAGGGCTCTATTAACTCTGGGATCAGCAAAACTATGTGGATATTCTAAAGGTTCAAGAGATATTAATTTAGCTGCTTGTGTTGAATTAATTCATAGTGCAACTCTAATGCACGATGATGTAATTGATGAGGGTACTGTAAGAAGAGGCAAAGATACATTAAATAAAGTTTGGGATAATCATTCTTCAGTTTTAATTGGAGACTATTTATTAAGTAGATGTTTTGAAATGATGGTAGAGGATGGTAATTTAGAAGTTTTAAAATTGTTGTCATCAACTTCGTCAAAAATTGCTCAAGGAGAAGTTTTACAACTTCAACATAAAGGTGAGGTTGATATGCTTGAGGAAACTTATCTAAAAATTATATCGGCAAAAACTGCTGAGCTTTTTGCAGCTGCAACAAAAGTAGGCGCAATTTTATCAGAGGTCGAGCCTAAAGAAAAAGATGCTCTTGAATTCTATGGTCGAAATCTTGGATTAACTTTTCAAATTGCTGATGACACTCTTGATTATAATTCAGATTTAAAATTATTTGGTAAAAAGATAGGCCAAGATTTTTTTGAAGGTAAGATTACTTTGCCTGTAATTCTATTATTTCAAAAAATAAATATTAATGAAAAAAAATTATTAACAGAATTTTTTAAAAAAGATTTAAGAGAAAAAGATGAATTTAATAAAATAATTCTTTTAATAAAAAAATATGACATCATAAATGAGTGCTATCAAAAAGCTCAACATTATATCAATCTTGCCTCAAACTCTCTTACAGTATTTAAAGACTCAAAAGAAAAATTAATTCTTAAAAATCTAACCTCATTCAGTCTAGCTAGAAATTTTTAAGGACTTAATAAAGATTTTATCCAATTACCACTTTTATCAATAGTATAATTTAATCTTTCATGAATTCTGCTATCTCCATCTAACCAAAATTCAATTCTAGTTGGTGTTAAATTCCAACCAGACCAATGTTTAGGTCTTGGTACATTATCTTTATCATCAAACTTTTGCCTGAACTCTTTAATTGAGTTTGCAAGCTCATCTCTATTTTTTAATTCTTTACTTTGTTTTGATGCCCAGGCTCCAATTCTACTGTCATACCCTCGTGAATTATAATATTGATCGGCTGCACTGTCTTCTACTTGAGTTATAGTTCCACTAATTCTTATTTGTCTTAAAAGACTTTTCCAATGAAAACACATTGCAGCATTTGGATTTTCTTTTAGTTCATTTCCTTTTTGACTGTTTAAATTAGTATAAAATACAAAACCGTTTTGATTAAATTCTTTTAACAAAACTATTCTGACTGATGGTGCGTTGTTCTTGTTAGATGTTGCTAATGAAAGAGCATTGGGATCATTTGGTTCTGATTTTTTTGCTTCATCCATCCAAACTTTAAACAATTCAATAGGATTATCTAGATCTAAAAAGCAGTTATTCAGACCAAGTGGGTTTTTTTGATTCATAATTTAAACAAAATAATCTATACTATAAATAATGTCATTTAATACTTTTGGAAAGCTATTTCGTTTCTCAACTTGGGGAGAATCTCACGGACCTGCAATAGGTTGTGTAGTCGATGGATGTCCACCTAATATAAGTATTAAAGAACAAGACATACAAATTGAACTAGATAAAAGAAAACCAGGACAATCAAAATTTACAACTCAACGTAAAGAAGATGACAAAGTTCAAATTTTATCTGGTGTTTTTGAGGGAAAGACAACTGGGACCCCAATATCACTCATAATTTATAACAAAGATATGAGATCAAAAGATTATGGAAACATTAAAGATAAATTTAGACCAGGACATGCTGATTTAACTTATTTTAAAAAATACGGAATTAGAGATTATAGAGGTGGAGGGAGATCTTCAGCAAGAGAAACTGCAGCTCGTGTTGCTGCTGGTGCAATTGCAAAACTAGTTTTAAAAAATAAGTTAGATAAAAAATTTAAAATTATAGGTGCAGTGACCCAACTAGGAATATTAGGATGTGATGTTAATCAATGGAACGATAAAGTAATAACTAAAAATCCATTTTTCTGCCCAGATAAATCGATGATTAAACTTTGGGAAAAATATTTATTAGGTGTAAGAAAATCTGGATCTTCTTGCGGAGCTGTTATTGAAATAAGAGCAAGAGGCATACCTGCGGGATTAGGTGCCCCCATATATTCAAAACTAGACTCTGATATTGCTTCTGGTTTAATGAGTATTAACGCTGTTAAAGGGGTAAACATTGGATCTGGAATGAACTCAGCACAATTAAGTGGGGAACAAAACTCAGACGAAATTTCTCAAAAAGGCAAAAAGTTAAAATTTAACTCCAATAATGCTGGGGGAATCTTGGGTGGCATATCAAGTGGTCAAGAAATTATTGCCTCATTTGCTGTAAAACCTACTTCATCAATTTTAACTACTAGAAAAACAATTAATAAATTTGGAAAAAATACAACTATATCAGTTAAAGGAAGACATGACCCATGTGTAGGAATAAGAGCTGTACCCGTAGGTGAGGCTATGATGAATTGTGTTTTATTGGATCATTACTTAATGCACAAAGCTCAGTGCAGTTAGTCAAAATTAATTTTTTACTACTTTAATAGAGTCTTTAGTAAACAAAACATCTATAATTTTTTTTGAAATTTGTGAAGCATTTAACCCTGCAAAATCATACATTTTTTTAGGATTATCTTGTTCGATAAAAGTATCAGGTAACGTCATTGCTCTAAACTTTAACCCTTTATCAAATATTCCTTTTTCAGCTAATAAATTTTTAACATGAGAACCAAAACCACCTATCGATCCTTCTTCAATAGTTATCATTACATCGTGTTCTCTGGCACACTTCAAAATAAGTTCTTGATCTAAAGGTTTAACAAATCTTGCATCTACAATTGTTACTGACACACCTTTATTCTTTAATTCTTCAGCTGCTAATTTGCATTCTTCAAGTCTTGTTCCTAAACTTAAAATACAAACTTGATTTCCTTGTTGAATTATTTTTCCTTTTCCAATTTCAATCTTCTCTTCAATTGAAGGTAAATCCAGGCCTACTCCTGTTCCTCTAGGATACCTGATTGCACATGGTTTATCGTTAATATCAACAGATGTATTTATCATTTTTACTAACTCAACTTCATCACTCGCTGCCATTACAATAAAATTAGGTAGAGTTGATAGGTATGTAATATCAAATGAACCAGCATGTGTAGAACCATCTGCACCAACCAGACCTGCTCTATCTATTGCAAACCTTACGGGCAAACTTTGAATAGCTACATCATGTACTACTTGATCGTAAGCTCTTTGAAGAAAAGTGGAATAAATTGCAGCATAAGGCTTATAACCTTCTGTAGCTAGACCAGCTGCAAAAGTTACCGCATGTTGTTCTGCTATACCAACGTCAAACATTCTTTTAGGAAATTCTTTTCCAAAAATATCCATACCTGTACCACCAGGCATTGCGGCTGTGATTCCAACAATTTTACTGTCTTTTTGAGCATGTTTAACCAAAGTATTTGCAAATACTTTGGTATAAGCAGGCAGATTGCTCCCACTTTTAACTTGTTCACCTGTTTTCACATTGAATTTTGAAACACCATGATAATGGTCAGATGCTTTTTCTGCATAAGAATAGCCTTTACCTTTTTGTGTTTTAATATGGATCATAATTGGTCCTTCATGTTTAGAATCCTTTGCATTTTTAAGAATAGGGATAAGACTATCTAAGTCATGACCATCAATTGGACCTGCATAATAAAAACCTAATGAGTTAAATAGTGTTCCTCCCGTAACTGCTGACCTTAGAAAATCTTCAGCTTTACCAGCTTTTGCACTAAATCGTTTTGAAAACGAAGACATTATCAATTTAATAGTTTCTCTCAGACTAAAATAAATTTTTCCTGTAAATAACTTTGCCAGATAAGTTCTCATAGCACCAACTGGTTTTGCAATTGACATATCGTTATCATTCAAAATAACAATCATTTTTGTTTTTGATGCTCCAGCATTATTCATTGCTTCATAAGCCATTCCTGCACTGATTGCGCCATCTCCAATTACCGCAACTACATTAGAAGATTTATTTGCTAATTTATTTGCTTCCGCAATTCCTAAGGCTGAAGATATAGATGTTGAGCTATGAGCAGCACCAAAAGGATCGTATTCACTCTCTGATCTTTTTGTAAATCCTGACAAACCATTTCCTTGTCTTAAAGATTTAATCTTATTTTTTCTTCCAGTTAAAATTTTATGTGGATAAGATTGATGTCCAACATCCCAAATCAATTTATCATTAGGTGTGTCAAAAACATAATGAAGAGCAACTGTTAGCTCTACCACTCCTAAGCCTGCACCTAAATGTCCTCCAGTTTCAGAAACTGCACTGATCATTTCTTCTCTAACTTCATCAGAAACTTTTTGCAAATCATCCTCTGATAGTTTTCTTAAATCAGATGGAAAATTTACATTATTTAAAAATTTATAATTTTTCACTACTTCTCTCTATGCAAAATATAATTCAATGTTTCTCTTATATGTTTAGAACTTGTACCGTATTTTTTTAAATTTTTATTTATTTTTAATATAATTCTATCACAATATTGAATTGCATTCATATAGCCTAACAAACTTATTAAAGTAGCTTTACCTTTTTTTTGATCTTTTCCTGTTTTTTTTCCAGCTATTTTTGAGCTACCTTTGAAATCAATTAAATCATCAGATATTTGAAATAATAAACCTATTTCGGAGCCAATATTTTCAAAAAATTTAATTTCTTTTACATTTTTTTTCTTAATAATTGCAGGTGCAGCACAACAAAAACTAAATAACTTCCCTGTTTTTTTAATTTCCATTTCTATAATCTTATTTTTAGATATCTTTTTTTTTTCGTAACTTAGATCTAGATATTGACCACCTGCTATACCTAAATGACCTGAACATTCAGATAATTTCTTTATTAAATTAATCTTAATTCTTTCACTTATTTTTAAAGTAGGACTTGATAAAATTTCAAATGCCATTGTAAGTAATGAGTTTCCTGCAAGGACTGCAGTAGACTCTCCAAACTTAATGTGTGCAGATGGTTTTCCTCTTCTAATTTTATCATTATCCATACATGGTAAATCATCATGAATTAGGGAATAAGCATGAATACACTCTACAGCAGCACCAATAGCAATTAATGTTTTATAATCTATTGCTAATAACAAACCAATATCAATTAAAATTTTAGATCTAATTTTTTTTCCACCAGGAAATAAGCCATACTTCATGGCTGGTAGTAATTTAGAATTATTTTGCTTATAAAGAAAATTTCTTAGAAAAGTGTTTGTATCATTTGCAATCTTATTAAGCTTGGTTTTCATTTTTTTTTAACAATTTCTTTAACTTTTTTATTAGTTTCTTCACCTATGGATCTAAAAATTTTATGAAATTTTTTTTCAATAATATTATTTAACTTCAACAATTGTTGATAGCTTTCAACAGAATTATTTAGATCTTTTTCATTTTCTAAAGATTCTATAATTTGATTTGCTTGGTCTGTTAGCTCTTCAAGGGTGCTATCGTTATTATCAGGTAGTAAATTTTTATCTTTCATATAATAATAATTATTAATACATGAAATCTATTCAATCAAATATCAAAAAAGCTAAAAAATATTTAGATAAAAATCATTGTATAGCTGTTCCAACTGAAACTGTATATGGATTAGCTGGCAATGCTTATTCAGATCAGTCTGTTAAAAAAATTTTTAAGTTAAAAAAAAGACCTACTAACAACCCTTTGATTGTTCATTATTCAGATATTAATAAACTAGAGGATGATTGTGTTGTTAATGATAACTTTATCAAGCTATATAATAAGTTTTCTCCTGGTCCAATTACGTTCATCTTGAAATTAAAGAAAGGTTCTAAAATTTCTAAATTTGTGACTAATAAACAAAAAAGTCTCGCTGTTCGTTTCCCTAAACATCCTTTGTTTAGAAAACTACTTAAAAGTTTAAATTATCCATTAGCTGCTCCCAGTGCAAATATGTCTACTAGATTAAGCTCAGTTAAAGCTTCCGATGTGATTGAAGAGTTTGGATCAAAAATTAAATATGTCTTAGATGGGGGAAAATGTAAGATAGGCGTAGAGTCAACAATTGTTAATATTTTAGATAAACCAATAATACTTAGATATGGAGGATTAGATATTTTAAAAATAAAAAAAGTATTAAATAAAAAAGTTTTGGTTAAAACTACTTCAAAAAAGAAAATTGCACCTGGACAATTTCCTCTACATTACTCTCCTGGTATTCCATTAAGAATAAATGCTAAAAAACCAAAAAAAAATGAAGCTTTTGTATTAATAAAAAAGAGAAAAACTAAATTTAAAAATTACTACTATTTAAGTAAAAATAATGATCTTCAACAATCTGCTAAAAATTTATACACAATATTAAGAAAAATTAAAAAAGATGGTTATAAAATGATTGCAGTTGAAAAAATTCAAAACAAAGGTATTGGCATAACAATAAATGACAGATTAAGTAGAGCCTCAAAATATTAAATGACTAATTCTATTGAAGTAATTAATTTATCCAAAAGGTATAAGTCAAAACAAGCTGTAGATAATATAAACTTTAAAATTAATGAAAATGAAATAGTTGGTCTCTTAGGACCAAATGGATGTGGAAAAACAACTACAATTGGAATGATGCTTGGATTATTAAAGCCAACCAGTGGACAAGTTTTAATTAATGGAATGGATATTGAAAAAAAAAAAATTTCTCTTCTTCATAAAATGAATTTTATTTCTCCATACATAGAATTACCAAAAAAACTTACGGTAAGGCAAAATTTAGTGGTCTATGGAAAATTATATAATGTAAATAATCTTAACAATCAAATTGAATACTTATCCAATAAGTTAAGATTAAATGAACTATTAGATAATATTACGGGAGAACTTTCTTCTGGACAAAAAAATAGAGTAAGTTTAGCAAAAGCATTAATTAATAATCCCACTGTACTTTTGCTTGATGAACCGACTGCATCTTTGGATCCTGAGACTGGAGATTTTGTTAGAACTTTTTTAGAAAATTATAAAAAAGAAAATAAAACATCAGTACTACTTGCTTCTCATAATATGGATGAGGTTAAGAGATTGTGTGGCACAGTGTTGATGATGAAAAGTGGCATAATAGTAGATAGAGGTACCCCTGATCATTTAATTACAAAACATGGAAGAAAAAATTTAGAGGAAGTTTTTTTAGAACTTGTGAGAAATAAAAATGAATTTAACTAGAATTTATGGTCTTTTTTTAAGACACTTTTATCTAATTACAAGATCATTTCCTAGAATTTTAGATTTGATTTATTGGCCATCTATTCAAATTACATTATGGGGATTTATTTCAAATTTTTTTGCTGACCATAGTACCTATTATAATGGAGCTGTTGGCGTAATACTTTCTTGTGCAATTCTGTACGATTTCTTATTTAGAACTAGCATTGGATTTAATATGTTATTTTTAGAGGAAATTTGGAGCAGAAATTTCACCAACTTATTTATTGCTCCAATGAAAATCAGTGAAATTATTGTGTCACTTGTTTTTACTGCTTTAATAAGAGCTTTAATCGGTTTGGTTCCAGCAATATTATTAACCTCCCCTCTGTTTGGAATTTCTTTATTAGATTTAGGCATACCTCTAGCATTTCTTTTTTTAAGTTTATATGTTTTTGGAATTACCCTAGGTTTATTTGTGTCTGCAGGATTGTTGAGATTTGGTCCATCTTTTGAAAATATTGCATGGTCGACTATGTTCTTGCTGGCACCGTTTGGATGTATTTATTACCCAGTTGAAACTTTACCAGAGATTTTTCAATCAATTGCTTATGCTCTTCCATTGGTTTACATTTTTGAAGAAACAAGAAATATCTTAGTTAATCAATCTGTAAATTATGAGAATATCATTCAGGCCCTTTATTTAAACTGTGCTTATCTAATTGCTGCAGTATTAGTATTTTACTACTCTTTTGATAAAGCTAGAGAGAAAGGAACTTTAATAAATATAGGCGAATAAATTGGCGCGCCTGCTAGGAGTCGAACCCAGAACCTCCTGATCCGAAGTCAGGCGCTCTATCCAGTTGAGCTACAAGCGCATATGGTATTAATATTACATTTTATGGAGAAAAACATTAATTTTATAGTTGAAGAAAAAGAAAATAATCTAAGAGTTGATGTTTTAATCAACAAAAGAGAAGGGTTGATTAGCCGAACCAGAATTAAAAATTTAATTCTTAAAGAAAAACTAAAATTAAATGACGAAATTATTAAAAATCCCTCCAAAAAAGTTTTAACTGGTGACAAATTAAGCCTCAATATCCCAGAACCTCAAGAAGCTTCACTTAAACCCTATGATTTCAAACTAGATATAGTTCATGAAGATAATGACCTTTTAGTAATTAACAAACCAGCTGGAATTATTATGCACCCAGGTGCTGGAAACTACGACAAAACAATTGTTAATGCTTTAATGCATTATGATAAAAACTCACTATCAACTATTGGAGATGAACTTAGACCAGGGATTGTACATAGAATTGATAAGAATACTTCAGGTTTAGTTGTTGTTGCAAAAAATAATGAAACGCATGAAAACTTATCAAAACAATTTAGTGATCATACAATCACAAGAGTTTATCAACTTTTAATTTGGGGAAAACTAAGACCTTCATCTGGTGTAATTGACACTTTTATAACTCGAAGCTCAAAGAACAGACAATTAATGGAAGTTAGTCGATCGAAAGGTAAGCAAGCAATTACAAATTATAAAACGATTGAAATTTTTGAAAACGATAAAACTCCAACATTAAGTTTAGTAGAGTGTAAATTAGAAACTGGAAGAACTCATCAAATTCGTGTCCATATGACTTATCTGGGAAATAGTATTGTTGGAGATGATAAATATAAAAAAAAATATAAGAAGTTAAAAAATATTGATATGGGAATAGAAAGCTCTATTTCAAATTTAGATAGACAATTTTTGCATGCAAAAACTCTAGGATTTATTCATCCCAAAACTAATGAGGAAATAATTTTTTCCTCAATTTTGCCACAAGAACTAAATAATTTATTAAAAATGCTTAGAAATACTAGCGAATAAATCATTGAAAATTTAAAATAGTTAATTAAATAAATACAGTCATGAACGCAACTTATAATAACAACGTACCAGCTCTTTCAAATGAGGGAGGTCTCTCTGCATATTTAGAACAAATAAAAAAGTTTCCAATGTTAGCTGCAGAAGAAGAATATATGTTAGCTAAAAATTGGAAAACTACAGGAAATATAAAAGCAGCTGAAAAATTAGTAACAAGTCATTTGAGACTAGTTGCTAAAATTGCAATGGGGTACAAAGGATATGGACTTCCTGTGAATGAAATGATTTCTGAAGGTAATGTTGGTCTCATGCAAGCAGTCAAAAAATTTGAACCTGAAAAAGGTTTTAGATTAGCCACATATGCTATGTGGTGGATAAAAGCATCTATTCAAGAATATATATTAAGATCTTGGAGCTTAGTTAAAATAGGAACTACTACAGCTCAAAAAAAATTATTCTTTAATCTAAAAAAAATAAAAAATCAAATTGCTCCTCAAACTGAAGGTGATTTAAGAGACGAACATGTAAATGAAATAGCTAATAAATTAGATGTAAGTAAGGATGAAGTTGTTTCAATGAATAGAAGACTTTCTGGTAAAGAATTTTCATTAAACGCTCAAGTAGGTGAAGATGGAGATGAATGGCAAGATTGGTTAGTTGATAAAGAACTAGATCATGATTTAAAGTTTGCACACCAAGAAGAAATGGAGCAGAGAAAAGATTTATTAAAAAATTCAATCAAAGTCTTGAATGAAAGAGAAAAAGAAATTTTATATTCTAGAAGATTAAATGATAATCCAACAACTTTGGAAGATTTAAGTAAAAAACATAAAATTAGCAGAGAAAGAGTAAGACAAATTGAAAATAAAGCATTTGAAAAATTACAAAAACAAATGTTACTAATGGCAAAATCTAAAAACCTGCTACCAGTAAATTAAATATCAAAAGGATTTTCAACTAAAATAGTATCATCTCTTTCAGGACTAGTTGATACACTTGAGACTTTAGCGCCTATAAACTCTTCTACTGCATAAATATATTTTTTTGCATTTTCAGGTAAATCATCCATATCTTTAATACCATTAGTAGATGTTTTCCATCCAGGAAATATTTTATAGACTGGCTTTATTTTTAATTGATCTTCAACAGCAGCAGGCAAATAATCAATTTTTTTTTCGTCAAGTTCATATTCAACACACATTTTAATTTCATCTAGTTCATCAAGAACATCAAGTTTAGTAAGTGCAATACCATCTATACCTGAAATTTTTATTGTTTGTCTTACCAATACACCATCAAACCAACCACATCTTCTTTTTCTACTAGTCACAGTGCCAAACTCTTTTCCACGTGTACCTAATAATTCACCCACATCATCAGTTAATTCAGTTGGAAAAGGACCTTCTCCAACTCTAGTTGTGTAAGCTTTTGTAATTCCCAAAACATAATTAATTGAATTTGGGCCACATCCTGTACCTGTTGCAGCACTTGATGCAACCGTGTTAGAAGATGTTACATAGGGATAAGTACCATGGTCCACATCTAATAATATTCCTTGAGCACCTTCGAACAAAATTTTCTTTTTTTGTTTCTTAAACTCATCAATTTTTAACCAAACTGGCTGAGAAAACTTTAATATTTGAGGTGCAATTTTTAATAAGTCTGATTTTAGCTGTTCTTTTTCAAAAATTTTTTTTCCAAGACCTTTTCTGATCGCATTATGATGAACTAATACTGACTCTAATCTTTGATCTAAATTTTTTTCTGACCTTAGATCCATTACTCTTATAGATCTTCTGCCAACTTTATCCTCATAGGCTGGGCCAATACCTCTTCTAGTTGTTCCAATTTTACCTTTACCTGCAGCATCTTCTCTAATTTCATCCATCTCTCTGTGAAATGGTAAAATTAAGTTTGCTGCTTCAGAAATAATAAAATTATTGATGTTTACATCCACACCTTTTGATTTTATTTCATCAATCTCCTCTAATAATGCCCATGGGTCAACTACAACTCCATTTCCAATAATTGAAATTTTATTTTTTCTTACAATTCCAGATGGTAATAGTCTTAATTTATAAGTCACGCCATCAATTACTAATGTGTGACCTGCATTATGACCTCCTTGAAATCTAATTACTACATCAGCTTGCTCTGAAAGCCAGTCTACAATTTTACCCTTTCCTTCATCTCCCCACTGAGATCCAACTACAACTATATTTTTCATTACCTAAATTTTCTTTCTATATTAATTGTATGAAGATGATTAATTGGGCCATGACCTTTACCATATTTGGGATTAGTTTTAATTCCCAAACTTACATATTTAATCCCAAGCTCACAAGATTTCTTTATAGGTTTTCCACATGATAAAAAGGTGGTGATTGCACTAGATAAGGTGCAACCTGTTCCATGAGTATTTTTAGTATTATATCTCTTACTATTAAAAATTTTAATATCAGATTTTGAAACAAATATATCTTGGACATTGTTTGAGGGAAGGTGCCCACCTTTAATTAATACATTATTTGCTCCAATTTCGATTAATTTGTAAGCTGCAAAGATCATATCCTCTTTACAAGTGATAATCGTATTGGTTAATATTTCAGCTTCAGGAATATTTGGAGTGATTAATGACGCTCTCATTATCAATTTTTTTTTTAATAACTTAATAGCCTTATTATCTATTAATTTTGCTCCACCTTTTGCAACCATTACTGGATCAAGAACTATATTATTTATTTTAATATTTTTAAGAGAATTGATAACTGCCTCAATTACTTTAGTTGAATGTAACATTCCAATTTTAATCGCGTCAGGCTTAATATCTTTAGCTGTAAATAAAATCTGATTTACAATTTCTTCTGGTGGAATTGGGACTATTGATTTGACTCCCGTTGTATTTTGAGCGGTAATAGCCGTAATTGCAGTCATTGCATAAGATCCAAGAGCAGTAATAGTTTTAATATCAGCTTGAATTCCAGCTCCACCTGATGAATCAGATCCTGCGATGATTAACACTCTAGAATTAGGCTTCACTTTATTTTAGCTAAAATAATATTTAAACACTTTTCTAAAAGTTTTTTATTTTCACTTTCACCCATAACTCTTATTTTTGACTCTGTGCCTGATGCTCTTACCAGTATTCTTCCATTACCGTTCATTAATTTTTTTGCTTTTTTAATAGATTTTTTTACATCAGGTTTATTAATGATTGATTTATCTTTAACTAAAATATTTTCAAGAATTTGGGGAGTTTTTTTGAACTTGTTAAAGAAAGAACTAGCTTTTTTTCCTTTTCTTATTGCAAATAAAACTTCTAATGCCACTAACAACCCATCTCCTGTTGTTGCAAATTTACCTAAAATAATATGTCCAGATTGTTCACCACCTAAATTAAAATTATTTTTTTGCATTTGTTCTTTTACATATCTATCCCCAACATTTGCTCTAATAAATCTAATTTTATTTGTTTCAAAAAATTTTTCTAAACCATAATTAGACATCAAGGTTCCAATTACCCCACCCTTTAGCATTTTTTTATTTTTCCATCTAGTAGCTATAGCTGCAATTATTTGATCTCCATCAATTATATTACCAACTTCATCGCTCATTATAATTCTATCAGCATCACCATCTAAAGAAATACCAAGATGAGCTTTATATTTTTTAACTGCGATTTTAATTTTATTTGGATATGTCGAACCACAGTTTTTATTAATATTTGTTCCATTTGGATTTACACCAATTGTAATCACTTTTGCTCCTAAAGACCTCAGTAGCTCTGGTCCAGCTTTATAACCTGCACCATTTGCACAATCGATTACTATTCTAAGTCCTCTTAAATTAAATTCTTTTGGAAAATTTTTTTTTAAAATTTTTAAATATTCTTTTGTCCCACTTTCTAATCTTTTTACTCTACCTAATTTTTCAGGACTAGAAAGATTTTTGGAAATTTTTTTATCTATTAATTTTTCAATTTTTTTTTCAATTTTATCAGACAACTTCATTCCATCTGGACCAAACAGTTTTAAACCATTATCATTATGAGGATTATGAGAAGCAGTTATCATAATGCCCATGTTGGCTTTCATTGTTTTAGTAAGCATTGCTAAACCATTTGTTGGCATAGGGCCAAAAGTATAAACGTGCATTCCAGCTGAAGCTAATCCTGAAACAAGTGCGGGCTCAAGTGTATAACCAGATAATCTAGTGTCTTTAGCAATAATCGCAGTTTGTTTTATTTTTTTTTGAGATCTAAAATATGTTCCTGATGCTAATCCAAACTTAAAAAACATATCTCCATTAATATGTTTGCTATTTATTGTACCTCTAATTCCATCAGTACCAAAATATTTTTTTGTCATTAATTTTTAATTATTTTTCTGAAAACTTTTATACCTTGAAGTAATTCATTTACATCATGAATTCTTAAAATTTGTATACCCTGCATCATTAGATAAATTGAAGATGCTACTGTTCCTCCAATTCTAACTTTGCTATCATTTTTTCCTGCTATTTCTTTTATAAATCTCTTTTTTGAATTACCCACAAGTATAGGAAAACCTAATGAATGAAAAATAGAAATATTGCTAATAAGATTAATATTATGTTTCAAAATTTTTCCAAAACCTATACCTGGATCAATGATAATATTATTGTGTTTAATACCAATTTTTTTTAAATATTTAATTTTCTGTTCAAAAAAATCATAAATATCTAATAATTCATTTTTATACCTGGGCTTATTCTGCATATTCTCAGGTGTTCCTTTTGAATGCTGTATGACAAAAGGTATCTTGTATTTTTTTAAAACATTTATAGTTTCAGAGTCGTATTCCAATCCAGAAACATCGTTAATAATTTTTACTCCATACTTAATTCCTTTTTTCATAACATCAGATTTTCTGGTATCTAATGAAATTGGAATTTTTTTTGCAATCAATTGAATAATTTTATCTATTCTTTTCCATTCTATTTTATTATCTACTGATTTTGATCCTGGACGAGTAGACTCCCCACCTATATCGATAATATTTGCTCCTGAATTAAACATCTCTAAAGCATGTTTTAAACCTTTCTTGCTTGTATTAAACTTTCCTCCATCAGAAAAACTATCTGGCGTGAGATTCAATACTCCCATTATATTTGGAATCTGTAAAAAATTTAAATTTGAAAAATTTTTTTTTTTTGATTTTATTTTTTTTAAATCAAATTTGATTAATCTTTTTAATGATTTTGTGAGGCCATTAATCTTATTTATAGAAATTTTTTTTTTTGAAGTTCTTGATATTATTTCTATATGGTCAAATGAAATATTTTTATTACCATTAAGAGGAATCGCTTTATTGCTATCAACCAGCAATCTTGACTCGTTTCCATAATAGAAATTACACACCCTAGTGTAATATCTTCTCATTTGATTTGTTAATGAACTATTTTTGGTTTTAAACCCATAGCACCTAAGGCTGAGCTTTGATCATCATTTTCTTCAGGTTTTTCGACCACTTTGTCTTTCGGATATACATTTTTGTTAATTATATTCTCTATTTCTTCACCTGTTAAAGTCTCATAAGTAATTAGAGCTTTAGCAATTTTATGTAGATCATCAATTTTTTCAGTTAATATTTTTGTAGCCTGATTATAGCCTTCATCAACCAACTTTCTAATTTCTTTATCTATTTTTTGAGCTACCTCCTCTGAAACAGATTGTGTTTGCGTAACTGATCTTCCTAAAAATACCTCTTCTTGGTTTTCGCCATATTCAATTGGTCCCATTTCCTCACTCATTCCATATTTTGTAACCATGGCTCTAGCAAGTTGTGTGGCTTGATTAATATCTGATCCACTACCACCACCTGCTCCAGTAGAAATATTGTCCTTTCCAAATATTAACTCTTCTGCAACTCTTCCCCCGAAACACACTGCCATTCTAGCTTTTAGATATTTTATAGAATATCCATGCTTATCTCTTTCAGGTAAATTCATAACCATACCTAAAGCTCGCCCTCTTGGAATAATTGTTGCTTTATGTATTGGGTCATAGCTTGGCATATTAAATGAAACTAAAGCATGACCTCCTTCGTGGTATGCTGTTAATTTCTTTTCATCTTCAGTCATCACCATAGAACGCCTTTCAGATCCCATCATTACTTTGTCTTTGGCTTCTTCAAATTCAACTAAAGTCACAATTCTTTTATTTTTTCTTGCTGCCAATAAAGCCGACTCGTTTACTAGGTTGGCTAAATCTGCTCCTGAAAATCCAGGTGTGCCTCTTGCTATAGTTCTTAAATTAACATCAGGTGCCATCTTAATTTTTTTAACATGAACTTTTAAAATTTTTTCTCTTCCTATTATATCGGGATTTGAAACAACAACTTGTCTATCAAATCTACCTGGTCTTAACAAAGCTGGATCAAGTACATCTGGTCTGTTAGTAGCTGCAATAATTATAACACCCTCGTTAGTGTCAAATCCATCCATTTCAACTAACAGCTGATTTAAAGTTTGCTCTCTTTCATCATTTCCTCCACCTAAACCTGCGCCTCTACTACGACCAACTGCATCAATCTCATCTATAAAAATTATACATGGTGAATTTTTTTTACCTTGTTCAAACATATCTCTGACCCTTGAAGCACCAACTCCAACAAACATTTCAACAAAATCTGAACCTGAAATAGTAAAAAATGGAACATCAGCTTCTCCGGCAATTGCTCTAGCCAATAATGTTTTACCAGTTCCAGGGGGTCCAACCAATAAAGCTCCTCGGGGAATTTTTCCACCTAGTCTACTAAACTTTTTTGGATCTTTCAAAAATTCTACAATTTCTTCCACTTCTTCTTTTGCTTCTTCAACGCCGGCAACGTCATTAAATGTAACTTTTCCTTTAAGCTCATTCATCATTTTAGCTTTTGATTTTCCAAATCCCATAGCCCCACCTTTGCCACCTTGCATTTGTCTCATAAAGAAAATCCAAACAGCTATTAGCAGCAACATTGGGAACCAAGATAAAAGAACTCCAAACAATGAAGGCATTTTTTCTTCTAAAGGTGAAGCAGAAATACTTACTCCTTTGTCTGATAATTTTTCAATTAAATTCGGATCATTAGGTGAGTAAGTTGAAAATGAATTGCCATTTGAAAATACACCTTTTATGTTATTTCCTTGGATCTCAACTTTTAAAACTTCTCCGTTTTCAACAGAGGTTAAAAATTCAGAAAAAATTATTTGATTGCCACCTCTAATATTTGATTGAGGGTTTTTAAACATATTATAAAGACCAATAGTTAGGAATACAATAATTCCCCACATTGCCAGATTTTTTAAATTCATAGTGATAAGATAATAATTATTGTGAGTTAAACAAGTGACAAAATATCATTAATTAAATGAATTTTGTTACTCTTTGGACAAAATTATGGTTTCATTAACCTTTTTAATAATACATCCTCCTAGAGTAACTTTAAAGGAAGATTTAGAGTTAATTAAGTCGACAACTTTATCAATTTTTTTTCCTCTGACAGCATAATATTTCTTACCTACAATTTTAATTACCTCAGCTAAAGACCTAAATATAACTTCATTTGACTGAGAAAAAAAATTTTCCTTTAGAATAACATTATTTTTTTGGCTTAAAATTGTTACATTGTCCTCTAAGTTTTTTTTAGTATAAAATTCTATATTCTCATTTGCAAATTTAAGATTTTTAATTGTTAAAAAAAACTTTTTTCTATCAAAACCCTCTAAACTTAATTGTTTTAAAAAATTTCTTATTTTTACCCTTTTAAAATTATTATCTTCATTTGATGGGTCTTTAATATATGATCCAAAAATATAATTACTTATATATATTAGATCTTTTTTATCTATTTTGATTAAAGGTCTAATCAAATTAATCTGATTTTTATGTGTCTCTTTATCTAGTGAGATTAATCCCTTTAGACCACTGCCTCTTAAAATTCTTATAAAAAAATTTTCAAATAAATCATCTAAATGATGACCAAGTAAAATATTTTGTATTTTATACTTTTTTGCAAAATCGGTTAATAGCTTGTATCTTTTTTCTCTAGCAATCGATTGTATATTTTTTTTTGGTTTAGCACCCTTCCAGGTTAAAATATGTAATTTTATAGAAAAATTTTTTAATTTTTTTTGAACAGATTTTGCTTCTAAAGTAGAGTTTTTTCTCAACTTATGATCTACCATAAAGTATTTAATGTCTATAGATCTTTTAATTGAATAAATTTTTGCTAAAAAAGATAATGCAAGACTATCTGGACCACCTGAAACAGCTATAATAAAATTATCTTTGACTGGTAAGTTACTTTCAAATTTTTTGTAAATTTGAAGAGTTCGACTATCTTTTAATTTATCTAATAAAAACTTACGAGTCTTCTTTGATACATTCAAATTTTTTAGACTCATATTTTGCTTTTTGAATTACTGATTGATTGGCTTTAGGATATTGCAACTCTACTCCATTTATCATTTTACATCCTTGGTCTTTTTCTCCAATTTGAACCATTGATACACCAAGCTTTAACAAATTTATAGGCGCCTTAATACCTTTTGGATATTTTTGATAACCTTCTAAATAAGCTGACGCAGCATCAGTGTAAAGTTGTCTTATTCTAAAAGTTTCTGCATACCAGTACTGAGCACTGCCAGCTAGTTCGTGTTCACTATTAGAAAGTACAAATTCTCTAAAAGCTCTTTCAGCTGTACTATAGTCTCCGACCTTTAAAAAACTTGTCGCAAATTCATATTGTTTTTTTGGTGATAAATCTTGTGGCAATATTTTTTCCTCAGCTTGAAAAGTTTCTGTCACAACAGTTGCAGTAGTATCTACAGATTGAATTTGTTGCGATGTTTCAGACGTTTCAGTATCTTTATAGGAAATTGTACCAAGATCTTGTGGCTCGAACTCCCTGGTAATATTTCACTTTTTGTTGTATCTGTTTTTGGCTTAGAGGATAATTGTGTGGTACTCTCGCCCGAACTTATCGAAGACTCTATATCTTGAAATCTTATCTGATTATCAGCCTGAATTTTTGACAATCTATTTGATAATTTATCGAGCTTAAAATTAATTTCTTCAAATTTATTAGTTAATTGTCGAAATTGATCTTCAACTTCAGATAATTTTAATAAATGCCTCGTTAGTACATCCTCTGAGTTACTATCTAGCACAATATTTGACTGTTCATTAGTTGAAGTCTTTATTTCGATCGAACCAGAATAAACTGCTCTCTCAAGAGTTTTGAGATCATTCTTAATAATTTCTAAAGTTTCATAAATGTTATGATTATCTGAAAAAGAATTTTGTAAAAAACTTAAATTAAATAAAACTATGAATATTAATTTTAATGTAAATCTCATTAATGTTTAGATTTATGGTTATAAAAATGGCAAAAAAAAGACCCTAAAACTCTTACGCTTTAGGGTCTTTAAATTTAATTCTTTAATTTGCTTTAACAGTTACAGATCTTCTATTTTTTGACCAAGCTAAAGGATTGGAACCAGCATCCACTGGTCTTTCTTTTCCATAACTTAATACTGAAATCCTGTCTGAAGATATTCCGTAAGTCATCAAGTAATCTTTTGCAGAGTTAGCTCTTCTTTCTCCAAGTGCTAAGTTATATTCTCTTGTTCCTCTTTCATCAGCATGTCCCTCTAGAACTACGTTAATGCTAGAATTTTTTCTTAACCAAGCTGCTTGGGCTCTTAATGTCTCTCTTGATGCTGTTGTTAATACAGTTTCGTTTGTTGCAAAGAAAACTCTATCTGGAACACCATCAGCTAAATATTCAACTGTGTCAGTTCCTGTATAAACATCACTTTGCATTTGACCTTGTATTGAATCAATTGCAACTTCTTTTTTTGTTGCACATGCAGATAAAACTAAGCATGCTGCTAAGATTAAAAGTGTGTTTTTGTAAATTTTTCTTAATATCATTAAATTGCTCCTTGCTGCTAATTTCAATTTCTTACTTTTTCACAACTAATTAGAGGTTTCAAGTTAAAAAATCAAGTAATTTAAACTAATTACTTAATAAAGATGACCATGATGGGTCTGAAGCATCTGTCTGGGTTTGAACTAAACGTTCATTATAGCCAGTTAAATCTATTGACCATAGCTTAGCAGAAAATCCTTCACCTTTTGCGTTAGTTTTTGTTTCTCTATAAAAAATTAAAACTCTTCCATTTGGAGACCAAGATGGCGCTTCCTGATAATAATTTTCGGTTAACAATCTTTCACCTTTTCCATCCGTCCTCATTACTCCTATATAAAATTTTCCTTTATGTAATTTGGTAAAAGCTATCAAATCTCCTCTAGGTGACCATACAGGTGTACCATATATTCCATTTCCAAATGAAATTCTTTTAACATCACTTCCATCATTTTTCATAATATAAATTTGTTGGTACCCACTTCTATCAGAATTAAAAGCGATGAATTTTCCATTTGGAGAATAAGACGGCGAAGTATCAATCGAAGGATGATTGGTAATTCTTTCAACCAATCTATTTTCTAAATCCATCGTGTAGATGTCTGACTTTCCATCTTTAGCAAAACTCATTATTATTTTTTTACCATCTGGAGAAAATCTTGGTGCAAAAGTCATTCCAGGAAAATCACCTACGACCTCTTGTGTTCCAGTTTCAATATCTAGTAGATACACTCTTGGTAAATTTTTAAAGTAAGACAAATATGTAACCATCTGACTAGTTGGATTAAATCTCGGAGTTAGTACCAGTTCATTTCCAAGTGTAAGAAATTTGTTATTTGCACCATCTTGATCCATAATTGCTAATCTTTTTTTTCTTTGTGTTTTTGGACCCTCTTCAGCAACATAAATTATTCTTGTATCAAAGTATCCTTTTTCTCCTGTTAATCTCTCATAAACTTTATCTGAAATAATATGACCAACTCTTCTCCAGTTATTTGGGACTGTGGTAAATGCTAGCGCCATCATTTCTTTAGCAGCCAATACATCCCACAACCTAAACTCAACTCTTAATTTTTCATCAACATACGTCACTTTGCCTGTTATAAGCGCTTGAGCTTTAATTAAATTCCAATCTTCAAATCTAGGTTTTAAATTTGCAATATCCGGTGCTTGTAAAAATGCATCTTTACTTATTGGATTAAACAAACCAGATGTTCTTAAATTATTTTCAACTATGATTGAAATTTCAGATCCTATATTTTCTTTTTTGAGGATTTTTTCAAAACTTGTTTTTGATTTATCATCAATTGACAAAGGTGATACTGCTAATGGAAGTGGGTTTAAATTTCCTCTAGTGATATCTACTTCAATTAAAGCAAAAGCCTTAATTGGAAATGTAATCATTAAAAATAAGATAATTAAATTTTTTTTCATTTCTTTATCTTAACCTTCCAGCATCTCTCTTGCATCAAAATTTAATTGCAGTTCTTTCCATCTTTCATAACCTGAGGTTGGGACTCTTAAAGGTTGACATAATTTTACAGCTCTCAAGGCGCTTTCAGCTAATACTTTATAGAATCCTTGACCCGGTTTGTTCATTCTAGCATGATCTAAAATTTCAGTTTTTGCGACCGAACCGTCTGGCTCAAGCATGAGTTTAATTCTTACTAATAAATCCTCATTATAAGGTAATCCAAGAGGAATGCTCCAACATCCAAATATTTGAGCTTTTAAAGCATCTTCTTCGCTCAGAGTTAATCCTGAAGTTACAATTTTGTTATCTTGATCTTGAGTAATATCGTTATTTTTTTTAATTACTTTTGCAGTGTCTTCTTTTGCTTTGTCAATTAACTTTGCAATGTTATCCAAATCAACTAATTCTTTTTTTTCAAACTCTGACACTTGTTTTACTTCTTCATCTAATTTGTCTGGATTTTGTTTGTTCTCTTTTTTTGTCTCAATTTGTTTGACCGTTTTATCTGGCAATGGAACTGCTTCGGGAGTTTGATTGTCAATTTTTTCCTTTTTATCATCTAATGAAACAACAGTTTTAGTTTTTGTTTTTTTAACTTTTTTTGGTGGTGCTTGTTCAGATACTAATTTTTTTTCTTTTTCTTTTAATTTTTTTTTCTTTTTCTTTTCGATTATTTTTTTTGCTTTTGGGGCGAATGGTATATTTGTTTTTTCTGCAATCTGTATGAGCTCAACTGAAACTATTGGCGGAATATCAAGTGGTTTTTTTGCTAAAAAAGGTAAACTCATTGCTGTGATAAAAATTAAAGCACCATGTAAGACAGAAGAAATGATCAAACTTCTATTCACTTAAATTACCTTTGTTTCAATGGTTCTGATATTAATGCAACTTTGGTAAAACCAGAGCCTGATAATAAACCCATTATTTCAAGCACTCTCCCGTAATTAATAGTTTTGTCACCACGAACATAAATTCTTGTATCTGTTCTATTTTTTGAAACTGCCAATACTTTTGCAATTATACTATCGAATTCAACTTTTGCCTCTTGAATAAATATCTCTCCTTTTGAGTTAATTGATAAAGTAAGTGGCTCTGACTCCTCAGGAAGTGAATCTGCTGAGCTCTCTGGTAAATCAACTTGTACTCCAACGGTTAATAATGGAGCTGTAACCATAAAAATGATGAGAAGAACTAACATAACATCTACAAATGGTGTTACATTAATTTCGCTCATAGGTTCTTTCGATGAGCGATTTAATTTAAATGCCATTTAAATTATTGTTAAAAATCTTTTTGAAAAGTTTTCTAATTTTTGAGAGTATTTTTGTGAGTCTGTGTTAAATTTATTATAAGCAACTACCGCAGGTATTGCAGCCAATAAACCCAATGCAGTAGCAAATAATGCTTCTGCTATACCTGGAGCCACAATTGCTAAACTTGTATTTCTTGAAATCGCAATAGATTGAAAAGAATTCATTATACCCCAAACCGTACCAAATAAACCAATAAAAGGTGCTGTAGATCCAACTGTTGCTAAAAAAGTAAAACCTTTATCAATTTTGTTCATCTGTTTTTCAATTCCAACTTCTAAAAAAGTACTCATTCTTTCACTTAAATTATTTTTAGATTTTTTTTTAAGTAAACTTTCCATAGCATCCTGAAAAACAACCGCCATGGGATCTTCAACTTTAGCTGGTAAACTATTATAAAATGTCTCTGCTGATTTAGAGTTCCAAAACTTTTCTTCAAAATCCTCTGATGATTTATTTATTTTTTTAAATAATCTTAATTTTTCTATAATCACTGCCCATGAATAAATCGAGCAAACTATTAAAATAATCATTACTGATTTAACAATTATATCGGCTCTTAAAAATAGGCTCATTAAAGAAAAATCAGTATTAGCTCCTAAACCTACTGCTTGTGATGTGATATCAGCTTCCATATTTACTCTTCACACTTAAATGTGTCATGAATTTGTCTTATAATTTTAACTATTCTTCAGTTTTGTAAGTTTCATAATAAAAACTTGCTATTAAAATTGCGTCAGCTTTATTGGAATCTTTTTTTCTGGATAAATGTCCTGAAAAATATGGAAAAATCTCTATTGCCTTTGTTCTACTTGCATCTTTTTCAGAATTTATGAGATTAAAATATTTTTTCCATTTGGCGGGTCTTACAAAGTACATTGGTAATTGCATTGCAGAACAAATCCCCTTTAAAATCCCAAACGATTGACCAAAATTAAACATACTAGTTACACCTTGGCCTGGCATAGCTGATACTTGTTCTATTATCACTTTAATATCCTTTTTATCTAACTTTCTAATTCTATCTGATATTTCATTAAAAATTTGAGAGCCATTGACTTGTTTTTTATTTTTTTTACCTTCAGTCATAGTGGGCATTTCAACCACATCAATTATTTTTCCATCTTGAAAGAAACATATTGATCCTGAAATACCTGGGTCAATTCCAATTATAAGCATTAATTATTTTCAAAGTTTGCGTTTGAAAAAACATTTTGCACATCATCATCGTCTTCCAATGATTCCAAAAATTCAATTACAGTTTCTTGCTTTTCTTTATCAACATTAGCATTATTTAGTGCAACCCACTCTATTTCTGTTGAGATGAAATTTGTAACTACTGTTTCTAATTTTTTTTTAACGTTGTAGATATCGCTCATAGGGCATTGAATTTCATGAAATTCATCATGAGAGATACATTCATCAGCACCAGACTCTATTGCAAGTTCAAAAATTTTTTCATCTGAAATTTCTTGTTTATTAATTTTGATAATGCCTAGTTGATTAAAATTATGTGATGCAGATCCTTGTGTTCCTAGGCTACCACCACTCTTTTGAAATATAGTTCTAATATTTGAAGCTGTTCTATTTTTATTATCTGTCAATGCCTCTACAATCACTGCAATTTTATCTGGGCCAAATCCCTCGTATCTCAGATTTTCAAAATTAACACCTGATGCAGCTGAGGATTTATCAATTGCTCTTTCTATATTATCTTTTGGCATGTTGGCAGATCTTGCTGCCTGAATAGCAGATCTCAACCTTGGATTCATTGCTGGGTCTTTATCCCCAAGTTTTGCTGCAACTGTAATTTCTTTTGATAATTTTGAAAATATTTTGGAACGCTGCTTGTCAGCTTTACCTTTCTTATGTTTAATTCCTGCCCAATGTGAATGTCCTGCCATAATTTTAATGTGTATTTCTTAATTGAGCTCCAAAAATATAACTTTCAACATTTGTTGCTAGTCCTGTATTTATATTACATTCAACTATAACGCCACATAAAGTAGCCTCACCAATTGCAGGAAAATGTTTTACAGATTTTTTTTTTAAAAATCTATTTAGTGAATTATCTGCATTCATACCAATAACTGAGTTGTAATCACCACACATACCAGCATCAGTTTGATAACCTGTGCCCCCTTTTAATATTCTTGCATCATTAGTAGGGATGTGTGTGTGTGTTCCAACCACCAAAGAAGCTTTGCCATCAAAATAATGACCTATTGCATTTTTCTCACTAGTTATTTCACCGTGAAAATCAACTACAAGAAAATCGTAATCTTTTTTTAAGTTAAATTGTTTCATAAATTTTTCTGAAACTTCAAAAACATCATCACACTTTTTCATAAAAACATTTCCCATTAAATTAAGTACACCAATTTTAATATCATTTTTAGTATTATAAATATTGAAACCCCTACCTGGTGCTGGTTCAAAAAGATTTTTAGGACGCAACAGCCTTACTTCTTTATCTATATATTCCATTATTTCTTTTTGATCCCAAACATGATTTCCAGTTGTAATTACATCTACTCCACAATTGAAAAAGTCATGACATATTTCTTTTGTCAAACCTACTCCTTGCGAAGCTGCATTTTCTCCATTCACAATAACAAAATCTATATTTTTTGATTTAATTTCATTCATCAGGTTATTCATTAATTTTGAACAACCTGAAATTCCAACCACATCACCTAAAAATAATATTTTCATCTTAAAATTGCTTTTTCAGTAACAATAAAATCTAATCTTTTATCATATTGATTAATTGGTATAGATGAGATTTTTTGAAAAGAAAATGCCAGGCCAATTTTTATAACCTTTTTATCTTTTTCAATTTTTTCAATATATCGATCATAATAACCTCCACCATAACCCAACCTATTTAAACTACTATCATAGGCAACTAATGGCACCAATAAAATATCTGGATAATAAATTTTAGATGACACAGGTTCTGGTATCCCAAACTTGTTTATTTTTAATGGATCATTTATTGACCAAATATAAAAGTTCATCTGATTATCTTTTTTTATAATTGGCAAGGATACTTTAAAATTTTTTTTTTCTAATAATTCTAAAATATCTAAATCATCTATTTCATAATTTGATGGATAATAGCCACCAATACTTTTATGGTTAAGTTTATCTATTTTTAAGAAAGAAATGAATTTACCTAAATCGATCTTTAAATTTTTGTTGAATTTTTTTTTTCGGATTTTTATAATTTTATTTCTTATTTGGGATTTATTCACAAAAATTTATTGAGAGATATTTTCTAATTTCGCTTTTTTAATAAAATTAGATATTTCATCTGCAGCAGCTTCAATTATTTGTTCGTACTTTTTATGATTAGACTCAATTTCATTTTTAAAATTTAAATGATTGGTATTTAGTTCTTTAATCTCTTCTTCTTTTTTATCTCTATAATCATAAATAAGTGATTTTAATTCTCTAAATTTATTAGAGAGATCTTTCAATTCATTTTTCTTTTGTTCAACTTTTTTCTTAGTTTCATAGTACTCATCCATAATCTTGACAGCTGTAATTAAAAGAAGCTTATTTTCACCTAAATTTCCAAGATTATTTTTAAGATCATTAAATTTTTGATTAATTTGAATTAACAATTCTTCAAGATGCTCCTCCTGCCCATCTTCACAAGATAATAAAAACTCTTTATTATTAAATTTAATACTTACATTTGCCATTTGTCTATTTCCTCTAACAAAGTATCTGTTTCCTGATTTAATTCATCAATTTTTTCAGAAAATTCTATTTGTTTTTTTTGCTCTAATTTTTCTTTATTTTGAATTTCTTCAATTTTTTTTGTCAAATTAGTATGTTCCTCTAAAAGAGATTTGTATTTATACTCTAATTGAGATTTTTCAATTTCTAATTGAGTTTTTTGAGAACTTAAATTGTCAATATTATTTTTTAAATCAGGGCTACTAAGATCTAAATTTTTTAACTCTGAAAGAGCCTGATTCAATTTTTTTTCTTTTTCGATTATAGAATTCATATATATATGTTTATATTATTAAATAGATTCTTCTTAGTCTAGTCAGGATAATTTTGAGCAAACTACACAATGATTTAGCAAATTGCATCAGATTTCTTTCAATTGATGCTGTACAGAGAGCAAATTCTGGTCACCCCGGTATGCCAATGGGTATGGCAGATGTTGCAACTGTTCTGTTTAAAAATTTTTTAAGATTTAATCCAAAAAATCCAAGTTGGTTAAATAGAGATAGATTTGTTTTGTCAGCAGGTCATGGTTCAATGTTGCTTTACTCCGTATTATACTTAACTGGATATAAAAGTATTTCACTCAATAGTCTAAAAAAGTTTAGACAACTTAATTCAATATGTGCAGGTCACCCAGAGTATCATCCTAATACTGGTATTGAGACCACAACAGGTCCACTTGGACAAGGTATTGCAAATGCAGTTGGTTTTGCACTTGCTGAAGAAATTTTAAAAAAAAAATTAGGTAAAGAAATAATAAATCACAAAACCTATGTTCTTGCTGGAGACGGTTGCCTAATGGAGGGAATAAGTCATGAAGCAATGAGTTTAGCCGGACATTTGAAGCTTAAAAATTTAGTGATGCTTTTTGATAATAATTCAATATCAATTGATGGACCGACTAGTTTAACAGTCTCAGATAATTATAAAAAAAGATTTGAAAGTTATGGATGGGAATATGTTCTTATCGATGGTCACAATGAAAAAGAAATTTTTAAAGCTTTAAAAAAAGTTCAAAACGCAAAAAAACCAACTGTTATTTCTTGTAAAACTAAAATTGGTTATGGGTCACCAAATAAATCTGGTAAATCATCATCTCATGGAAGTCCTTTAGGTTTAGATGAAATTAAACTTGTAAGAAATTCCCTAAATTGGAATTATAAACCTTTTGAGATTCCAAATAAAATCTTAAATGAATGGAAAAAAATTGGTAAAAGAGGCGAAAAACTTGAAAATGCTTGGAGCAAGATTTATAAAAAGAAAAAAGTAAAAATAAACAATTTACTAAAAAATAATTTTTTAAAAATTTTACAAACTGAAAAACAAAATACAATTAAAGAATTAAAAAGTTTAGCCACAAGAAAATCCTCAGAGCTTACTTTAAATGCATTAACTAGTGTTGCTAATAATCTAATTGGTGGTTCTGCAGATTTGGCAGGATCAAATAACACTAAAACTAAACATCATAAAATAGTTAAGCCTGGTGAATTTAATGGTAATTACATTCACTATGGTGTGAGAGAGCATGCAATGAGTGGAATAATGAATGGGCTTGCGCTTCATAGTAATTTTATTCCTTATGGAGGAACCTTTTTGATATTTTCAGATTATTGTAAACCTTCAATAAGGTTATCGGCATTAATGGAGCAAAGAGTTATTTATGTCATGACACACGACTCTATCGGTCTTGGGGAGGATGGTCCAACCCATCAACCAATAGAACAATTATCAGGTTTGCGATCTATTCCAAATCTAAATATTTTTAGACCTGCAGATAGAATGGAAACCATTGAATGTTGGGAACATGCATTAAAAAGTTCAAAAACACCTAGTGTCTTATCTTTAACCAGACAAAATCTTGAACCAATAAGAAAAAAAGTTTCAAACACTAATAAATGTTCTCTAGGTGCATATGAGGTTTTGAGGACAAACAAAAAAATTCATTTAACAATACTTGCTAGTGGTTCTGAAGTTAATTTAGCAATTGAGACAAGTCATAAATTAGCCAAAGATAAGATATACTCAAAAGTAATATCGATGCCCTGCCAAGATCTTTTTGATAAACAATCAAACTCATATCAACAAAAGATAATTAATGAGACAAAATTAAAAATTTCGATAGAAGCAGCATCAACCGATTGTTGGAAAAAATATATAGGTAGAGATGGCTTATCTTTTGGAATTGACACATTTGGAAAAAGTGCGCCCTACAAAGAAATTTATAAACACTTTGGTTTAACAGCTGCAAATATTACAAATAAAACAAAAAAACTTTTCGGAAAAAAGATATGACTATAAATGTTGGAATCAATGGAATGGGAAGAATTGGCCGAATGGTTATTAGAGCAATTATTGAGAGCCAAAATAAAAATATTCAAATAAAACATATCAATAATAGATCTAATTCAGAGGCAAGTTGCACACTAATTAAATATGATTCTGTTCACGGAAAATTTAATGCAGATCTTGATTACGATGAAAATCATTTAATTATAAATAAAAATAAAATTACTTTTTCTCAAGAATCTAAAATTGAAGATATTAATTGGAAAAAATTTGGCGTTGATTACGTTTTTGAATGCACTGGTAAATTTAATTCAAAAGAAAAATTATTAGCACATATCAAGAATGGTGCAAAAAAAGTTGTAGTCTCTGCTCCATGTAAAAACGCAGACAAAACTATCGTGTTTGGTGTAAATGAAGAAGAGCTTACAAAAAATGATCAAATAATTTCTGCAGCATCTTGTACTACAAATTGCCTAGCGCCAGTAGCTAATGTGCTTCATAATAATTTTGAAATCGAAAAAGGTTTTATGACAACAATTCATGCTTTTACTAGTGATCAAAGAATTTTAGATAATTCTCACAAGGATCCAAGAAGAGCAAGATCTGCAAGTCAATCAATTGTTCCAACATCTACAGGAGCTTCAAAAGCTATAGGAGAAATAATTCCATCCTTAAAAGGTAAATTGGAAGGTGTTGCAATGCGAGTTCCAACACCAAATGTGTCACTGATTGAATTAATTTTTTGTAGTAAAAAAGAAATAAGCAAAGAAAAAATTAATGATGCTTTTAAAGAAGTTTCAAAAAATCAGTCTAAAAAAATATTAGAAATAACATCAGAAAAACTAGTATCTATTGACTTTAATCACAATTCATCATCAGCAATTGTAGATGCTTCACTTACAAGTGTAGTAGGTAAAAATATGGGAAAAATTTCAGCCTGGTATGACAATGAGTGGGGATTTTCAAATAGAATGTGTGACATAGCAGAATACGTTTATAAAATCTCTTAATGAAAAGTATCAGTGAAGAATTAAATCTTAATAATCAAAAAATATTATTAAGATTAGATTTAAATGTTCCTTTAATTGATGACAAAATCACTGACACAACAAGGATTGATAAAATTCTACCTACTTTAAAATTTCTAATTTCTCAAAATACAAAAATCATAATTATTTCTCATGTAGGAAGACCTAAAGGACAAGTGGTAAACGAACTATCACTAAGACCCATATGTGATGATTTAGAGATGAAATTAAGTCAAAATATAAAGCTTATTTCTAAAGGTATTAAAGAAATAACTTCAAAAGATTTATTTAATAATGATCATGAAAAAATAGTTGTTTTAGAAAATATAAGATTTTATCCTGAGGAGGAAAAAAACAATCCAAAATTTGCAAAACATCTTGCAAGTTTAGCTGATATTTATGTTAATGATGCTTTTTCATGTTCTCATAGGGCACACGCATCAATTGATGAGATAACAAATTTTTTACCTTGTTACTCCGGATTACAACTTGATTTAGAAGTTGGTGCTTTAAAAAAAATTACTTCTGAAATTAAAAAACCTATAACCTGTATTATTGGAGGCTCAAAAGTCTCTACTAAAATTAATATAATCAAGAACTTAATACCTAAATTTGACAACATTATAATTGTAGGTGGAATGGCTAACAATATTATTAAATATATGGGTAACCAAATTGGAAAATCCTTAAAAGAAGAAAACTGTGACCCTATTATAAAAGAAATTATTTCACTTTCAGAAACAGAAAACTGTAAAATAATTTATCCTCAAGATGCTGTAGTAGGAAAAAACTTAAATGGAAGTCCACAAACTAAAGAGTTGAGTGAAATTTCATCTGATGAAATGATTTTAGATATTGGTCCAAAAACTATTGGAATTATTAAAAATATCATTGATAAAAGTAATACTATTTTGTGGAATGGACCTGCTGGATATTTTGAAAATCCTAGCTTTGCTAATGGTAGTATTGAAATTGCTAAGAAGATAATTGAAAATAAGAAATCTAATAAAATCTATTCAGTTATTGGTGGAGGAGATACAGTTTCATTATTGAATAGTTTAAATGTGGTTAATGATTTTAATTTTGTTTCAACTGCAGGGGGAGCTTTTTTAGAATATCTTGAAGGCAAAGAACTTCCTGGTATAAAAGCTTTAAACTAAAATGTCTGATCTTAATAAAATAGCCCTTAAAATTCTTTCAAATGGTAAAGGCATACTAGCTGCAGACGAAAGTAATGGAACGATGACTAAAAGATTAGAGTCTGTAAATATTCAATCAACACCAGAAAATAGACTTCTTTTTAGAGAAACACTTTTTACAGCAAATTGCATGAGAGACTGCATTGGTGGTGTTATTCTGTATGATGAAACGATCAATCAAAAATCAAGTAATGGAAAAACAATCCCTTCAATGATCTCAGACACAGGAGCTGTTCCAGGTATTAAAGTTGATACTGGTGCAAAAGATTTAGCCAATTCATTAGATGAAAAAGTTACCGAGGGTTTAGATGGACTAAGAGAAAGATTAAAAAAATATTATGAGCTTGGTGCAAGATTTACAAAGTGGAGAGGTGTTTATAATATTGGAAAAAAATACCCAAGTAAAATTGCAATTAATTCAAATGCTCATGCGCTAGCGAGATATTCTGCTCTAGTACAAGAATGTGGAATGGTTCCAATTGTTGAACCTGAAGTTTTAATGGATGGTGAACACTCTGCAGAAGATTGCTTAATAAAAACATCAGAAGTAATTCAAAAATGTTTTGAAGAGCTTTTAATTCACAAAATTGACCTTACAGGCATAATTTTAAAACCAAATATGATTTTAGCAGGTAATAAATCAAAAAATAAAATATCCAATGAAGAAGTTTCTTCTAAAACTCTTGAATGCTTAAAAAAATCTGTTCCAAATGAAGTTCCTGGAATTGCTTTTTTATCTGGTGGTCAATCAGAAGTTGAAGCAACAGAAAATCTCAACCTTATAAATAAAAACAATAATACTAATTTTATAATGACTTACTCATATGGAAGAGCTCTTCAGCAAAGTGCTTTGAAGTTCTGGTCAAAAGATATTAAGAATATTGATGGAACCCAAAATATTTTTAATAAAAGAGCAAAAATGAATACTTTAGCTGCTCAAGGAAAATGGTCTAGTGAAATTGAGAATAAATAAAAAAAAATTTATTTATCTTATTTCTCCAAACAAAATTTACCCTGAATTTTATAAGGATTTAAAGAAAGTGTTTGATTCTGGCAAGATTGGCCTATTTCAATTGAGACTTAAAAAATATTCACTTAAACAAAAAATCGAAATTGGAAAAAAAATTCACCAAATATGTAAAAAAAATGATGTAAAATTTTTAGTAAATGATGATCCCATACTTTCAAAAAAACTTAATGCAGATGGTTGTCATTTAGGTCAAAAGGATATGAGTGTAAAAGATGCTAGAAAAATAATTGGTAACAAAATAATTGGAATTACTTGTCATAATTCTATTAGATTAGCGAAAGCTGCCATTACAGAAAATGTGAGCTATATTGCTTTTGGAGCTTTCTTTTCTACTGCAACGAAAAAAACAAAATTTAAGGCTAACACTAAAATTTTAAAAGAAATAAAAAAGTTAACCAATACCCCAATTGTTGCTATCGGAGGAATAAATTTTGATAATTATAAAAAACTTCTATTGAATAATGCCAATTTATTAGCTATCTCAAGCTACGTTTGGAATAATAAAAAATATAAACCCTTAGAAACTATAAAAATACTTAAATGAAAATTAATGCTGGTGAAATTCGAGTTGGAATGCTTTTAGAATATAAAAATGATTTATGGCAGGTTTTAAAAACTCAACATGTAAAGCCTGGTAAAGGTGGGGCATTTGCCCAAGTAGAAATGAAAAGTTTGGAAAAAAATACAAAATTAAATGAACGATTTAGATCTAGTGAAACTGTTGAAAAAGCTTCATTAGAAGAAACTAAATTTAATTATCTATACGAGGATGAAAATAATTATTTTTTTATGGAGCCGAAGACATTTGAACAAATTGAAATAAAAAAAAATATTGTAGGCGAAAAAGGTAAATTATTAACCGAAAATCTAGAAGTTACTGTTAGTTTTTACAATGAAAACCCAATATCAATTGAACTTCCTAATCAAGTAAAGTGTAAGATAGATACGACAGATGTTGCGCTAAAAGGACAAACTGTTTCTTCCTCATATAAACCAGCTACTCTAGATAATGGATTAAGTATTCAAGTTCCACCTTTTATTGAATCAGAAGATGAGATAATAGTAGATACAAGAAATATAGAGTATATTAAAAAAGTTTAATAATGATTTCTATATCATCAAATCTTAACATAATGATTAAGGCTGCTGAAAAAGCATCAAAGTCAGTAATAAGAGACTTTGGGGAAGTTGAAAAATTACAGGTATCAAAAAAGGGCCCTTACGACTTTGTAACAAAAACGGATAAAAATGTTGAAAAAATATTAATTGAAGAACTTAGTAAAGCCAAAAAAAACTATTCATTTCTTTCAGAAGAAATTGGCTCAATTATAAATAAAGATAAAGAAAATATTTGGATAATTGACCCAATAGACGGAACAACGAATTTTCTTCATGGTATTCCACATTTTGCGATTTGTATAGCTTTAGAGTCTAATAAAGAAATAATAAGTGGATTAATTTTTGATCCAATTAAAAATGAAATGTTTTTTGCAGAAAAAAATAAAGGTGCTTTTTTAAATAATCATCGATTAAGAGTTTCAAATAAAAATTCCATTGAGGATTGTTTGTTTTCAAGTAATCACGAGGGTGTAAAATTCAGCAATTTAAACATGAGATATACAGGGTGTGCCGCGCTAGATTTAGCTTATGTTGCCTCAGGAAGACTAGATGGTTTCTTCCATAACAATATTAATTTATGGGATGTTGCTGCAGGAAAAATAATAGTTGAAGAAGCTGGCGGAATAATAAATGATATTAGTAAATATGAAAAAAATAATATTAATATTAAAGCATCAAGTTTTTCTATAAAAAATGAAATGTTAAAAAATTTAGAAAATTTTTAATATCTTGAATAAAATTTAAAATGTATTAAGTGTTGAAAATGGTCCCAAAAAAGAAAATCAATAGTAATGATGAAATAGATTTATTAGAAGTATTTTCAGCTATTTGGCGGAAGAAGTTTACAATTTTATTTGCTACTTTTTTACCTGCTGCTCTTATGGCTATATATATTACATCTAAAGAACCAGTTAAGCCGATGTTTGAAATTAAAACAAAAATTGCGCCTATTTCAACATTTGAACAACTTCAATATAAAAATTTTAATAGCAATCTAGAAATTTATCAAAATTATATTAATAATTTTTTAATTGTTTCTAAAGATAATTATGGTGTGAATACAAAACAACAATTAGATAATAGCGCGTATGATACGAACAATCCTTTAACGCGTGCTCCTATTGATATTTCGTTTTTTTCAAAAATTTCCAGAATTAATCTTTATAATCTTTTTTTAGAAAAAATAAATGATTATGAATTTATAATTGATACATTCAAAGAGTATGAAATTATAAAAGGAAAAAATTATCTAGATAATAAAGAATATAAAGGAAAAATTTTAAATTATCTGAACTCGATTGAATTTTCTACTAAAACTATTAAAAATAGGATTATTCCAGACTGGTATATTCATGCCAAAACAAATGATCAAGAAATGCATTTAGAATACTTAAAAATTCTAGAAAAATCTGTAAATTTAGAAATTCAAAATTTTTTGAAAAAAAGTTTTGAAAATACAATTGTAAATCATAGAGAATTATTTCAATATAAAATTGAGGACTTAGATCTTAATATTCAAATAAGCTTATCAAAATCCGACGAAAACATGGCTGAATATATTGAATATTTGAAAAAAAATAAGCAAATGATTGTGCAAAATAAATCTATCCAAAGATTAGAGGCTACATTTGCTACTACTCCTATAGTGGTAAATGAAAAAAACTTTTTTGCTTCAAAAATAGTTGTTAAATCCTCTGAATTTAATAATTTGAATAAAAAAAAATTACAAAGTGCATATAAAATAATGCTGACATCTATAATGGGTGCAATAATTGGAATATTTTATGTGTTAATTTTAAAAAAAAAAGATGACTAGTAAATAGCCGATTTTATAGATTAATATCGACATATCAATTTTATATAATATGCAATAATTGTAAAAAACTAACAAAAATTAGAGTTTTTTAAATAAATTTATTAAGTTTTAATTGTTTTAGTAAATTCTTTTGTTATAAGACACCATGAAAAAAAATATTCATCCTAACTATCACAGTATAAAAGTTGAAATGACTGATGGCACTCAATTTGAAACAAAGTCAACTTGGGGTAAAGAGGGAGAGATTCTAAAACTAGAAATTGATCCTAAATCACACTCTGCTTGGACTGGTGGAAAACAAAAACTTATGGATAAAGGTAGAATAAGTAAATTTAATAAAAAGTTCCAAAATTTCAAATCAGATAACAAAAAATAATGTCTAGTGGACCTTTAATGCCAATGGCTACAGCAGTTTGGCTAGTTGAAAATACTACACTTACTTTCAATCAAATTGCAAACTTTTGTAATTTGCATGAAATTGAAATTCAGGGAATTGCTGATGGTGAAGTTGCAAAAGGAATTAAAGCTTACAATCCTATAATCTCAGGCCAACTTTCCAGAGAAGAAATTGAACTATCGTCTAAAGATGAAAATAGACCTTTGTTAATAAAAAACACTGATATTGAGATATCTAATAGTCAAAAGAAAATTAAAAAATATATACCTCTATCTAAAAGACAAGATAAACCGGATTCAGCATTATGGTTGATCAGACAGCATAATATGCTTAAAGATTCACAAATTGCAAAACTTGTTGGAGTTACGAAAAATTCTGTTACATCAATCAGAAATAAAAGCTACTGGAACTACAATAATTTAGATCCTAAGGACCCTGTGGCTCTAAACTTATTTACTCAAAAAGATTTAATTGAAGCTCTAGAAAAAGCTGAAAGAAGAATTAAAAGAGAAAAAAAAGAAAAAGAAAAAAAATCAAAAGAAATGTAAATCAATGTATCAATTTTCTAGACATCAAATTCTTATAGTGATAATCACTCTACTTTAATAAAATTTATGAAAATAGAAGTTAAAGATAATAATATTGAACAAGCTTTAAGAGTTTTAAAAAGAAAATTACAAAGGGATGGTTTTTTTAAAGTAATAAAACTGAAAAACACTTATGAAAAACCTTCTGAAAAGAAGAAAAGAATTCTTCAAGAAAATATTAAAAGAGTTAAAAAATTAAACAAACTTAAAAATAGAATTTAAGTACATCGCGGGGTGGAGCAGTCTGGTAGCTCGTCAGGCTCATAACCTGAAGGTCGGCGGTTCAAATCCGTCCCCCGCAACCAAAACAAGCTATTTTCTAAAATAAAAATAATTATCAACTAAGATTTCAATAAAAACACTATTTTTTAATTTGATTTAATTTTGAATTGTCACAAAATATTTTAGCGTCAAAATTTGTATTTATAAGTTTTTAGTTATGTCTTCTGTCATTTTTTTTGCATCTGCAAACAACATAAGAGTATTTTCCCTGTAAAATAAATCATTATCAATTCCAGCATAACCTGGGGATAAACTTCTTTTTACAAATAAAACTGATTTACATTTTTCAACATCCAGAACTGGCATACCATAAATTGGGCTTTGTGGATCAGTTTTAGCGACAGGGTTTGTTACATCATTCGCACCAATTACAAAAGCTACATCTGCATTAGCAAAATCATTATTGATTTCCTCTAACTCGAACACCTCATCATAAGGAACATTTGCTTCTGCAAGTAGTACATTCATATGACCAGGCATTCGTCCAGCAACTGGATGAATTGCGTAAGAAACTTTAATGTCGTTTTTTTTCAGTGTATCGACCATCTCTCTTAAAGCATGTTGTGCCTGAGCAACAGCCATACCGTAACCTGGTACAATTATTACTGATGAAGCATTTTTCATTAAAAAGCTGCATCATCAGCATTTCCACTTTTAACTGGCCTTTGTTCTTTATTTTGTGATGACGTTGATTGTTCTATCGCACCAAATCCACCTAAAATAACATTGAAGAAAGATCTATTCATTCCTTTACACATTATGTAAGATAAAATGGCTCCAGATGATCCAACCAATGCTCCTGTAATTATTAATGCGGTATTTTCTAGAGTAAATCCAATTCCAGCAGCGCCCAACCTGAATACGAGTTTAACATTGAAATCACGACTGGCATATCTGCACCACCAATTGGAATTATCAATAAAAAACCAATTAAAAAAGATACAGCTAACAATATCCAAAATAAATTAGAAGATTGTGTGGAGCAAAGTAGATAAGTTAATACAATTATTGAAATTAAAATTAAGGCATTAAGAGGATGTTGTCCTTTAAAAGTTATTGGTGAACCTGACATAATTCCTTGAAGTTTTAAAAAAGCAATAATTGATCCAGAAAAAGTTATTGCACCAATTGCTGCACCAATTGACATTTCAATTAAGCTACCAAGCTTAATGTTGCCTGGTGATCCTAAATTAAAGGCTACAGGATTTAAAAAAGCAGCTATAGCAACAAATACCGCTGCGAGACCAACTAAACTGTGAAAACCAGCTACTAACTCTGGCATTGCTGTCATAGGAATTTTGTATGCAATTAACGCACCTATTAATCCACCTATCAAAAGAAAGATTAAAACAACTACAAATCCAGTTGAAAAATTTCCAATAGATAAAAATGTAACTGTGATTGCAATAATCATCCCAAAAACTCCAAAGAAATTACCTTGTCTAGATGTTTCTGGTGAAGAAAGTCCTCTTAAGGCAAGAATAAACAAGACTCCAGAAATGAGATAAAATATTGCTGATAAATTTGCTGATAACATTATTTATCCTTTTTCTTTTTTTTATACATAGCAAGCATTCTTTGGGTTACTAGAAAACCTCCAAAAATATTAATTGCAGCCAATGATATTGCTAAAAAACCAAAGATATTTGAAGTGCTGAATATAGTGTCAGAATTTCCTGCCAAACCTGCAATAATTGCACCAACAATTATTACTGATGAAATTGCATTAGTAACAGACATTAAAGGTGTGTGTAACGATGGAGTAACACTCCAAACTACGTAATATCCAATAAAAATTGAAAGGATAAAAATACTTAATCTGAATATAAAAGGATCTATTTCCATAATTTTATTTTATTAAAGTTTTTTCAATTATCTCATCCTCTAAATTTATATTAATTTTATTATTTTCCTTATCGTATAAATTTGACACAAAATTAAATACATTTTTTGCGTATAAATTTGATGCTGAAATTGGAAGTTTATTTAAAATATTGCTTTCTCCCATTATTTTAACACCCTTTTTATCTAAAATTTCATCCACTTTGGTAAAAGCTGTGTTTCCACCTTGAATAGCTGCTAAATCATAAATTATCGAACCAGAATTCATATTATTAATCATATCTTCTTTAATAATCACTGGTGCTTTTTTTCCAGGTATTAAAGCAGTACAAATTACTATATCTATTTTTTTTAATGTCTCTGACAATAATTCTTCTTGTTTCTTTTTAAAATCATCTGATGCTTCTTTAGCATAACCTCCTTCGGTCTCAAGATTCTCTGCACCTTCAACTGTTAAAAATTTACCTCCTAAACTTTCGACCTGTTCTTTTGAAGCCACTCGAACGTCTGTTGCAAATACTATTGCCCCCATTCGTTTTGCAGTTGCAATTGCTTGCAATCCCGCAACCCCTGCTCCAACAACTAATACTTTTGCTGCAGGAATAGTTCCCGCTGCAGTCATCATCATTGGAATTGCTTTTTCAAAATTTGCAAATGATTCTATGACTGCCTTATAACCTGCAAGGTTGGCTTGTGAGGATAATATATCCATAGATTGGGCTCTAGTTATTCTTGGAAGCAAATCAAGGGAAAAGGTATTTATTTTTTTTTTAACTAAATTATCTATTTTATCTTTATTGTCGTATGGGCTCAGTACACCAATAAATGTCTGATTTTCTTTTAATAAAGAATATTTATCATCATTAAATAAACCTAGTTGAACAATAATATCTACATTACTTATTATTTCTTTTTCATCTTTTAAAATTGATACGCCTAATTCTTTATATTCTTCATCCTTAATTCCAAGATGACTTCCATAATTTTCAGGTAAAATAACTTCAAGACCAAGGGATATATATTTTTTTACAATCTCAGGGGTAATCGCTATTCTTTTTTCAATTTTTTGATTTTCTAAAACAGAAGCAATTTTCATACATTTATTTTATAGTAAGAATAACGCCATTAAAACCAAAACACCAATAACTGCGACTGTTCCCCACAACACAAACTTTGTAAAATTATTCCAAGTGTTTTTATGGTTTTCATTATCCATAAAAATTATTTTTGTCTGGCTTTAAATTTTGGGTTTGTTTTATTTATTACATAAACTCTACCTCTTCTACGTACAAGTTTAGAGTTTAAATCTCTTTTTTTTATAGATTTTAGTGAACTTTTAATTTTCATAATTAATGAGACTTAATAAAGGAACTTATATAATCTTTCAATTGTAATTTTCCATATTTTTGGATTATTTTGTTGTTATATGTGATTTTAGTTAAAGCAGATGCATATCTTTCACCTAATCTTGGTTTTAAAAATGAAATTTGACTTCCAAACATATTTGCTACTTCTAAAATAGAATATGAATTTTTGTTACTTATACTATAATATTTACATTTATCTGCCCTATAGGCCTCAAGGCATACTTTAACTGTGTCATTAATATGAGTAAATCTTCTAGTTTGAGAACCTGGTCTAACCACGGTTAATGATTTGCCAATTCGATACTGGTTTTCAAATATCCCGATCACTGTTGCCATATCTCCAACTTCAATTTGTTTTGGTCCATAAACATTATAAAAAAAAATAACCTCAAATTTAAAATTAAACCACTTTTTTAAATTTTCCAACAATTCTAAATTTTTTGACTTTGTAAAAGCATATGGTGAAAGATTTTTATCATTCCCTTTATTACCTAAGCTTGCAGAAGTTGCTGAATAGATAAGTTTGATTTCATTATCTAAACAAAATTTAAATATTGCTTTTGAGCCAATTGAGTTTGATTTAAAACATTCATCAAATTTTTTAAAACTTTGATAAATTCTTGCAAATTCACCAAAATGAAAAATAGCTCTAATGATATTTTTTTTTTTTCAAAGATTTTATTGACATCTGAAGTTTCACCTTTGATATATTTAACTCTCTTATTTTGAATATGATTTTTTTTACTTCCTGACGAATAATTATCAAGACTGATTATATTATATTTTGTTTTATTTAATAAAAGTTCAATAAGATTAGAACCAACAAAACCAGCTCCACCAGTAACAATAATAAGATTTTTCATTTTAAGAAATGCCTGGCAATGTCCTACTCTTCCGTGTCTTAAGACAAAGTACCATTGGCGCTGAAAGGCTTGACTGCCGAGTTCGGAATGGGATCGGGTATTACACTTTCGCAATAATTACCAGGCGAGATCTTTTACTTAAAAAAAATTAATTAGTCAAAGAATAAAAAAATATTTATTATTTAATTATTGGTCTTATTTGATTTAATACTCCAAATAAGAAATGGGAAATTCAATATTAGTGCAATATTCAACCAATTATTGAATATGCTACCTGTTGGAACAAATGGCCAAAGATATATTGCAATTCCAGAAAGTATACAAATCTCAAAATCATTAAAAATAGATTTAGCCTTAAATTTTAGCAAAGCATGCCTCAAGACATTTTTACAAAAATAAAACAAGGCAACTATCAAAAATAAAAAACCTATTAACCCAGTTTCGCTTAATATTTGAACATAAGAGTTGTGTGGATGGGTAGAACAAGATTTTTTATTTACCTTATATTTTTCATCTCCACAAAAATTTCTATAATTTTTGACTCCGACTCCTAAAATTTTGTTATCTAAAAACATCCTGTAGGAAGTTATGTAATAATTTGTATGTATTTTTGAGAAAATATAAATTTCTTGTGAATCTTCATCTTTTATATCACCTAAATTCATTTCATTAAGAGTTTTATCAATTAGCCTATTTTTTGCAGAGGGATAAATCAGACTTATCATGACAATCAAAAATATACTTATGAATAATGTTAATAATCTTAATTTTTTTAATTTTTGTGAAAATAAAATAACAAAAATTGCAGATAGATTAATATAAAAAAAAGCAGTTCGGTCGCCACTTAAAAAAATTAAAGTCTCTGATAAAATAAAAATTGAAATAAATAATATAAATGTTTTGTTTTTTTGTTTAAATAAAAATATAGATAATCCAAAAAAAATTGGCCACAGTCTACTTAAATAGCTTCCAAGAATTTTTTCCTCTCCAAAAAAACTTGAAGTTCTATTAGTTTTACTCCATCCTAAAATATTTTCACCAACAAAATATTGGTAAAAACCATCTATTATTAAAGCTATGAAACAAATAAAAATACAATAAAAAAAATATTTTATAAATTTACAATCAAAATTTAATAAAGCAAAAATCGCAATCACAAATATTCCATACCTAAAGAAAAAAAAAGAAATTTTTAAACTTTGAAAATTAAAGTTATTGATTAATGTATTTATTACTAGATAGACCCAAAATATTAAAAAAAAATAAAAATATTTATGTTTAAAATATGAAAAATTTTTTTCTTTAAAACAATAAATTAAAAATATTAAGCCAATTAAAGAAACTGATAAATCGCTTAAAAAAGGACCAGTAATTAAAAAAAAAGGAATTAAAGAAAATAATATAGCTGGAAAGCTATAGAATATAAATTTTTCAGTAACTGAATTAAAAATCATTAGATAAAGAATTGATATTTCAAATTTCGTAAAAAAACAGTATAAACCTTATAACAAAAAAAAATATATTTTTTTCAATTTTAATAATTGAAATTCTATTGTAAGATATCAATCTTAAATTAATCCCTATTAATAATAAAATTTAATTTATGACATATTTAATAATATTTTATTCTTTAATAAGTTTTTTATTGTTATTTTTTTTTGCAAAAATTGGCTATAGAATAAATTTAGTCGATTTACCCAATAAAAGAAAAGCTCATTCCATAGCTACAGCTTACACAGGGGGAATTGCAATCAGTATTGCTCTAGTTTTTTCAATTTTAATATTAGATATTTCAAATAATGATTTAAACACAATACTATCAATTGCATTTTTAATTTCTATAGTGGGCTTAATTGATGACAGGTTTAATTTAAATGTAGGTGGTAAATTAAGTTTGCAAATAATACCTGTTTTTTATTTAATTGTTTTTCAAAATTTAAGCCTACATCACTTGGGTAACTATGATTACTTTAAAATAGAACTAGGAGCTTTTGCATTACCATTTACTTTATTTTGTGTGCTGTTTTTAATTAACGCAATTAATTATTTTGATGGAATGGATGGAACATTGGGTTTTTTGACAATTTCTATAATAATTATTTTATATTTTTTAGTCCCAGATCTTAATTTTAAAAAATATTTATCAATAATTTTAATACCTCTAAGCATTTTTCTATTTTTTAATTTTTCTTTTTTTAAATTTCCAAAACTATTTCTAGGAGATAGTGGTAGTTTGTTATTAGGTTTTATATTGTCATTTATTCTAATCTATCTAAGTGATCGAAATAATATTCATCCAATCTTACTCGCGTGGTCTATATCAATTTTGGTTTATGAATTCTTATCAATTAATTTTATTCGTTTGAAAAATGAAAAAAATCTATTTAAAGCAGGACGAGATCACTTACATCACATATTATTTAAAAAATTTAAGTCTTTATTTTTAACAAATTTTATAATTATAATTATAAATATTTTTCTATTTTTATTAGGATACTGGAGTTTTTTATTAATAAGCCCTCTGGCTTCTTTAGCTTTGTTTGTATCTTTATTTTTTGTTTTTTTATTTTTTAGAAGCAAGTATTCAAAAAAATAAGTTTAAGGTTAAACTATCTTTGCTTATATGTAAATTTAATTAGCGCCTATTTATTTTAAGTAATAAAATTAATCAATTTAAAAATAGCTTAAAATCATATTATGAAGTTTTGAAACATGAACTGGGTCTTTGGGTGAAATAAGATGTGAATTTGGTGAGCAAAAAACATATCCTTTTGTATCGTGCATGCCATTTTTAATTGCTACAAAAACTAATTCATTAAAAAAATTTAATTCTAAATTTTTGTTAATAATGATAATATCATCTCTTTCAACTTCATGAGGATATGTAAGAACAACAAATAGACTCCTATCTCTTTCCTCAATCTCAAAAAATATTTTCAAATCATTTTTTTTTGATTTAATATTCTCTAATATACTTTTTGCAATTTTTAAATTTTTATTATTATCAAAAATAATCTCAAAATCTCTTGTCATTCTTGGCAAAACTTTTGAAAAATTTATCCCAATTTTGTTCAAAAAAATTGAATGATTTTTTAAACGATAATAAAACTTAACCATGTCATATGGCACCTGTCTTAAACCTGTGGAAACAAGTAATTGGTTTTCATTTTTTAATAATTTTAAATAATCACCAATTATTTTATCATACACATCAAGCATATCTTCTATTGGATCAAATGATGGATTTATATACCATCCCGGGTTTGTTGGCAGGTTTTTCAAGTGTTTTGTATTATAAAAATAATGATGCTGAATATGTGCACCAGCATTTAAAAAAACTGATGAGAAATTTGGTGATTTTTTTTTTAAAAAATTAATATGTAATAAATGAATTAGATAATCTAAAACAAGCGATTTTTTCCATGGTTTAGCTAAAGATGAAAATATTAATTTTATTAAAAATAAAGTTTTTTTAAAATGAAAGGTCTTAAGAATAATTTCCATAATTGTTAAAATTGATCTAAAAGATAAACTTCCAGAAGCATTATCGTTTATTGTTTGTTTTAACATTAAGGATAATCTTTTTGAAAAACTTGAATTATCTGAATGGGTATTAGTCCAAGGATCTGGCAAAAAATATGAGGGATTTTTTAATCTATTGTCTGTGTTCATTGGTGAAATTGCACCAACTTTAAATCCTCTCTCTTCAATTTTTTCAAAAATTTGCTTTTCTTTGGTAAAATTTACTATATCACCCAGTCTAAATATATTATGGTCATTGAAATCTTTACCCAAATTTACTGAAACCCATTGAATCCAAGGTTCCAAGTTTTCATATTTATTTTCAGCATAAGTATGAAAACTTTTATAAGTATTTCTAATTATCTTAAGATTTTTAAATTTATTTTTTTTTGATACTGATAAATATTTATCAACAAGATCAAAGTTGATTTCATTAAGTTGGATAAATAAAAGTTTTAAACTCATTTATATTGTTAATTTGTGTATTCTATTTTAATCAAAAATAATACTATAATTATTTTATTACAATTAATTATTTTTTAACTTAATCTTTAGTTGATACTTAAAAGTTTTTGATAAATATTAATATGATTTAAAACAATTTTTTCAATTGAAAACTCTTTTTCTGCAAGTTTTCTGCCAGCTTTACCCATGATAATACGTTCTTTAGAGTTTTCTATTAACCATTGCAATGCATCAGCTAATTTTTCAGAGTTTTTTACTGGAACAAGTAAACCAGTTTTATTTGGAATAATTACGTCACGACAACCAGGAACATTTGTAGTTACGATTGCTCTACTTGCTGCTGCAGCTTCAATAAGTGATTTGGGAAAACCTTCACGGTAAGAGGGTAAGCAAACAATATGTGATTTAGCATATAATTCTGAGATGTCTTTTTGGAATCCTATTACTTCAACATGGCCTTCTTCTTTTAACTTATTTAAATCATCAACATTTAGGCCTGAAGGATTATTTATATCAAAATCTCCAGCTAATAAAAAATGAGCTTTTACACCACGTTCTTTAAGGATTCGAGCCGCAGAAAAATACTCATAAACACCTTTGTCACGTAATAAACGTGCAGCAAAACATACAGTGGTTATTCCGATAGCTTCATTAAAATATTTAAAATTTCCTAACTTGACACCTGAGCCTTTTAATAATTTAACTTTAGAAAGTTTCAGAACGCCCCAATCTAATAATTCTCTTAAATCTTCTTCATTTTGAACAATAATTTTTTGATTGAAATGATTAAAAGCAAATTTATAAATGGGGTAAAGTAATAAACGCAAAAACCTAGCTTTAAAATCTTTATTAACAAATAAAGTCCCAAGTCCTGATACTGCTGAGACTAAACCCTTAACCCCAATTAAACGAGAAATAATTCCACCATAAAGATAAGGCTTAATAGTTACTAAGTGAACAATGTCTGGTTTCACACTCTTAAAGTAAGCCCAAATATAATAAAGAGTCTTTAAATCTTTAAACAAATTAATACCACCTGGTTGCATCGGAATAAGACTTACTTTGAAACCTTTTTGCTCTAATGCTTTAGGATCAGCACCTCGAAGTTCACCATAACCAATAAAAACATCAAATCCTTGAGCCAAGGATGCTTCTGCTATCGATAAACGGTGTGATAAAAAAAAACTTAAATAATTAACTAAAATTAAAAGTTTTTTTTTTTCATAAATACTAATTTAAATAAATATTACATTTTTATTAATTTTCCAGCTATTAATAAATTATAAAATATTTTACAATATTGATTAAATTTTTTGATTTAATATAATTTACATTCTTAAATCAGTTTGATTTTTTAGAAATAAATATTTTAAATCATAAATAATATGACTTTTTTTACATAAATTTGAGATAGCTTTAGCTCCCATTTTTTTAAACTTATCATGTGCAACAGCTATTATAACTGCATCATAAGTATTTTGATTTAATTTGGTCTGTGGAAAAATATTATAAATTTCTTTAATATCCTTTTTATTTACCCAAGGATCATAAAGATCTAACTTACAATTTAATTTTTTTAATGTAGTGATGACACTTAGGATACCAGAATTTCGGGTATCTGCACAATTCTCTTTAAAGCTAAGTCCCATAATTAAAATTTTAGATCCTTTAATCTTGATATTCTTTTTTTTTAATGCGTTAATCAATCTTGATGTTACATATTTGCCCATGTTGTCGTTTAATTTTCTACTGGCTAGTATAATTTTAGGATTATAACCAATTTGTTTAGCTTTATGAGTGAGATAATAAGGGTCAACTCCAATACAATGTCCACCCACTAAGCCAGGCTTAAATGGCAGAAAATTCCATTTACTACCTGCAGCATCTAAAACTTCTTTGGTATCAATATTCATTTTGCTAAATAAAATTGATAGCTCATTAATGAGACCAATATTTAAGTCACGTTGAGTATTTTCAATAACTTTAGCAGCCTCTGCAACTTTTATGCTCGAGGCTTTATGAGTGCCAACTGTTATAATCTCATTGTACAAATCATCTACTATATTCGCTATTTTAAGTGTTGATCCTGAGGTAATTTTTTTGATATTTGAGATGGTGTGATCTTTGTCTCCAGGATTTATTCTTTCAGGACTATAGCCACAATAAAAATCTTTATTATAATTTAAGTTTGAAAACCTCTTCAAGATAGGTACGCATTCTTCATCAATACAACCAGGATAAACAGTAGACTCATAAATTACTAAATCACCTTTATCTATTAACCTGCCAACCATCCTAGATGCCTTTAAAAGTGGTTTTAAATTTGGTTTTTTAGATTTATCAACAGGTGTTGGAACAGTAATAATGTAACAATTTGCTGATTTAAGATCTTTTTCATTACTAGAAAGTTTTAATAATTTAGAATTCTTAAGATCTTTTTTTTTAAACTCTTTATTTCTATCGAGACCAAAATAAAGTTCTTTAATCCTTTTTTTATTTATATCAAAACCAATTACTGATCTTTTTTTAGCAAATTCTAAAGCAAGCGGTAAACCAACATAACCCAAACCTATTATTGCTAATGAAAGTTTTTTATTTGAATTGATCATATTTGATAATAATCTTTATACCACTCAACAAATTTATTAACTCCATCAATAACTGCTGTGGTTGGTTTGTAGTCAAAATCCTTAATTAAATTATCCACATTTGCATAAGTGTCAGGCACATCTCCTGGCTGGAGTGGTAGATAGTTTATTTTTGCTTTTTTACCTAAAGTTTTTTCTAAAGCAAAAATATAATCCATAAGTTCTACTGGTTTATTATTTCCTATATTGTATATTCGCCAAGGAGCTCCACTACTTGCTGGATCTGGATTATAGTTATCCCAATCAACATTGCTATTAGCTACATTATCTAAAGTTTTTACTATCCCATTTACAATATCATCGATATAGGTGAAATCTCTAGTGTGTTTTCCATTATTAAATACATCTATATTTTTTCCCTCTAAAATATTTTTGGTAAATTTAAATAAAGCCATATCCGGTCTTCCCCATGGTCCATATACTGTAAAAAATCTAAGACCAGTTGTTGGAATTTTGTGAAGATAGCTATATGTGTGTGCCATAAGTTCATTTGATTTTTTAGAAGCAGCATAAACAGACAAAGGATGATTTGCAGAATCATGTTCTGAAAAAGGCATTTTAGTATTAGCTCCATATACACTTGAAGTGCTGGCATACACCAAGTGTTTAATTTTATTAATACGACAATTCTCTAAGATATGAGCAAATCCAACAATATTACTGTTAATATAAGCAAGCGGATTTTCAATAGAATAGCGAACTCCTGCTTGAGCTGCTAAATTTACTACTTTTTGAAATTTATGGATTGTAAATATTTCAGAAAGCTTTTTATTATCACTAAGATCATTTTTATAATGCTTATAATTTGTATATTTTAAAAGGCGCTCAAGACGATCATCCTTAATTTTTGGATCATAATAATCATTATGATTATCAATTCCAATTACTTTATCACCTCTGTCTAATAGCTTCATAGCAAGCATTGATCCAATAAAACCTGCTGATCCTGTTACTAAAATTTTCATGAGGCTAATCTAACATTGATTTATATAAAGATGTAAACTGTTTTCTGATATCTTTAATATGAAATTGATCTATAATTTTATTCCTAGCAATTTTTGCGTGATACTCTAATTCGCTCTTTGAGGTTTTTAATGCAGCATCTAAACAATAAGCTAATGATTTTGGATTATTTGGCATTGAAACCCAACCAGTTTTACCAACAATATCTTTTGCATCACCCACATCAGTTGTAATACATGGCACCCCTGTAGACATGGCTTCTCCAATTACATTTGGAAATCCTTCAGCTTTAGATGAAAGACACAATAAATCAAAACATTTCATTAAATCATCTATATCTGAACGCTGTCCTAAAAAAATTACATTTTTATTATTTGTGGAATATTTTTTTAAGTTTCTTCCAATCGCTACTAGAAAAATATTTTTGTATATTTTGCAAATTTTATCAAATGCCTTAAATAAAGTTGGCAAATCTTTTTGGTCATCACCTCTTCCTACGTAGCCAATTATTTTTGTTGATTTAGATAATCCAAGTGTATTTCTTAATTTTAGTTTTACATTTTTATCTGGTTTCCATTTATCAGTATCAAATCCATTTGGAATATAAAAATCATGATAAGCAGAATAGCCAAGATCACGATGTTGATTTAAAGAACGTATAGAATTATATATTATTAGATCTGGTATTCTTGAAAACAGAGATCCAAGTTTAATTGCAAATCGTGTACTTAATTTCATTCTATCAAAAATTTCAAGACTCAACCGTACGCTCCATGATAGTTTTAACTTTCTGTTAACCATAATTTTTCCTAGCAAAGCTGCTAAATTTCCATGATACATCCATCCTTGAATTATGTCTGGTTTTTGTTTTATTAAGATTTCTCGTAATTTTCTCAAAGCAGAGAAATCAATACTACCTCTGCTCATGTTCAAATTGAATACTTTGATTTTCTTTTTCTTTAATAAAGATCCATAGTAACCCTCTGACATGAGTGAGATTACAGTGTTATTTAGCTGATTATTTAAGTTTTTGTTAATTAAGTTGTATAGAAACCTTTCAGCACCTCCTTTCTCAAGACCAGTGATTATATGTACTACTTTAGGAATTTTTTTATTAGATGTTAATATTGTACTAAATTTTGTTGAAGATACTTTTTTGTTTTTAAGAAGTCTTTTTTTAATTTCTGATAAAAAAAATTTTGAAATACGTTTACGAGAAAAACTTAATACTTTATTTTTATTGGGTTTATATTTCTTAAATATCCCTTCTCCATAATAAGAACTACAAATTAAATCTTCTAGCTTTTCATTGTTATTTTTATGAAAAATTAGTCCGATTTTGGTTAATTTTAAAATTCTAACAATATCAAAATCAGGCCTACCTCCAATACATAAAATTGGACGTGCTGCAGCCATATATTCGTAAAACTTTCCAGTAACTACACCTCGTGAAATATCTTTCGAACTTAAGTATAAAACTAATATATCAGCTTTTTTTTGTTTCTCTAAAATTTTTGATCTATTAATGTGTCCCTTCAATTGGATTAAATTTTGATACTTTGGTTTAAGAGATAAGTTTTTTATGTGATCATGTCTCGCTCCATAAAACTCTAGAACAATAGAATTTTTTGGTATTTTTTTTTTATTAATTAAATTTACTATTGAGTTCAAAAGTATAACAGGACTAAATTCTTTTGAATAAATGTTTCCAGTGAATAAAATTTTTAATTTTTTATTTAACTTTGAATTTTTTTTTGAAATATCATTTTTTACAACATGTTCATCAATGTCAAACCCATTAGTAATTTTCAGTGTAGGTTTCTTGAGAAGTTTGCTAAGTCTTTCACAATGATCATCCGATACCGCTGTTATTAAATCAGCGTATTTACTAACAGTTTCTTTTTCTCTCATTTTAATTTTATTTTTAAGTTTTTTAGGTGCATCATCTAATCCGGGATTTTCACTCCACAAATCTCTATAATCTGCTATCCAGTATATTAAAGGATTTAATATTTTCATTTTACAACCAATGCTATGTGATACCTCAGGACCATATGTACTAATCACAACGTCTACATTTCTTGCAATTTTTGAAAAAATTGGAGATGTAGAATAATACCAATAATTTCTAGGGTCATAACTAGGTTCTAAATAATTACTAAATTTTTTTTTAAACCACTTACCAATTTTTTCAATAAACGGAAATTTTAATAAAGGGCTCCAAAATAAATAATATGGTAATTCAATTACATTAACATTTTTCAAATGAGGCAAATCTAAATCTAAAGGGCTATCAAAAATTTGTTTTTTTGCCGTTAAAACTGTTACATCATGTCCTTGTTCGCTCCAATAACGTGCCCATGAATAGGGTCTATGCACACTAATTGCATTACGTGGTGGCCAACTGTAACTAATGATAACAATTTTAAGTTTTTTCATTATTAAATAAACCAAGTATTAGCAATTTTTAGTAACTTATAAAAGGTTTGTTTTTTGTAAAAATTACTAATACTAAAATTTAATTTTTACCAGATATCTTTTTATAATAGTGTCTTTAGTAAAAATTTCTAACTGAAGTCAATAAATAATTTTCACTTAAAATTGACAATATTAAAGTTGTCTTATTGATGTTGGTATTTGTAAAATCTCTAGCATGGAAAATATAACTTTGATTATTAGAAAATTTAGAAACTTTTATTAAAAAATTATTAATAACATTAGGTAAATATTTTAACATTGAGTGATAAAATGGAATTCCAAAAACAGATTTTAAAATCAAATATTTAAGACTGTTATTCATTTTAAGACTGTCTTGGAATATAAGATTTGAAAACCTTCCATAAATTTTAGTAGCTTTTCTAGCATAAATAAAATGAATAATTTTGAGTATTAAAAAACTAAAACCTTTTACTCTAGATGCATCAATCTCATATCCAAGCTCAACTAGGATTTTATCAACATTAGTATTGGTCGACCAACCTGAAGCACGAAAACTTTTAATCGGTCCAAATTCTTTTAACGCTACATGAGTATTATAAATTTCATCTTTTATCTTAGAGTTTTTTAGACCATCTAAATAACCATGGGAATATCCATGGTTACCAATATCAAAACCCATATTAAATGCTTTTTTAAGATATTCTTTGTATATATTTATGTCTCTACCAATGACAAATAATGTTGGCTTATACTTTTCATTTTTAAATAAATCAAATATGTTTGTGAATGCCTCTGACAAAAAAGAATTTTCTTTTCTAAAACCAACCCATGCATCATCCATGTCGATGCTAATTGCCAATCTTTTTTTTTTCATTTGTAGATTATCTAGGACGTTTTCCCTTCTTTTTGGCAGGAACTCCCATTACAATTGTCCAGGGCTCTACATCTTTGGTAACAACAGAATTTGCACCTACTATTGAACCTTCACCTATAGTTACACCTGGCAAGATAATTGCACCTGCAGAAATAAAACAATTTGCTTTTAAATAAACTGGTGAAGATTTAAAACCTTTTTGTGTCTCTTTAACCATTGGGCCAGCCATACTCTTGCCTTTTATAGGAATTTCAGAATGTGAGTAAATTTGTACGTTTGAAGATATTCCAACATAATCATCTATATAAAGTCCTCCACCTCCTGAAAGAATTGAAGATCTAGAAATATGACAACGATTACCAATTTTTAATTCTCCAAATGAAGCAGACAGAACCACATAATCATCTAACCATGTGTAAGATCCTATCTCTATATTTTTTTCACCAGATAAATCTAAATTTTTACCAAATATAGAATTTTTACCTACTTTTTTTAGGGTTTTTTTTAAATAAATATTCCTAAAAAAGTTTCCTATTCCACTTGGAAAACCCAAAATAAATGCTTTGGGTAGTTCATAAAAAAAAGCATTCTTTAATAACCAAATATAGTCTTTAAAATTCAACTTTTCCCCTTCTCTATATTTAGAAAATATTAATGCTTTTTTATCTGTTTTAAAAAATTCAAATATATTTTGCATATTAATTTTATTAATTATTTTTTTTATATTTTTTCCATATAATTGGATCTTTTAAACCTAAATCTATTTTAAGATCACGCCTAAATTCTTGAAAATATACCTTATCCCAATCAAAAATCCCTTTCTGAGAAAAGCTATCGTCAAAAAAAAGATCTGTCTCTTTTGAGGTCGATATAATCTCATCCACGTTATAATTTTTCATTACTAACATTAGATCATGCTTGTTATCAATCCAAAAATTTTCAAGACTTGATTTATTAAAAACAGCCCACCAATCGGGCAATAAAAGCCTATTATTTTTATTACATACGTAAGAAATAGGTTCAACTAGTATTCTTTGACCATCAAAAACTTTTCTGTAATTATTTTTAGGATTAGAGAAGCACAATAATAGAGGTTTTTTATTTTTTCCTATAAAATCATTTAATTGTTTAATTAAATTACGAGTATTAATTGGATTTATCTTTTGTATATTTTTGATTGGTTCAAAAAGAGCAATAATTGCTAAACCAAAAGAAAATATATTAAAATCCTTTGAAATTATTAACAGTGTTACAAAAGAAATAACATAAACTGCTAAAATATTCTGTTCATCAGAAAATTTAATTAATTTTCTATTAATTATATGAATAACAAAAATATAAACACAAAAATAAGTATAAGAAGATTCTACAGTTGAAAGACAAAATATAGCTAAACTATAAGAAAAAATATAGTAACAATCTCTTAAATTTAATTTTTTAAAAGTTAGATTATCACGATATAATTTAAATTTTGTAGCCCTTACTCCCATTGCATTTAGCATCCATGAAAATATCAACCACAAATCTTTTTTTTTACAATATAAAAGATTAATAAATATTAATGGAATTAATAAGCAATATAAAAAAAAATATAAATGATTAGCTGTTAAAATAGAATAAAGAAAAACTATGGGAGAAAAAATTATAAAAACTGTTGGACTAATGATTGGTAATAAAATTGAAAATGATACAAAAAAAAATGTATCATTGTTGATTAAGTAATATAGTATTGGAGAGACAACAATTAATCCAAATATGTTATAATTAGGAAGGCTAACGACATAAATATAAAAAATTGTACTCAGTAGAGGAAGTACAGAATATTCAATTTTACCGTTTACTGATATATCTATAAAAATTAACCAACTTAGTATCATTAAAGAGCCCCATAAAACACTTATTGCTGGTGCTCTAGTAAAAAAAAAGTGACTGAAATTAGGAAGATGCCACCAATTACTTAAATTATAATTTCCACCACCAATAATTGAAGAAATACCCTTTCTTGAAAATTTTTTTATATTTAAATTTTGTACTTTATAAAAAAAAGTATTCAATGCATGTAACGGATACAGGCCATTATAATCTGAAAGATTATTTTTAAACAAAATTTTTATTGATCTTAAAATAGCTAAAAAATAATAATAGTTTGGAAGAAATAAAGAAGTTAATAAATTTTTAAATATTTTGGACATTATTTTTTTGCTTTAAAAAATATAATTAAACTTTTTATTTTTGAAAATTGAATACTGCTCATTAATAGTATGCTTGCAACTAAAAATGCTATCAAAATTACCAAAGATGGATTGGATGCATTATCACCATAAACAAACCAAGCGACAAAAATAGAGCCTAACAATATTTGAAAAGCTAAAATAATTATGGAAATATTTATTTTCCAAAGTTTTTCACTCAAAATCATTGAAACTACTAATAATAAAAAATATGTTAAAGATGTAGATATTGCAGCTCCCATACTTCCATAGACTGGAACAAGTACCCAATTTAAAAATAGACTTATAATAACAGCCCCACCCATCAAGTAGAGATTTAGATACATTTTTTCTGTTTTCCATATTCCAGCTGTAGCAATCAAGAAAAAACCATAAAATACAGCTTGCCAAGCTAAAACTCCAATAATTGGCCAAGCGTCATGAAATGCAGGTGCTGTCAACCATCTCACTAAAAAAGGTGAGAAAGCAGTCAAAAGAACTATACCTGAAGTACCAAGTCCCATATATAAACGTGCAATTGTACGAAATGTATCTGGGCCATCTTTACCGTGCATAGAGTCCATTGCAATTGGCCACCAAGCTTTACGGAAAGTTTCAACGACTAGTGTAAGTAAAATTACAAATTTAGCCCCTATTGCATAAACTCCAAGTGACTCGGAACCATGGTAGTGTTGTATGAACCAACGATCCGCAGTACTTATAAAATAAATTGCCATACCCGCAGGCATTAGTGGTGCTCCAAAACGGATTAATTGTAACCAGAGATTAAAGTGAATTTCTTTAAATTGCCAATAATCACGAATACGAAACCATCCAATAATTGCCATTGCTACTGAAGCAATACCGGTACCAAGAAAAAAACCTAAAATTCCCTGATCAAGTAAAATTACAAAGCTTAAAATTAATACTGCAGATAGAATACTCTGACTTAGTGTAATACTGATAAATCCCCAAGGTCTATAAAGTAAACGCATAACCTCAGCACTCTGTTTCATGATTTGTGTGAACAAAGCTCCAACAAAAGCAATTGCAAAATATTCTAAACTTAATTTTCCTTGAAAAAACAAGGCATTAAGTATTGGTGCTATCAAGGTTGCCAGAAGAACAATGCAAATTCCCCATAATAAGCGCCATTGAAGGATAGCTGAAACAATTTTAGCTTGAGCTATTTTTCCATTTTTTTTAAACTTAAAAAAATACATCGATTGCGCAGAATCCATTCCCATGACCAAGATTGCAGATAAAAAACTACTGATAACTGTTAGCATTTCGATAGTTCCATAGTCAGCTGGTGTGAAAATTCGAGTATAGATTGGTAATAAAAAGAAAGAAACGCTTTTCGCTAAAATACCTCCTATTCCATATATTAAAGTGTCTTGTCCTAACTGTTTTAATCTAAGCATTTAATATATTTTCTATCATTTTAACAAAGTTCTTGATAATAATTTTGAAGCTGCTCTATAAGCTATTCCTTCATTATAACAATAACTCTTGTTTGGTATCAAATTATACTTCTCTTTATCTAAAACTTTACCTTTATCAATTGCTACTTTTACTAAATGTAGGCTAGCGTATTGATTGAGCTCTTTTTTTTTTAAAGCTTTTTGTATAGAACCAATCCCTCCATATTTAGGTACTTTTGCTGCATGAATATTTAGAATTGTAATTTTTTTTTTAATTAATGTTTTACCTACAATAAGACTAGCTCTAAATAATATAATTTTTTTTATATTATGTTTTTCTACAAAACTAACTAACATTTTATTGTCATGTATTGACTCAAATGATTTGAGTGAGTAAAAATTTTTTCTTTTAAACTCACAGTAAAACATTTTTACAAAGAGAAGTGGACTAATCACCCTTTTAATAAGTAATTTATATATTCTTTTTATATCATTTGATCTATCTATTAAAATTTTAAGATTTATGTTTGAACTAATTTTAGAAGCTGCAAGCTGACTAATTTTATCATTACCTAAAATCAAAAGAGTTTTCATTTAAGAAACAGTAAAATTAATAGAATTTTTGCTAGCTTCATTTGCGAGCGGAAAGTTATTATTTGAAGATGTATATTCTATTAAATCTGGAATACTGTATTGAATTACTTTGCCTAATTCAATTCCTTTGTTTTTATAATCATAAATTACTTCGTTTCGATTAGGTACTCTAACTGTATAATGTGAGTAAGTTGCTCCTTGAATAATTGGTGGTAAACACCAGCCCTCTTTTCTTGGTAAATTTTGATTGTAATATTTTGCCTTTTCTCTTCGAAACTGAATGATCTTTGGGTATTTCTTTAACTGTTTTAGTCCAACAGCTGCCTCAACATTTAACATTTTATCTAAATAGTCTGGTGGAAAATGAATTTTGTTATCTAAGTGGTAGGCCTTAGTAAGCTTATTTAAAAGTGGTGTATTTTGCTGTAACCATAAAGTAAAACCATAAATCTTTTTATGAAATGCAAAATAAACTGCAAGGAAATAAAGTCTTCGCTTAATCGATTTTAGCCAACCCCCTGATTTAAAATGTGTATCTCTCCAATCTCTTACTTTATTTGCAAGCTTTTGATCCTGAAACGTAAGCATACCTCCAAAAATACTTGTTATAAGTTTACTGATGTTTAATGCATAAATTGCTACATCACCCGAGGTTCCAATCATTTTTCCTTTCCAATCTGCACCGAAAGCATGACAACAATCTTGGATTAGCCAAATTTTTTTTCCATAACGTTTTTCAGCTTTCTCTACCATTGCTTCAAGACGATCGAGATTTTGAGGATATCCAAAAGTATGAGTTGCTATAATTGCTCTAGTATTTTCATTAATGGCTAATTCAGCATGATCTAGATTCATATTGTAATCATATAAGTCTATATCGATAAACCGTGGTATATTTCCACTAAGGGTTACTGCATGAGCTACGACGGAACAAGTGTAGGCTGGCATTATAACTTCGCCATTTTCTATACCAATAGCTTTTAAAAATGCCCATTGAGCAGATCGACCATATGGAAAAGCAACAGCATCTACAGCATTAAATGTTTTAGCAAATTCTTTTTCAAATTTTTCTACTGCCCTTTTGTTCCTCTTAAAGATTGTTAAAAATTCTGACCAATCTAATGATGGTTTAAATCTTGGAATCATGTCTCACCATCCTCGTCTTGCACTTGCCAATAACCTTGGCTGGCCATATGAATTGGAACAAAAGTGCTTGCGTTATTTAAAATTTTGTAATCATGGTTTTTGTTAATCTCGTCATCAATTTGAAGATCAGCACCCAGCTGAATACTACGTTTATTTTCTACGGACCAGAATTTACGTTTGGTTATAAGCATATTTACTAAATACTTTTTAAACCATTCTCTAAGTATACTGAATCTAAAAATTGTTAGACTGAAAAGACGCAGCAAAATGAAATGAAAAGGCTTTGGTTTTTTTTTATTCATTAAGGAAATTTGACTAGTAATTTCAATTTTATCTAATTTTTGAAAGAAAATATTTTTTTTGTTATAAGATTGGGTGCTCCCAAGACGAGATTTATTATCTTGTAGAACTAGACCGGCATTTATTTGAGCTGGGGACCTATTGTTAAAATGATATACAACACCTCCTTTATGGGTACTAATAATAGTATAATGATTTGTACCACGATCTAATAAAAGTCCAGCCTGTGGTAAATATTTACGAAATGATTTTTGATCTTGGCATGGTAATATTTTTGTACTTTCAGTTTTTTTTGTTGTTTGTAATTGATTTAACATTACAGCAGAACAAGCATATGCATTAAACATTGGAATAAGATTAGGTTCATCTACAGCAGATAATGTCACAACCTTTTGGTCTTTGATAGAATTTTTCATAAATTCAGATAAAATAGCAGCTTCTGGAATTTCATCTGCTAGCGCCATAACTCCTGCTGGATAGTAAAATCGTGTAGAACGACTACCATATAAACCACCAAAAGAACCATCTGGATGAGCAAAATACCAAAGAAAATTTATTGAACTAGTTAAAGAATCTAAAAGTTTCCATTCCGGTTTTAATTTGTGAACATCAGCTAAATAATATATGCAAAGACTCTGATAACCTGGGTCGGCACCTTCATATTCCTTGTACCACCCTTCTTCAGATTGATTTAAGATTATTTTATTTAACTGGTCCCTGGCCTTCTTTTCTGCCTTCTTGTCACCTGTTAATAAGTTCCAACGGACTAAAGCAGCAACAGAAGTTGCTAAATGATTAGAAATGATAGCGTGAGTTTCATCAGCTTTGATGAGATAATCAATCATTGAAGCAATTATAGTGGTCCATCGATTACTCATCTCTCGAGATATTTCTTTGTCTAAAAGTTCTTTAGCGCACAAAAGATCAAAAGCTACAAGGGCAGTAACACAATAAGAGCCTTCATGAGGAAAAGCCTCTTCCAAAGAACCGTCATTACGCTTTAAACTGTTCGTAGCTTCAAAAATTGAATTAATACGAGAAAGAAATTTTTTTTGCGATGTATCAAAAGGCCACATTTTTGAATGCCAAAGTCTAGCTAAACCATGAGCTGCCCCTTGAAAAGTTCCATTCCCAAAATCAATCAGACCCCAAGCCCAATGATACCGATCACCTATTCCGTAACTAGCGCTTGTTCTATCAGTATCAAACAATGACAATATTCTAGGTAAATTTGCTTTAATTTCGTTCAAGTAAGAGCTATTGACCATTTAAACTCCATTTCTTAATAATTTCCTCAGACCTATCATTAGAATTTTTATCAATACTTACATGCTCAAAAGCTACAACCTCAGAAGTAGGAAGATATATTTCTCTTGCATCAAATCTATCTATATTATGTGGAGAATATGCAAGAAATCCTAAATTTTTTTGTGTTGGTAATCTTCCTTTTTTAAGCGATGGATAAGATTTATTATATAGAGATAACAAAAAATAATAAAATTTATCAGAATTATAAAAATCTTTATCTCGACTTAAAATTAATCTTTCAGGTCTATTAGCCTGTGTTAAAGGATTAAAAAATGACGGTTTAAACCATACAGATGTATTGTCTGAAAATTTAATTCTAATAGCAGTTAATTTATATGATTGAGGTTTGTCATTCTCATAATACCAGCCAGATATACCATCATAAAATGGTGGTAAATAAAAACCGGGCAAAAGGAAAATAGCAATAGAAATTCCAGCTAAACTTTTAAGAATATTTTTATAATATCTACCTTCTCCTATTAATGATATTATAAATAAAAAAAAATACCAAATTCGAGGTACTGTTGGCATCATTAAGACTAAAAACAAAAATCTTCTAATCCACACTGTATCAATAAATAAATTTGCAACTGGATATAAAATAATTGCAAAAAATAATAATAATGATCCATTTTTTCTATAGTTAGAAAACCAAAAAATACAAAATGAAATAATACAAATAAATAAAATATAAAATATTAAATTATAAGTATTACTTAATTTAGAAAATGAACCTGAAAAGAAATTTAATATTTTTTCAGATTTTTCTGATAAATCTAAAAAATGAATTAAAGGTATAATTATCTGGTTTAAAAAAATTTCGGGTGTAAAAGAAAAAATTATTAAAAAACTTATAATTAAAATCAAAGTAATAGCTTGATAAACATTACTTATCGTCATTTATGAACCTTTTTCCGGTTAACCTGAAATATATTTTTCTTAAAAATACAAGAATAGGATATGAAAAATCTGCAATCTTCTGATTAAATAAAACTAGGCAATATACTAAAGACTTTAAATTATTTTTTTTATATGAAGAAGATATAAATCTTGCAGCTGAACTTCCGTAAAGAATTTTTTCATTTACAACAACAATCATACCATAATCAATATTATATTTCTTTTTTAAATCATGAACTAATGGGTTGCTAGTGTCTCGTGCATTAACTAACTTTACATTGTAGCCATGCTCTTTTAAACGATTTAAAGATACAAAATCACTACAAAATGGGCATTCACCATCATAGACAATCGTAATATTATTTTTTATCATTTTTAAAACCCCACCTATAAACTGGTAAAATAATCAACCAAGCAAGAAAATTCATGCTAAATAATATTCCAACATAAATAGTAAGAAAATGGAACATTGTGTAAAAAAACCATGCAATTAATATTTTTTTTGTATCTGAATAAAGCAATAAAAGAGGAAACAAAAGGTGTACTATATATGTGATAGCTGACCCAATATCATTAAGTATATAATAAAAAAGCCCATTTTTAGTAAAACTTGGTAATTCTGGAGTATATCTTAAATTTTCTAATAAATATTTTAAATGGAAAGAACTATTAATATTTACTAAATCAAACTTAAACCACTCAACATAACTTAAATCCACAATCTTATTTAAACCAGAGAAAAAATAATAAATTACAAAAACGACTAAAGCTAAAAATCGTAATTTTTTACAATATTCAAAAGAGTTTTCAAAGGGAAGTAAAGCATAAACTAAAAGAGAACTTTGTATAAGAAAAACAGCATCAATCTCTTGACCCAATCTAAAAACAAAACCCCAAAGATAAGATACAACAAAGTATAAAAATATTGCTGTTATTCTAGAATATCTCAACGGAGAAAAAATTAATAATATCGATAAAAAAATAGCAATATTTTGTAATAAGCTAAATATGCCTTCAGAAGGATACGAAATAAAATAATGAATAAAGTGAAAAGTCACTAAATCAAAAAACGGCGCTATGCCCATAAATAGCAAATAATCAGGATGATAAATATCAACTGGGTATCCAGATATTACACTCACAGGCCACAATGCTATATTGCTAAAATCTCTACTAAGTAGTTTCCATAAATACAAAATTCCTATTATAAATTTAAACCAATAAACAAAATAAAAATTTATAGGGGAATTGTAATTATTTAATATTAATTGAGAAATTTTTTTTAAATTTAAAATATTCATTATTTTCATTTTTTTTTGTAAATAAATTTTAAAACTAAATTAAAATCAATTAATGTTAAAAAAGGTATAGGCCATGAGTATAATTTGACTCTGTTAAAATATTTATTAAGTTTTGAAACAATTTCATCAGAAAAGTTTGGATGTTCCCAACAAATAATTTTATCAGCGTTAATAGTAGTATTATTTTTTATCCACCTACGGGAAGTCATCATTCTACCTAGACCCCAAGCCAGCCCTCCTTCTGCAGGAATAGAGCCAGCGAAAATACCGCCGGGCTTTAAAACTCTAAATATCTCATTTAAATAGTTGTCTAGTGGATACATGTGTTCTAAGGAGTAAAAGCTCAATACTATATCTATAGATTGATTTTCAAGTGGTAAAACTTTCTTAGAATTAAGCAAAATACTTTTATAAGAAATATTAGTTGATTTGAGCTTATCCTCAGACATTTTTAAAAATTCAGATGAGATATCTGAGATTAAAAATTTTTTGGGTGTACCTTGAAAATATTTTATATGATCCATTGAGCCTGGACCTATCTCCAAAATATTTTTATCTTTAAGATCAATATGCTTTAAGATTTTATAGCCAGCATTATTAACTATCCTACCTATACCTGATTTCTGATTTTTAAAATAAAAATTTTTGTATTGTTTTTGCCATTCTTTCCAACATGAATCATTTTCTCTTATTTCCAAACCCCATAACTTCCTGTTTCCCCAAAGAATATTCGAAATATATTGTGGAGTTAGTTTTCTGATATATTTTCCCATTGATTATTTGATTAAATGCTAAGTACTTTATCATAATATTTTTAAAAGTTTTAAAAAACCATTAGACCAATCATAATCCTTTGTTAAAGTGTGAGGATGCCAAAGCACTGCTGCTTCTCCAGATACAGTTTTGCACTCATCTATCCAATAATTCATATAATTTTCTCGTTTTTCGTCATTTAAATCTAAGTAATCATAAATATGCGAGTCCATTAAAATAGATGGTAAAGCTTTAATTTTATAGGATTTATTTTCACTAACATTCCACGGATGCCATGCTAAAGAACTGGAGTTTCGAAAACCAGATCTGTCATTAAACATTAAAGTGGTATCTAGCTTTAGTCCAGCTGCCGATTGACAAGCCCAAGTAGAGTTCCAAGAAAAACGGAGCCAGTGTTGTCTTACACTTTTAATAGGCGTTCCACATACATTTTCCAGATCCTTTTTTTGTCTACTAATATCCTCAGTATTATTCCAACTTTCAAAACCTGGGTGAAGTCCAATTTCATGATTTTTTAAAATAATATCTGACAGAACATTTTTTAATATTTTTGAATTAATTTTATAACCTGGGTCAAAAAGTTTTTTTTTTAAACTCTTTTTTTGTAAATCAGAATAAAAATGAAAAACACTAGTTATTCCTTCATCTTTCTCATAATCCAACAACTTGTTAAAAACCATCCAATCTTCATTGGTAAAAAAAAAAGTAAATAATTTTTTTATTTTTGTGGCTGCAATTATAAACTGTCCCTTAATTAATGCTTTAAATGCATTGAACAATATAAATGATGATTGTTTAAATCTAATAGCCCAAGTTTTTTTTATTGCATCAACATCATGTGTCATTTTTATTTTTGCCTTATCTTGTTTGCCAAAAAGAATTTCAGCAGATTCATTTTTTTGATGTGCTACCCATTCTCTTAAAAAAAGGGCAATTCTATTTACCCATGCGTGCTCCCACACCCTTTGGTCCCAACCCTTCAATCTAAAACTATAAGAATGTATAGGGCCAAATTTATTTTCCCATAACCTTTCATGCCAACATTCAAGCATAAGAAAAATTGCTAAAAACCAATCAATTTCTTTCCAAAGATCTTTATCTTTGCCTAAATAATTTTTAGGCTTACATTCAATTGGAACCAATAAACATTCATCTACCCCATATTTTTTTGCCCAATTTGGCAATAAGATTGACACAAGTTTTAATGGAGTTCCTGGTTTAATATTAGCAACTATTCTTTTTATTGGCAGATCCTCGATGAGATGATCTTTATTCTTCCAGTATTTTGATAATGAAAAAATAGAATGGTTTTGAATTTCTTTATTTCTTGGTAAATAAAAATTTTTAATTTCCATCTATAAATAATTGATGCCACAATTCTAAACATAATGCACCCCATAGTTGACGTGCACCAACACCCTGATTATCTATCATATTTTCTAAGGCTTTTTTGTCATAAATATTTCTGTTAAGACTTTTTCCAGATAAAAGAGTATCTCCTACAAAATCTCTAACGATACCCTTAATCATCCATTCTTTGAGTGGAACGGGAAAACCCATCTTATCTTTTCTATTTATAATTTTTGAAGGAAGCCAATTTGAAATGCTTTTCTTTAATAGATGCTTAGTTTTTCCACCCTGAAATTTTAATGCTGGTGGTATACTTCTAACTAAATCAACAATTCTATAATCTAATAAAGGCACTCTGGACTCAATTGAAACTGACATACCTACTCTATCTTCAATTTGAAGAAGTGCTGGAAGCAAAGTGTTTTGGTCAAAATAAGTCATTTTGTTAATATATGACTTTGTATTGGGTTTATTAAATATATTCTGAAAATCTGAAAATATTTTTTCTTTATCAAAACTTTTATATAAATCATCATGTAAAATTGATTTATTTCCCTGACTTCTGTCAATTAAATGAAAGTATCTACTATCCATGCTTTGAAATAAACCTTTGCTCCAAAAATGACGAAGTAATGGTGAATATTCTTTTAAAACTGATAGATTTGGAACAATGGACTCTAATGTAACTAAATGTTTTCCTTCTTCTTGATTACCCAAAACTACTCCTTTAATTGCCTGCTCAAGATAAGCAATTAAATATCTGGTATATCCTCCAAAAATTTCGTCTCCCCCTTGACCTCCTAATATAACTTTAACATGTTGAGATGCCAGCTTGCTTGTTACATATTGAGGAAAAACTCCTGGTCCTGCTAATGGCTCATCTAAAGCATAAATTAAATTTGGAAGCAATTTAACAAAATCTTCAGCATTAGGAGATACCTCAAAGTAATCCCCATTAGTAAATTTAGCTATTTCTTTTGCATAATCAGACTCGTCATACTCAGATCCTTCATTAAATTTTCCATGAAACATCGGCAACGGTGTTCTTGATCGTTTTGATGCAAGAAAGCTTACTAAACTTGAATCAATCCCGCCTGACAAATATGTTCCTATAGGAACATCTGAACGCATTTGTAAATCCATGCTATTTTTTAGCAAGTATTGTAATTGAGTTTCCCAATCTTTATTATTATTGGTATCAATTTCGTAATTTGACTCCCAATAAGATAATTCTTTATCAATTTTAGAACCTTTTCCAGTAATATAATGTCCTGGTTTAACTTTTTTAATATCCTTAAACAGTGTTCTGTTGTCTAAACAAAATTGAAATGTAATATACTGTTGCAAAGAATGTTCATCTCTTTGAGCTCTAATTTCAGGATGTTCCAAAATGGCTTTTATTTCAGATGCAAAGACTAAATCGGAACCACATTGTGCATAATAGAGTGGCTTAATACCAAAATGATCCCTCGCTGCAAGCCATGAGTTAGTTTTGCTATCATGGAAAACAAAAGAGAACATTCCATTAATATAATCAAGTGCTTTTGAACCCTTTTTTATAAGTAACTTAAATAAAACCTCTGTATCAGAGGAACTTGTAAATAAAATTCCTTCTTTTATTAATAATTCTTTTAACTCAACATAATTATAAATTTCACCATTAAAAACTAAAGTATATCTTTTATCATCAGATCTCATTGGTTGTTGTCCATTATTTATATCTATGATTGCTAATCGTCGATGGCCAAATAGAGCTTGATTTGGCACATGAGTTTTTCCTTCATCATCAGGACCACGATGTTTGATTTTTGAAATCATTTTATCGAGAATAAATAGATGGTCTGAAAGATTTTTATTTTCAGTATGTATTGAAATTAGCCCACACATTAACAATAAGTTTTATTTTTTCCTTATACTTGCATAAATCATAAAGCCAAGGTGTTTATCCAAGTATTTTTTTATCAAAAGAGGTATTTTGAAAGGAAAAATTCGGGTTGGGAAAAAATGTAAATTAATTTCATCAATTATAAAATATTTTTCTAACATTTTAATAAAATCTCTCTTAGAAAAAACTTTACCTATTGGATTATCTTTACCATAATATAACCGAACTATTTTGTTTATATTTTTTTTTTTAAAAATAGACTCTCTTCCACGTCCTTTGAATTTAATACCAAATAAAAATAAAGGCCATGAAAGAAACCTTAAGATTTTCCAATTACGAATAATAAATTTTTTATAATAAACGGAAATATTAGCAGTTCCATTCGGTTTTAAGATACGGTTAATTTCTGAAACACACTGTATGGTATTAGGTGTATGATGAATTACACCTTGACAATTCACATGATCAAACATCTCATTTTCAAAATTTAAGTTTTCAGCATTTTGAATAGATAAATTTGCTTTGTAATTATAAAAATTAAGTCTTTTTTTTGTTAATTTTATAGCCTCTTTGCTAAGATCTACAGCATATAAATTTTTATAACCACGTTTTTTAAATTCGATAAGCCAAAACCCAATTCCACATCCTAAGTCTAAAATTTTAAATTTCTCATCTTTTTTATATAAAGCTGGAAAGCAATTTTTTTCAAGTGCCCCAGCAAAACAATCATTAATTACAGTTTTTCTATGATCTTCAAAAAATTTAAAACTACCAGTTTCAAATTTTGTCTCTCCAGTCCACAAAGGATTATTATTCCAGAATTCTTCTACATCTTTAATATCTGGCATCAAATTTTTTTAATCTTTTTTTATATAAATTTTTCCAACCACCAAAAGGCCAATGGTAAAGAATTGTCATGACAATATAACCAAGTGTAGTTATGCTACTTACCATTTTACTATCACTTACTTTTTGATCATAGCGAAGTTCAAAAGGTATTTCGCCAAATCTAGCACCTATTATTTTCAACTTCACTAATTTTTCTAATGTACACGTAAAGCCCAGTCCCTTTAATTGTATAAAGTCATTTGCATAAAAGCTTATTGCTTTTTTGATAATTTTTGGATTATAAGCTCTGTATCCACAGGAATAATCTTTAATTCCAGTTATTGGAAAAAATATACTCATAAATAAATTTGCACATTTGCTTATAAATGATCGATAGATATTTACACCATGTTGGCCTCCACCTTTTTCAAATCTTGATGCGGTTACAACATCATAACCACTTCTAATTTTATTAATTAGCAAAGAAATATATTTAGGCTCATGAGTATCGTCACAATCAAATCTAATAATTATATCGTCTTCTGATGAAATAGTTGCAGCTCTTTCAAATAAATCTCTAATGGTTTCTCCTAAACCTCTATTAACTTTATGCTGGATGATTTCTAATGGGATAGTTTTAGAATATTTTTCCAAAATTTCCTGAGTTTTATCTGTACTTCCATCATTACATATAATTATTCGATAATTTTCTTTGATGGATGCTAAGGTTACTTCTAGTTTATTTATAAGCTGAGGAAGTGACTTTTCTTCATTAAATGCTGGTAATAAAATTAATATCATAATTATTTACTTAAGATATTTAAAATTTCTTTCGAAGCCTGTCCATTTCCGTAAGGGCTTTCCCCAAGCTTTCCATAACTCAAAGAATTTACCGCATTTAATATTTTATTTTTGTCCGCGCCGACAACTTTATTCCAGCCAAGCTTAACTGTCTCAACCCATTCTGTTTCATCTCTCATCGTAATACACGGAACACCATAAAAAAATGCTTCTTTTTGAATTCCACCTGAGTCAGTAAGAATTGCACTAGCAGATTGCTCTAATGCAATCATATCCATAAATGGCAATGGCTCTGTAACAATAACATTCTTTAGAAAATCCATCATTTTATTTTGCACTAGATACTTCTTTGTTCTTGGATGCAACGGAAGAATTACCTTATTTGAAAAAGCTAGTTCATTTATTGCTGAAAAGATTTGATTTAGACGATTGTTGTCATTTGTATTTTCTGCTCTATGACATGTGACTAAATAAAAATCTTGAGGCTTAAGTTTGTAGTCTAATAATATACTACTTTTATTTTTTGCCTTATCTTTGTAATATAAAGCTATATCAAACATAACATCTCCAACTTGATGAACACCAGTATTTATACCTTCATTAGATAAATTATTAACTGCTTGCAAAGTAGGGCAAAACAAAAATTTTGATAATCTATCTACTAATATCCTATTCATCTCCTCAGGCATTTTCATATTAAAGGAACGCAAACCAGCTTCAACATGAACAACGGGGATATCAAGTTTTATTGCAGCAAGCATGCCTGCAAGAGTAGAATTGGTATCACCGTAAACTAAAACATAATCAGTTTTATTTTCTAAAAGATATTTTTCAAATTCTATAATCATTCTTCCTGTCATTTCCCCATGTTTTAAAGATGAAATATTCATATTAAATTTTGGAAATGGAATATTTAACTCGTTAAAAAATAATTCTGACATTTTTTGATCATAATGCTGTCCAGTATGTATAATGTTCTCTTCAAATTTATTATTAAATTCACTTTTTATTATTCTTGAAACTGCAGCAGCCTTAATTAACTGAGGTCTTGTCCCAATCAATGTAGAAATTTTTATCATATAAACTTTAAAATATATTCTAATTACAAGATAACTAAGTGTAAAAGGATTCTTATAAACTACTTCAAATATTTTCTCCAATATTATAAGTAATGAATTCTATTTGTTCATCGGATAAAAAGGGGTTCATAGGTATGCTTATTACTTCATTTGATGCTTTTTCAGATATTGGTAAATCATTTTTTTTGTAATTTAAATATTGGAAACATTCTTGAAGATGAAGAGGGGTTGGATAATAAATTGATGTAGGAATACCACTTTCTTTTAAGCTTAATAATAAACTATCCCTATTTTTTACCCTTAAAGTATATGATGCCCAAGCACTTGTTCTATTTGGCTTGATAACTGGTGTTTGAAGAATTTTTGATAATTTATTTGTATATTTTTCCGCTACTTTATTTCGAACTTTTAACTCATCTTTAAAATTCTCTAATTTAGCTAACAAGACACCTGCTTGTATTGTATCTAGTCGACCACCAATTCCAATATATTGATGATGATGACGTTTATTTTGTCCATGAACTCTTAGGGATTTAATCTTTTTTGCATATTCATCATTGTTTGTGAATACTGCACCACCATCTCCATAGCAACCTAAAGGTTTTGCAGGGAAAAAACTGGTAATTGAAATATCTCCTAAATTGCTATCGGTCTTTTTATTATAAGTAGAACCAAAACTTTGAGCACCATCAATTATAACTTTTAAATCATATTTATCAGCAATTGCTTGAATAGCATCAATATCTGAAGGTTGACCATAAAGACTTACAGGCATTATGGCTTTTGTTTTTTTGGTAATTGCTTTTTCAATTAAATTAGAATCTAGGTTATAAGTATCTGGCTCAATATCAATAAATACAGGTACAGCTTTTAACAGTGCAATCATCTCTCCAGTAGATATCCAAGTAAATGGTGTAGTAATAATTTCATCTCCAGGCTTTACATCTATTGCCATTAAAGCAAGTAAGATTGCATCTGTTCCAGAGGAACATGTGATAGCATTTTTTACCTTTGTAAAATTTTGCAATTCTTGCTCTAAGATATTTACTTCTTCTCCTAAAATATAATTAGATTTGTTTAAAATTGATTGAATATTAGTATCTATTTTTTCTTTATATGTTTGATACTGTATCTGTAGATTTGCAAAGTCTATTTTCATTTCAAATTTATTATATATGATTTGCTCTAAATAAACACATCTTCATCATTATATTTAATATTAATAAAATTTATATCTTAACTTTTTCATTTTTAATTTGAGATTGTGATGCAGCAGATAATACTTTGATTACTCGCAAACCTTCAGCTCCATCAGTTAATGGTTTTATATCTTTTTCAACTACATCAATAAAATGTTGACACTCATTTTTTAATGGTTCTTCTTCAGAAACTTTTAAATACTGGGTATCAGATTTCTTTAAATTTAATAAATCTTTAGAACGTAATAATTCATAAGGATATAAAGCTAATTTTTCATTCCAAGGTTTAGTGTCATCAAAGACCAGCATTGCAGATTTTCCAGATATAACTAACTTAACTTCTTTGTATGGATTTAACCATGAAACTGAAATGTAAGACTTTAAACCTGATTTAAACTCTAAGTGAATTGTTGCAATATCTGCAAGATTTTTTTGTAAAATAGATGATGATTTTGTAGTAATAAATTCTGGATCTTGTTTTGCTAATGATAAAATCATTGAAATATCATGAGGAGCAAAACTCCATATAACATCTTCGTTAGTTCTTACTCTACCAAAACTCAAACGATTAGAATAAATGTTATTTAATTCTCCGATATCTCCTGCTTCAATTATTCTCTGTATAGTGTTAAAAATTGGATGATATTTTAATAGGTGCCCAACCATAAGCTTTACACCATTTTTTTTAGCAGTAGAAATCATCAATTCTGCCTCTGATATATTCATGGCCAAAGGTTTTTCAACAAGTACATGTTTACCTTTGTTCATTGCTTCTATTGCCATTGAAGCATGAAGTTCTGCAGGTACAGCAAGTGCTACACCTTTTACATTTGGATCATTTATAATTTCACTAAATAAAAAATTTTTGACTTTAAATTGATTTGTATATTTATTAACAATTTTAGTGTTAGGATCACAGATTGAAGATAGCACTCCTAATTCAGAAAAATTTCTAACTAAATTTTTTCCCCATTGTCCACAACCAATGACTGCTATATTTTTTTTCATATCTGGTATTATATTGTATTATTTCTCCAAAACATCCCTAACTTATTTATTTAAACCAATATTATTATTATTTAAAGTTAGATTATTTTATATTTGGCAATTTATTATGTTAAAATAATAAAAACCCTTATTTTGTATTTCAGCTATAGCAGCTAATCATCTCAATTTAGTCATCAAAGATTTTTTTAAAAAAAAATTTTTTTCCCTGTATCTCGGCAAAAGGGGGCTCAAAACCTTTCATGGAAGTTGCTCTTATATGTTTTTCTATTTTTTCTTTATCCCATGATAAATCAATTTTTTTTAAATCATTAATTTCATTTCTGTAATGTAAACTGCTACCTCTTTTGCCATATAGACTTTCCTGAGGTATTAAATCAAAATTCATATTAATTAAATTTGGAAGTGATTTAAGAAAAAGATTAATAGATTTTTGATAAGTAAGTTCATATAAATCCTCTACCCAACAATCTTTGGGAATTTCAAATCTTGATTCAAATAAAATATCCCCACTATCTATACCCTCATCTATCTTGTGAATAGTGGCTCCAAAAATCTTTCTGTTCTCTATGATAGCTAACGAAAATTGATTACATCCTCTATACTCGGGTAGTGGTGCCATATGAAGATTTATTGCCAGTTCTTTTGCTTTTTGTATATGAATTGAGCGCAAAATCTCATGATACTGTACAGAAATAACAATATCAACACTAGGAAGTTTTAAAAATTCATTTAAAGATTTTAAAATATTTAGATTATTTATTAATGAGTATTCCTCTATATTCTCACTGTTTGAATTTGTTAAAACTCCTACAATTTCATAATTAAGTTTATTCTGGTTATTAAAAAGAATTTTTAAACATTCTAATCCAATTTTTTTAGAACCCAAAAAAAAAATTTTTTTTTTATTCATTAATTTTTTCCTAATTTAGATTGAATGGTTTCCAATCCTAAAAAAACTTCTTTTTTTGTTTCTATTGATTGATAAATAGCTGTAATCAATTCCAAACTTTTCTTTCCTGAAATTCCATCTATTAATTGTTTTTTATTATTGATAATGCTATCTACAACATGTTCATAATATGCTTGGTGTCCAAATCCATAAACATTAGGTGGATTTACTGAATATTTAGTTAATACATCATCATCCTCTTTTTGCCTATCTACAAAAGCCCATGACTCCATCTTATTAACTGAAAATCCTGATATTACAACACTACCCTTTTCACCTAATATTGATATAGATCCTTCAAGATCATTAGGTCGGGTTGCAGTTGTTGCTTCAATTATTCCTAAAGCACCATTTTTAAACTTTAAAGTAACTACGGCAGTATCTTCTCCTTCAATGTCTACTAAAGAAGTGTTTGCTTTTGCAAAAACTGACTCCACATCTCCCATCAACCATTGTAACATATCAATATGGTGACTTGCTTGGTTAGCAAGAACACCTCCATCCAAGGCCCAAGTTCCTCGCCATGAATCTTGATCATAGTAAGATTGATAACGAGACCAACGAACTCTTACAGTTCCAAGCACTAATTTTCCAAAGCGACCTTCTTCATGAGCTTGTTTTAATTTAACAACTGGAAGATTAAATCTATTTTGTTTTACAACAAACAATTTACAATCATTTTTCTCACAAGCCTTAATCATTAGATCTGCGTCACTGAGTTTTAAGGCTATAGGTTTTTCTACAATTAAATGTTTGCCATATTTGGATAGATTTATTACATGTTTTGCATGATTGCCACTTTCGGTTAATACTGAAACAACATCTATAGACTCTTTTTCCATCATCTCGTCCATATTAATATAATGTGGTATATTAAACTGTTGGCCTATTTTTCTTGCTTTATTTTCATTTATGTCACAAACCGAAACAAGTGAAGCATTTTTGATTTTATCAAAACCTAACAATTCACTATGTCTTTTGGCTATTCTTCCACATCCAACTATTGCAAATCTCAGCATTTATTTAGCATCTTTTGGTAATTAAATTTTCATACTTTTTATTTTAATATAATCTCACCACCTTTTAGTTGATAGATTTGGTTAGTATGCTTACATGTAGTTTCTGCATTACCTTTGAGAGGTAAATCTAATTTTTCACCATACCTACTCATCCATCCAATTTGTTTTGCAGCTACTCCAACCATAAGTGCATATGGGGGTACATTTTTATTTACAACTGCTCCTGCACCTACAAAAGCAAAATCACCAATTGTTATTCCACATATTATTGTAGAGTTAGCACCTAATGTAACTCCTTTTTTGATCAAAGTGTCTTTATATTCACTTTTTCGTCCAATAAATGCTCGAGGATTATAAACATTAGTAAAAACTACACTAGGACCACAAAATACACCTTCCTCTAAACAAATATTATCGTAAATAGAAACATTATTTTGAATTTTACATTTATCTCCAATTACAACTTTATTTCCAATATAAACATTTTGACCAATTGTAACTTTTGAGCCAATTTTTGCACCTTCACAAATATGTGACCAGTGCCATATTTTTGAGCCAGAGCCAATTTGAGCACCCTGATCTATAATTGCTGTTTCATGTTTTTGATATTCCATTTTTATATTCTTAAAGAAAAGGGACATTTTTATAATGCTGTTTATATAAAAACATTTGTTATTAATTTAAATTAATTCAAAGTATTTAAGTTGATAATTTATAAACACTTATAAAAATAAAATCTAATAAAAAAGGCTTTTTAGTTAAAATAATAAATATAATTAAAATATCTTCTAATAAAATAAACTTTTTTGTTTCTTAAATTGATTCAATTTTTTGCATATTTACCTAATATTTCTACTTAATAGTTTTTTTTTCTTTTTTATTAAAAACGAAATTAGGTAACCAAGGTGCTACAAGCAAAATTAAAACAATAATAAACTTAGTTCGATGTCGTATTCCTGTTCCAAAATTTCCAGTAGCTACTCCATATACTATCAAATAAGATGCTAAAATAAGAAATATATATTTTAAATTATTTTCACTCATTATAAATCTAAAGTTTTTGATTAAAAGTATGAATAAAATCAAATGGAATAGACCATCTAACATACCTATTAAATGACTAGGTTTACTTACATCCCATGGAAATGGAGAAAACATAAAGTAGATTAACCTAATTGGAGTTTTATAGATTAGCTCAAATAAGTTATTTGGGACTGTCCATTCAGGAAAAATTGCATTACCAATGTTTCTGTTGGAAATTTCTTCCAATACTTGTTCATAATCTAAGAAATTTTTCAAAGCTGCTAACTTTGGCATTTTGTCTATATTTATTAAAAAAATAAAAATAAGTATCCCAAATATTATTAATAAGAAAAAATTTTTTTTATTAATTTTATAATATCTTATTTTTTTCATGGATTTAAAAAAATAAATATTCATGGAGATTATAAGAAAAACTAAAGCACCAATAAGCATTCCTCCGTGAAAAAAAGATGCTCCAAAAAAACCAATAAAAATTAAAGTAAATGACTTGAAACCTCCATATTTTACCGAAGAAGAAATTCCATATAATGCTACTAACAAAAAAAACCAAATAAATGACTCTCTTAAAATTAAACATGAATATAATATTAAAGTTGGGTATAAAGCTATTATCCATCCAACTTTTATCGAAACTTTTTCATTCCATATTAAATTTGCCAACCGAGATCCCAATAATAATGAACCCATTCCAAATATTAAATTAATGGATTGTCCCATTATTACACTTCTATCTGTCAAAGAATAAAAAAATGCTAATATCCAACTAATATGGAAACTTTTTCTTTCACTCGGATATTCTTTAAAAACTTCAAAAAAACCGTTTTGAGACCATTCCCAAGCTTTTCTTTCAAACTCTGTTGTATCTCCCCAGCTATCAGGTAAAATTATTAAATAGTTTCCTAAAAAAATTGTAATTAATCTAAAAGCCAAGGCTACATACAATACTGTTGCTAAAGATTTATATTTTTTTGAAAAATAAAATGTTATTAGTGCTACAAAAACTAAACTTGATAGACTTAATAAATCTATCTGAAAAAAAATTAATAATATTGAGTATAAATATAGACCAATAAAAAAAAAAATATCATTTTTATTGAATTTTATTTTTAATAAAGTGTTATTCACTGATTTATTCATTATAAAATTTTTTTTATTATTTACTATCTAAAAACTTTAAAATTGAGAATATAAATCCTCCAAAGTTTGATAATAATTTTCAATATTAAATTTTTCTGTAACTGTTTTATGAAGATTTTTTCCGTAAAGCTCTCTTATATTTGAATTTAAAGCTAAAAAAGAAATAGAATCACAAAGTTTTATTGAATCAATTTCTTTTGGTTTTTGTAATTCTTTTTTTTTGGGATCAACAACAGCTACCGGGAAAGGAACCGCTTCATTTGTAATCTGATCAAATGAAATTTCTTTATCAGGATCAATTAATATACCACTAAATTGATCTGTGATTATTTCTGATATGCCATCTATATTTGAGGCTATAACTGACTTTTTACAATATCCTGCCTCAATAATTGTATTACCGAGAGGTTCTCTTATTGACGGGACAACAATAGTGTCCATCTTAGAAATAAACTCTAGAGGTTCCTTTACACTTCCTAAAAAATTAATATTTTTATAATTTTTTGATAGTTCTTTTAATACATTTTCCAATACACCTTTCCCTGCTATAAAAAAATCATAATTAGTTAATTGCTTTGCTGACTCAATTAGCACATGTACTCCTTTTGGTGAGTCTAGCCTACCTATATAACCAACACTAAACCTTTCGCTATATCTTTTATTATTTTTTGGCAAAAAATTAAATGACTTGCTTAAAAAACCATTATAGATAAGTTTTATTTTTTTTTCATCTATTCCAAATCTTTTTATAAGCATAATTTTAGAAGCGAGTGAATTTACTAATATAATTTTTGCCTTAGATGCATTATTCTTATACACTTTGATATCTTCATCTTTTGCATTCCATGCTGAACCTCTTTCATGAAAAATAATATTTGATGAAGGTAAAAAATTTAATAATTTATTAACAGTATTGCTTCCTAAATTATTATAAAAATGAATTATGTAATTTTTAGAGGTTAAATAGTAAATAAATTTAAACTTCTCAATAACTGATTTATTCAAATTAAAATGATAATTTTTAACATTATTAAAATTATCAATTAAATCATGCATACTATATATATAATGATCTAAACTACTTTTTTTTAAAACATAAGAAAAATATAAGCTAAAGCTTCTTTGCACACCACCGATCTCTGAAAGTGAAACTTGATGAATAATTTTTTTAGACAAAAGATTTCCAAAGATTGCTCAAAATTCTTATATAAAAATAATTTTTATTTAACATCTGAATATTCATTATTTATCAATTTTTTAATTTTTTTATAATATTCTTCATCTATATTTTTAGATGAACATATCTTATTAACATGATTAGCATTGTCTATTAAAGTTTGCTCAGGAAATTTTAAAACTTTTTGAATAGCTTCAGCCCACTTTTTTGCATCTAACTCTAAAAAATAACCTCCATTATCTTCTTTAATCATGGTATCAGTAATATCGCTTATATAATTACTAATAACAGGAACTCCACAAGCTTGGGCCTCTAACAATGGTGTTCCTAATCCTTCCGCCTTTGATGGAAATAAAAAAATATCACTACATTTTAAGTATTCATCAAAATTATCTATAAACCCTGTTTGTATATCAACTCTATCTGTTAATCCAAAATTATGGATTTTTTTTTGTATTAATTTGAAGTACTCATAATTTTCAGTTTTCAAAGGCCCAGCTAAAATTAATTTAAAATTATTCGGTAGGAAATTTAATACATCTATTGAAAAAAGCTGATTTTTTCTATCAACAAAATTTGCAACTAAATTTAGCACTATATCATTCTGATTAAATTTAGTTAATTTACTTCTTAGAAAATATTTATTTTTATAATCTATAAAAAATTTATTTTCATTTACTGGATTTAGTCTATACCAAATATTTTTAAGCCCATAATTTTTAGCAAGTTTTTCTAATCGTTTTGATATAGGAATAACTAATGTATTTTTTTTATTAAATACAGGCTTCATATAACTTTCAGCCTGTATTGGATAAAGTGGATTACTCATATCATTACATAACTCTCTGATTATTGGCTTATTTTTTTTTGAAAAGTACCAACTAAGGAAACCAATTGTCCAAGTATTTCCAAATGTATGGAGTAAGTCGTATTCAGTAATTTTTTTTTTAACAAACTTCCAGCTGTAAAAAACTTCCCAAATAAGGCCCAAACTCATCAATGTAAGTCGTAATATAGATTTTTTTTTAGGGATTATGAATGGTGGTGAAATTCTAGTTACCTCTAACCCCTCAAACTCATATTTTTTATTTCCTTGATGAGTCAGCGAATTAGTAAGTATATCAAAATTTACATCATATTTTTCTTTAAATCTTTTGTAAGTATTATGTGCCCTTAATCCTGAGCCAGAATATTCTGGCTGGTATTTACTGCTGACAACAAGAATTTTCATATTATAATTTAAAAATTAATATATCTAATAAAATAAAATTTACAAAAGTTCACATCCAACTATACCAACATACTTCCCTTGAAATTCGAGAACATGAAAATTTTTTTTGTGTTCGTATACATAATCCCTAAAATGTAAATTATTCTGAATATCATCAAATATAATTATTGTTTTTGAATTTATTTTCGAACTTAAAATATTCAAAGATTTAGATCTTCCTGAATAAGATTTATCACTATCATAGTGAAATATATCAATTTCACTATTTTTTAATCTATTTACTATTTCCTGAAGAGCTAAATCATCCCCTCTTATGTCTAAAAACCAACTATGTTTGTTAATTTCATTTTGAGCCAAATAACCAATATATTGCTCAGGATTTTTTAATCTAAAATAAGGAAAATCACTTGAAAATAGGTAACCTTTACCATTTTTTTTTAAAGCTCTTAAAATAAACAAACTTGACCATCCTGCAGCCACCCCTGTTTCAACAATATTAAGTGGTTTAAATTTAAGTATTAAAAAATATAAAAGAATATAATTACCTCCTCCACCAAGTGAAACTTTTAACTTTGAAAGTTTATTTAATGCTTCTTCCTCAATTAATTTTATATCTACTTTGATTTTGTCATACAGTAATGAATCAATAGAACTACAGAATTCTTCTACAGTTTGGCTAGTATTTAAAATAGCCCATTGTTTAGCTTCAGCAGAAGTATTTTTTTCAAATCTTTTTATAATCTTTTTAAAAATTGTAAAAAAATAATTTTTTTTAATAATATTAAGAAATATGTGAATCATTGGTTGAGAATTCTGTTAATTAACTTTTGTAAAATTTTTGTCATCTGTTTTTTATTTTATTTTTTTTAGATAAAAATTTATCTAGTACCATACATTTAAAAATTAACTTGGTATCATTTTTTAATATTTCTTTAAAATCTAATTTTTTATTACTTAACATATTCTTAAATAATCTAAATTTTTTGATACTCATCCAGAGTGATTGAAATTCTTTGTCGGTAACATATTTTTTTGCGTTCATCCATGAGCCATCACCGGTAATTAAATTAACTTTTTTTATTCTTAATAAATTGAGTATTTTATCTATTTTAACTCTGATTATATAAATTAGGACCCCAAGATACTTATTAATCCCAATTTTATGTCTTTTACCTGAATGAGGTATATTTTTTACTTTATTTAATATAAGTGATACTGCTTTATCATAAACTTCTGAATTTATTTTATATTCAGCTGGTATTTGCTGGTAGACTTCTAAAATTTCATTATCTGAAAATATGGAATCCCAAGGAAATAATTGCTGCAATGTTAGTCTTGTCGCTGCAGTTTCCTCTTGAAATAGAGGAAATATTCGACAAATTTCATTTTCAATATGAGATTTTTTATCAAAAAAAATATTATCTTCTCTTTCTCTGATCAATTTTTCATATTTTTTATCTAGTAGTGTTCTTTTTGAAAAAAAATCATAATCAAAGTTCTTTAAATTATATAAAGGAAGTTTTACACCTAAAATAGAAAGTTGTTTTCTATCAAGGGCTATGCCTTTAAACAACCAATCTGCATAACACCCAGTTAAAATTGTATCGTAATTTTTAATTTTTTCATTATTTTTTAAATTAAAAAAATGATCATCTGTAGGTGAGCATCTGCCTCCATTAATCTTAATAGATTCATTAAATGACTTATAATAATAGTTGTCATCTCTTTTAATTAAATAAAGTTTTTTATTTAATGATTTGGAAATATTTTTTGCTAATTTTGTTTCATTATTCTCTACATTATAAAGGGTTACAGCCTCTGTTTTGGGGTCTACTGAATTTGCTAAGATCATTCTAGAATCTGTTCCACCACTTAAAAAAACTACTTTTTTACCAAAATACTTTAAGGTTCGTTTTTCTATTGATTTTACTAATGCTTTTGAGAGCTTGTTCACTAAATAATTAAAATCATAGATAGGTTTTGCCTGAAATCTGAAATATTTTTTTTTCGTTATAATTTTTTTATTAAAATCTAAAATACAATAAGTGCCATTATCGATAGTTTTAATTTCTTTATATTGCGTATTAGGATGATAAATAAATCCCTTTTTTAAAAATTCTGCTAAAGAGACCAAATCAACATTGATTTTACTACTTACATTATCAACTAAAAAATTAAAATTAGATGAGAATTGAAATACTTCTAAATCGGCTCCATAAGTATAAATTGGATAGATTCCAAGCTTATCAGTAATTATTAATATCTTGTTAAATCTATAATCTATAAACAATACACTAAAAGCCCCATTTAACTGACTACAGAATTCGTTAATATCTAGATTAACATATTTTTTAATCAGAAGTTTTGAAATATAATTTTGTTCATATTCTTGAAAGTTTTGCCAATCTGAAGTTTCAATAACTGGTCTTCCTAAAATCATTATTCGAATATTATTTTTTTTATCAAAATATGAGTTCCAATGTTTTAGATTTTCATTTCTATTAAAGTAAACAAATTTATTATTAAAATTTAAAGAATCCACCAAACTTAATTCTTTATTTAGCAATGAGAGATAGTTCATTATGCTAATATTTTAAATATTCTAAATACATTCATATTTGTAATAATAATCTAATAGTAATAAAATCATTTCAAAATAAGTGACTTTATATTTTTTATAATTTTTTTGAAAATAAGCAAAATTACATGAACAGACTTAAACGAATTTTTAAATATAGATAAAAGATTATAATCGTACTTTATTTCCCATCTATCAAGTATATATCTATATTTAGGATCACTTTGGTAACTATTTTGTAAGTATTCAAGATCTATATATTTTTTTGATAATGTTTTGTATTTATGTAGATAATCATTTTTATATTTATAATAATTATAAAAATACGATAAATTTTCTGAAAAATAACTACCTATAGATTTTTTTCTAAATAAATATTCTTTCCAAATTTTATCACTTTTTGATAATAAATTATTTAATTCTATTAACTTTTTACTAAAATTTCTCTTTGATATTAGATCAACCCCATTTTTATTAAATTGATATGGTACCAAATTAATATTTACTATTTTATTATCTTGTACATTCAAATTCAAAAAAAATGAGTGATAACAGTTTTTTCTTAAGTTTGGTCTCCACACTGTAAAGTTTCCAATTGAATAAAATATTATAGCATTTTTATAAATTTCAAATCCCTGAGGCACGTGAGGATGATGTCCCACCACCAAATCAGCACCCTCATCTACAAAATTTTTGTAAATTTCTTTGATATATGGTGGAGGAGTTGGGATAAACTCTACCCCTGCATGTGATATTAGTATTATCAAATATCCTTTACTTTTATAGAGTCTTATTTGATCTATAACTTTATAAGACTCAATAAAAGATGCCCCAATATTATTATTGTATTTTTCATTAGACTCCTCTCCTTCTGATGTATTTATTACCGCAATCTTTTGCTTATTTTTTTCGAATAAAAATGGTTTGTAAATTTCTCTTTGTGAAAACTCCGCACCTACATAATTTATTTTATATTTTTTTAAATAATTAATAGTATTTTTTAGCCCACTTACGCCGTTATCCATAATATGATTATTCGCAAGACAAACTAAGTTTGTATTAATACTTTTTAATGAATTTAAAACTTGTGGTTTATTAATAATTTTTGAAGCACTTTTGTTAAATTTTCTTAATTTAACATCAATAACTGTTTCTAGATTTGTGATATTTAAATCTCCTTTTTCAAAATAACTTGATAAATTTCCATAATATTTTTCTTTTCTTTTTATCATTAAATTTGAAACTTCTTCTAAAAAGGGTGTCCAATCACCTGTAATATTAATTATTGTAGGATTTTTATTTTTATTGACTCTTTTATTATCTATTTCTAATTTTTTGAGATCAATCTTAAACATTTTGTTAATAATTATTGAAATGGTAATTTATTTTTTTATAACACAAAATAATAATATATCTCATAATTTTAATAGGATTCAAATATACTAATCTAAACCATTGAATATCTTCCTGCTTATATAAATTATAAACCTGAAAAAATTTTTTAAATCCAAAAATTTTAATACTTCTAAGTAAAAGCTCAGCAGCTTTATTCTTGGTATAAGGTTTCATTATTTTATACAATTCTCCTTTAGACAAGTTTGTATCTAAAAACTTAATATATAATATTTTCATATTTACCAAAATATCAAAAATATCTTCTCTAATTGGTATCTTAGAATAACTCCTACTACTTTTAGTAATACAATAAATTACATCATGACTTACTTCAAATTTTTTCATAAAATGTCCAACTTTAGTAGCAAACATAGTATCCTCTGAAATCTTTACTTCATCGAACTTTATTTTATGAATATTAATTAATTCATTTTTTATCATTCTTGACCATGGTACTATGTAAGTGTATCTCAAGAAAAATTCATTTTTAATATTATTATTATTTAAATAAGCTTTAATTTTTTTTTTAAAAGATAGGTGTCTATCAGCTATTTTACTAGTTCCCATATGTTGACTGGTAGGAGGAAAAAATATTACATCACTTTTGCTATTAAAATAGCTGCTTACTTTGTTATAAAATTTATCAACAAAATAATCATCGCTATCAGCAAATAAAATCCACTTACCTTTTGCTTTTTCTAATCCTATGTTTCTGCACGTGCCTGGGCCTTTAATTTTATTATTTTGATAGAACTCAAAATTATATTTTTTTTTCAATTTTTCGATAAATTTTAGATGAGATAGTTCACTTTTATCATCCACGACTATTATTTGTATTTCTTTTTCTTGAGGTATCGATGATAAAAGTTTTTCCAATAAATTTGATCCATTATAATGTGGTATTACTATTGATAGGTTCATTAATTTAGATAACTATTATTTTAAATACCTTTTAGTTAACACACATGTCATCAATAGGATAAATAAAAATAACTTAATTTATCATTACTTTATTTGTCTTAATATACATATCTTCAATATATTTTGCTCCTAATTTGCCACCATGTAAATGGTTTCCCATTAACCACTTTTCATCAAATTGATCTCTATAAATTTCTTTATTTTTCCAAATCTGAACTAAATCCTTGTATGGCTTATTTAAAATTTCTATTAAATTTTCATGCCAGTTATCCTCATCTATGTTAACAACAATAAAAATTTTATCTAAAATTTTTTTACCCTCATCATTTATAAATTGAAATTTATTAGAATGTAAGTATATGATAGGTTTATTTTCACCAAGCATCCAAGTCAAAGTACTTGATGCACCTACACCGCCCAAAATATAGATATCTCCAATTGAACTAACGAAACGAAAATCAAAACTTCCATCTATGACTTTGATGTTTTTAAAACTTTTTGCGTATTTAATAAGTGGGTTTGTATCAATAAAACACCTTTTTGGATAATTTTTATAGATCATCCTTTTATTTAAAGAAGATGATATGGAAATCATTTTTTTTTCAAATTGATAATTAAATCTGTCTGAATTTCGAAATCCATAATTTGTCAAGTTATTATATGGATAATGAATAGATGGATAAAATATATTTACGTTTTCATTAATTTTTAATAATTTATTTACGCACAATCTTTTCAAAAATCTAAAACGTTTTTTTTTAGCTTCTTGTACAACAGAGATAGGATGTATTAGTGCTCTAGGCACCAATTCATTGAACATATCTCTTTCAGAGCTATTAAAACATAGAGTCATATCGGGAGCCTGACATTCAAAGAAGTCTAAATCTTTTTTTCTTCGAAAACTAGTTGAAAGTCCATGCATAACATTTATAATTTTAAAATCGCTTTGCTGTAATTGCTTTGCAAATATATGACTATCGAAACCATTAATAGTACTTGTAATTATAACATTAATTGAATTATCTAGTTTTGATATATAACCCTTAGTATATTTTTCTTTTTGAAAATAATATTCAATCCTTTTTTTATACATCACTAATAAAGCGGCTTTATAGGCATTATTTAGATAATTATTTTCAAAAAAACTATCTAGTAGATCTCTAATTTTTCCATTTCTAGTGTCATTGTCATTACTATTAAATTGAAAATTAATCTCTGGCATATCAATAATATTGAAACCTAGGTTATACAAATATGCCTCTATCTCCCTCAAAACAGGACTCTTTTTATAAATATAAATTTTTTTTTCTTTGTTCCTATTTATTAATTTTATTTTTTTTAAAAAATTATATAATAAAACTTTTTTATCCAAATCCACTAGTCTTAAAAACCAGTTATTAATTGGTAAATGATCTTCATTAAGATCGTTTCTCTTGTTATATATATTTATAAGATTAACATTTTTTAATTTAACTAGATCTGAAATCCAATAATAAACATTAACAAACCTATCCAACGCATTAGGGCTTTTATTATCATATAATTCATCATCTGTTACTCCAATAGTAATTTCATCATTAGGGTGTAAATCAATCAATTTTAATAACTTAACTATATTTATAAAAATATTAGTAAAATCTAATTGTATGTCTAAAATGTTAATATTTCGACTTTTATAGTTAGGAAAAAAAATATCTATGATTTTTTTATTAATTTCATACCCTTTTTTTCGAATATCGCTTATAGATTTTTCAAAATTTTTATCTAATAAAGTTTCTAAATATATAGCACTGTCAAATTTTTCTTTCACATATGGAGAATCGGTATAAATTTGATCATATTCACTATCAACTAAATTAACAATTTGAGAGTTATTTGTTAGTAGGATTTTTTTCATTTATTTAATTAAATTTGGTTACAATTTTATGAGCATATATTGATAAAATCTATAAAAAGTTCTTTTTTCAAAAAAATCAAAAAAAATTTGATATTAATCAAACAATTAAATTTTATTTTTATTTAATTTGAAGAAATGAAACAATTTTAGATAATTTTTTTTCATTTAAATTCATATTTTTTTTCGAAAGTAAATCTTTAATTTTAGTATCCATTATTTTTTTTTTCTTAAAAATTGATTGAGTAATAAAATAATTTATACTCATTTTGGGTTGATTGTTATGCCATTGACTATCATGTTTAATGCCTTCAACTTCAAATCCTAAACACATATTTTTAATCATGTATGATTTATTTTCTGGATACAGAGTTCCTGCGTAGACTTTATTTATTGATAACTCGTGGAAAGCATATTTTAAAATTGCTCTCCTTGCCTCATAAACAGAATGTATATTTTCTTTATTTTTTTTAACTGGTGAAATTGTAGAAATCTGTGCAGATCTATTTTCATAATTTATAGTTGATAAGCTTACAACACCTAAGAAAAGATTGTTTTTCTTATCACAAATTTCTAATAAAATTCTCTTCTTAGAATTTAACTCATTTTCTATCCAATTCCATTGCATTTCTTTTGTTTTTGGTATCAAAGTTGACGAAATTGTCCCTCTTATTTTTGGACTGTTTATCCATTCAGACCATTGATCTAAGTTTTCTTTTGATGGAACTCGTAAATTCAAATTTTCTGTTTCAATAAAAATCATTTTTAAAGTTGAGAATATTAATATAGTTTTTTAATTAATTTATTTTATAGTTATTTATTAAAATTTTAAAGGAAAATTAACCCTCTACTAAAGTAAGAATATTTACAATAAGTAATCTTCTTATTTTTTCTTATTTATAAAATATCTCTTAATAATTTTGATTATTCTTTCTTGTTTTTTTTTATCTAGACCCACATAAATAGGGATACTTACTGAGTTGTTAATATATTTTTCAGAGGCTGGGAATGATTTTTTTTTCTCATTATAAATACTAAACTTATAAATAGGTATATAGTGTTGTTGCGTAATAATTTTATTATTAAGCAAGTATTTCATAAAATGATCTTTGTTCATATTAAATTTATCAAAAAGAATATTTATTGTAAATAAATGATATGATGGTTTAATACTTTTAGAATACTCTGGAATTTTTAAATTTAAATGAAGTTTTTTTAATTCATTTAAATATTTTGTATAAATTTTTTTTCTTTTCTTTAAAAAAAAATTTATTTTTCTAAGTTGAGAAAGTCCTAAAGCACAGTTAAGATCCGATAGTCGATAGTTAAATCCATGTTTTTTAATATCATACAGCCAGTGTATTTTTTTGTTCCTAGATATTCCATGACTTCTAAACAATTTAATATTTTTTGCAATTTTAGAATTATTCGTTGTTATGATACCTCCTTCTCCAGAAGTAATTGTCTTTAATGGATGTAATGAAAAAGTAGAAATATCAGCATGCTTACATGAACCAATTTTAAAAAAATTTTTTTTAAATTTGTATTCGGCACCCAATGCGTGACAAGCATCCTCAATTATAAAAAACTTATATTTTTGTTTAATATCATAAAATTTTTTTATGTTTTCAGGATAACCCCCATGAAACATCACAATTAAGGCGTTAATTTTTTTTAGATTATTTTTTTCTATACATTCTAAAATTTTATTTGGTGTAATTTGACCATTTAACTCATCAACATCAACAAGATAAACTTTTAAACCCATAGTTTTTGCCATATTGTATGATGCTATAAAATTTATTGCTGGCATTAAAATAATATCATTTTTTTTTAAATTTAAAGATAACATGGCCAGATGAATAGCTGCAGTTCCACTGCTACAAACATAACTAAATTTACATTTTAGATATTTTTTTAAATTGTTTTCAAACTTTTCAACAAATGGGCCAGTAGTTATCAAGTCATTTGATAGAGAGCTTAATACCAATTTACTATCCTTCTTGTCTATGAGTTGTCTCGAATAAGGTATATATTTCATTTTTTAGTTTATTCTTTTAATCGGTTTAAAACATAGCTTGGATTTTAGAATATTTTTGATTTTTTTTTTTGAAATATTAAAAAACACTTTATCTAAAACTCTAATGTATTTTTTTATGTTATCTTGATTATGGAAAATAGTAACATATATCAAGTTTGTTGCTAAAATTTTATTTTTTAACATTTCTTGAGTAAGAAAAGTTTTTCTTTGTGCATGATTACTGCAAAATTCAAATGAAGGTATTGCATCAGTGCCCATAACCTTAATTGGAATATTATATTTTTTTGATAAATCTAACCAAATAGATTTTATAAATTTTCCATTACTCTCAATCTTTTTAAAAACTTTTAATCTTTTAAATTCTTTTATTGATGAAAGTGCAGCTGTATAACCAATACGCTCACCCCAAAAAGAACTGCTTATAAATGTATTTTCTGCTTTACTCATAATTTTATTTTTACCAATTATTGCATTTATTGCATAACCACTCCCTAAGGCTTTACCAAAAATTGCCATATCTGGACTAACTTTAAATTTAAGATGAATGCCTCCCATATTCTGTCTATAACCTGATGTACATTCATCAAAAATTAAAATTATTTTTTTTTGATCACATATTTCCCTTACTTTTTGAAGATAGCAATCTAATGGTTTTATGTTTCTCATTACCTCCATTTTTATAACTCCAATATTTTTTTTTTGGATTAATTTTAAAAGATATGGAAAATCATTATACGGAAACGGAAATGAAGTATTTTTTAAATTTTCAGGTATGCCATCATAATTTAATCCTGACATTAAGTGCTGGTCTAAGTTTTTTTTTGAATTTATATTTGCAGATAAATACCAATCATGCCATCCATGATAGCCACAAAAAGCAACATTTTTTTTTTTAGTATTTGATCGAGCAATTCTTATAGCAAGTGCGTTTGCTTCTCCTCCCCCTCTTGTAAATTTTGCCATTGATGCCCAAGGATGGTGTTTAATTATCTGTTTTGCCAAAAGAACCTCTTCAGGACAATTTAAAGTTGTCATATTTCCTTTATTAATATTTTTTAAAACAGACTTATTAATCCTTTCATTATTATATCCCAATATACTCGTTCCAACAGCGCAGAACATATCTAGATATTTGTTGCCTTTAAGATCCCAGACATTTATTTTTTTAGCTTTATTAAAATAGGCAGGCCATTTGTTCGGCAAATGTAGCTCGGATCTTTTGGAAAACAATGTTGTACCACCAGGAATAATTGTTTTAGCGTATTTATATAAACTTATACCATTTTTAATTTTCATTTTATTTCCACTTTCTTGGATCTATTAGTTTTATATCATCTATTTTTAAATTTAAAATTTTGTTCATATTAATTTTTCTAAAATTTATAATTTCTTTTAAATTATCAAAATTATTTATACCAATAACCACTTTATCAAAATCAGAATTCAATATATCACTGAGACAGTAATCAATTGGGGATATTCTATTATTTTCAAGCAAAGTGAACCATTGAGAAATTTGTTTTTTCCATTTTTTAAAGTATTTCTTTTTATACACAGATTTGTTTACTAACAACCCTTGTAAAAAAATTGATCTTGCATGTACTTCTATTTCTAACTTCTTTAATTTATCAAACCAACCTGTATTTAATATTCTCTTATCTAAAACATTATATGGACATTGAACAATATCTATATCGTAATTCGAAGTCATATAATTTAGGCTATCGGTGTCATAAATAGATAATCCGATTTTATGAAAAAATTTTTTTTTTTTTAAATTTTGTAAATTTTCAAATATTTTTTTTCCATTTTTTGTAAATAATATTTTTATGTCATGAAAAAAAATTACCTCAACCTTGTTAGTGTTAAAATACTTAAAATGATTTTCTAATTTTTGTTGACAAAATTCTAATGATGTCCAATTTTGATCAGGAATTATTTTTGTATAAAATTGAAAATTTTTATTTAATTTTTTAAAAACTTGCTCCCTTTTTAAATAGGCTTCCGCAGTATCAATTTTATAAATATTGTTATTTTTGGCTAAATTTAAGATTTTTTTAACTTCATGGTTGCTTATTTTTGTTGAGTCTGCTCCATATTTTTGTGTAAAATTTGCTGATCCAATTACAAACCTTTTTTTAAGCTGAGATTTTTTCATACCATTAATCTTTTTTATAAAAATTAAAGAATTAATTTTTTTTAGACATATTTTTTCAAAAAATTTAATTCACCTTCACCACAAACCCTGTGCCAAATTTCTAGAGTAAACATCGACCATACTAGAGTATCTAATCTTTTTTTTTTATCAAAATGTAAATTAATTATTTGTTGAGCTTTTTTTCCATCTAGATAACCATTAAAAAAACCTTTTTTATCACAAACCATATCTTTTAAAAAATTTCTTAATCTATCTTCACGAAGCCAATCTGCTATATCAGAATTAAAGCCAATTTTTTGTTTTTTAATGATTTTATTTGGTACTAATTTTTTGTCTTCAGCCATTAATTTTAAAATTAGTTTTGTAGTTTTTGATTTTGTAATAAATTTATCTTTTATCTTTAATGAGTTTGCAAATTTGACTAAATTTTGACTCAAAAATGGTGACCTAATTTCCAATCCACAAAGCATACCTACTCTATCTTGTCTTTGCAATAAAGTTTGAAGTCTAAATTTTTGTGAAAACATCAATATTAAATCATCTATAGAATATTTATTTATATTTTTCTCTAACCAATGCCACGAAGCAGATGATTTTCTTCCTTGATTTTTTGGACCACATAATTTTTTAACAAATTCAATACTATGTTTGCCACCTCCAAAATATAATTCTTCCATAAGTAATTTCTTAGATTTATTTTTTTTTGAAAAATCAAGAGCTCTTACCATTCTATCATATCCAAAAAAAAGTTCATCAGAACCTTCTCCTGAAAGCAAAACTTTAATACCATCTTGTGATGCCTGATTAACAATATTTAGTAAATCTGGTGAATTGCCAAAATGAACAGGTTCATCAAACGCCCAAGTAGTTTTTATTAGTAAGTCCATATAGTTTGAAAAATCATTGATTTTAGATTTAAGTTTTATTCTTTTATTTTTATTTTTTTTCTTTAAAAAATTAATCACTGAAAGTGCATCGTTTAATTCACTTTTTTTTTTATTTTTAACATCAGAAAAATAACAAGTTATCTCATTTAACGTATTATCTTTCGCCATATAACTTAGCAACAAGGAGGAATCAATTCCTCCAGAAAGTAAACTTCCAAGTGGTACGTCTGATATGCTTCTGGAAGATATAATTTCTTCCATAAGCTGGTTAAGCCCCTCTTTTTTATTTAAGTTTATTTTTTTATTAAATGTATTTTCTATAGAAAAATAAGGACTTGAAGAAATTTTACCATTCAATGTAGAAATTTCAATTATATGACCTGGCTCAACTTCATTAATTTGAGAATAAATGGTATTTGCTCCACTAATTTTTTGAGTATAAAAATATTCATCTATAAGTTTAATATTTGGTTTTTTTGAAAACTCTTTTATTTCAAAAAAAGATTTCATTTCAGATGAAAAATAAATCTTATTTTTCATTCTAGCCCAATAAAGAGGCTTTTCTCCCATAGGGTCTCGCACTAAATAAATTTTATGTTTTTTTCTACAAAACCATGCAAAAGCAAACATGCCATCAATATTTTGAAGTGTTTTTTTTATACCCCATTGAGATAAACATTTCGCTAAAACTTCAGTATCTGAGTTTCCTTTAAAAAAATTATTTACTGAAAGTATTTTTTTAAGTTCTCTAAAATTATAAATCATTCCATTAAAAGCTAATAATGAATTTGCATCTTTAACAGGTTGCTTTGCAGCATTAGTGTTAAGATCTATAATTGATAATCTTCTATGACAAAGTATAACATTATCAAGTTTTTCAATCCCAAAATCATCAGGACCTCTATGACTTAAGCGGTCAATAGCTTTATTTATAGAATTAGCATTAGGCCTTTCATCAAAAAGAGCAACACTTCCAAAAATACCACACATACTTAATTATATTACCTCTTTTTTATATTAACCAAAGATTTATTATATTTTTCAGCTTTAATTAAATCTTTCCATGAAAAATATATTTTAGGTGAAAAATACTTAACAACTTTTTTTAAAAATTTATAGTCATCTAAATTATCTAATGTCCATCGCCTATTTGAATAATTTATATGATTTTCATAGTTACTTTTTTTAAATAATATTGACTTTCTTAAATTATAGGTGACATGTTCTTTATTTAAAATACTTTTGAATCGATGTTGCGAGTTTATAAGAGCATTCAAACTAAATACTTCTACGTCTAGACCATCAGGAAATGATAGTTTTAATACATTCGAAGTATAATCATTTTTTTTATTAAAATGTAACTTAATACAATTATCCACCAAATTTGGATCTATTAATGGACAATCTGCAGTAATTCTAACAATTGTTTCTATAGAGTTTTCTTTGGCACAATTAATAATTCTTTTGGCAACATTACTAGTGCTTCCTCTGAATAGTTTAATATCATGAAAATTGCATATACTTTTAAATTTATCATCTTCATTTTTTCTGGTTGTACACAAAAAAATCTTATTAACTAATTTTATTTTTTTTAATCTAAAAATGCATAAGTCAATGATAGTTAAATTAGAATTTAGTTTCAAAAAGTGTTTATTTGGTAATCTTTTAGATCCTGATCTTGCAGCTAAAAAAACTGCGATTTTATGTTTGTTTTTCATAATTTAAATAAAATTATATGATATATCGTTATTCATCTTAGTGAATAATAAAATTAGTAATTTCAAATATAGTAAACTTAATTAATTATTCTATAAACCTCAAAAGCTTCAGCCATATTTATACCGACACTAAAACCGCGATGCTGAGCAAGTATCTCCAGATGTTCTATACTGCGTGAGTGGGGAGGATCACGCATTTCATCGTCATATGCTTTGATTGCTTTCATCTTTTGAGATACTTGATTTTTAATATTAACAAAGAATGTTGGCTTAAATATTGACTTTCTAGAGGTTGACCACTCAGTACTGGATAATACTTCAAATCCATAAATTTCACGAACACTAGTCTCAGGAGTTGGTCTACAAGCTGTCATTACAGCAGCATGAGTTATTTGATGATCAATGTTTAAGTCACAGGAATGATGCGTATAAACGACAGATGGTTTTATTTTATTAATTATTGGTTCAAGCTTTTGAATGATATTTAAAATTGGAATACTATCCATTCTATTATCTGGAAGATTTAAATAATGTGAAGAACTAATACCTAGTATAGATTGTGCTAACTTTGAAGCATCTTTCCTTCGTTTTAAATCTTTTTTTAAATCCTTAGATCTTGAACTAACACCATCAGCCATAAATATGGAGTGTACTTTATCACCTTTACTAATATGATTAATAATTGTTCCCCCACAACCTAAAACTTCATCATCAGCATGTGCTGCTACAACTAATACATCCTTATTAGTTTTCATAATTCTACTCAACTTTATTTGTGTTAATTAAAAAAATTATATTACTCATTAAAAGCTTCATTTAATTTCTTAAGAGTACTTATCATAGATCATTATAGTTTTCTAACAGATTAGCTATTCTAAATGCGCCATCTCCATCAATCAATTTGGTTCCATTTGATGACATATTTATACGTTTTGAGGAATCTTTAAGAATTGTTATAGTATCAATTAATTTCTTGTCTAATATTTTATCATCTGACTTAATATGTATTGGGGTTATTTTTTTTTTAATAAATCCTTGTATATTCCAATATTGATCCAATCCAGATTCTACAGCAATAAATGGAACCCCAAGATAAGCAAGCTCATTTAAGGTCTGTCCACCAGAACTTATAACTAAGTCTGAATTAATAAATATAGATGATATTTCAAAAACATCTAACCATCCATAAATCTTACAATTAGGTAGTTTTAAAGATTTTTTTAATTCTAAAGCCAACTCATCATTGCCAGTCAAAATATTGATATTTTCGAATTCTAATTTTTTTATTGAAGAAATAATACGTTTAAAAAGATTTTTTGAATTATTTGATCTACCTAAAATTACTGTTAAATCTTTCAAAAATAGACAATTATTTTTTTTTAATGAGTTTTTTATTTCGTTTCTTATTATAATATATTTATTACCGTAAACTTTTTTTACTTTTTTATTTAATTTAAATTTAGTGCCTAAAATTGATGGATTAATAAGTAAATCGCAATTGTATTTTAACCTATCATAATCGTCGATAATAATTAAATATTTAAATTTATCTCTTAAAATTTTTAGTACTATTTCATTTACCAAATAAGAGTCCACTAAAGCAACTTTTGATTTTTTTAAATTATAGAATTTAATAGCTCCAATGGGATCGGTTCTCCAAGGATATAACTTTAAATTATTAATTTTAAGAGAATCATCAGGATGAACGACCATGGTGGCCTTTTTTTTTAAATTTTCGCTAATTGCTAAACATCTGGTTAAATGTCCGTAACCAGAAACACTACCTGCCTCAGTAAAAATAAACATAAAGTTATTTAAAAAATATATCCATTGAGGTTTTACTTAAGATTCTCTCACAGTCTTTTTCTAAAAATTTATTTAATTCTAAAAATTTTGATGTTTTTTCAAATGAGTCAACAATATCTACATAAGGAAAATCTGAACCATATAAAACTCTTTGTGTACCAATTTTTTTATAAGCAAATGCTAAATCTTTTTCAATACTAGAGCCCAAATAGTATGGAACAGAAAAAGAGGTATCTAAATATACATTTTTACATGCATCAGCTAATAATAAAGCCTCGATAGCTTTTGCGCCACCTGAATGTAAAATTACCACAGGCACTTTAGTTACTTTTTCAAGGATACAAGAGATAAGCTCAATACTTTTATACTTATACATATTAAGACCTCCATAACTAGAATCTACTAAAATAGGCATTTTTAAAATCTCAGCATTTACTGATATATTAACAACTGACTGAAATTTTTCTTTTGATATTTTTTGAATATAACCATGAAATTTAATTGCTGTAAGACCTGCATCCTTAAATTCTGATAATTTATCCATTGAGATATTATCTTTTGGATTAATTAACATTGTAAAATAAGAATTATTGATTTTTTTTCTAACGTTTGAAACAAATAATTTAAGTTCGTCAGGTGTAATTTTTGAATTAAAGATCATAATATTACATCCATTTGAGTTATTTTTAATAGTATCTAAATGTTTTGAAAAACAATTTAATAAATTGTTGTAAGTCATGTTAAGGTCCTCATGCAACATATCTTTAAGAGATTTAGCTGATTCGTGCATAAACGTATATTCAGATAAATCTACTTTTGAAGTACATGGTAAGTGAATATTGGAATCAAATATATTCATTTGAAAAAAAGAACTTTGGGCTGATTTTGGGTAATTAAATGTAAGATACAAAAAACTCTAAAATTTTCTCTAGAATAATCTTTTAATTTATATCTAATATTTGCCTTAAAAATCAGACTGTTTCTAAATATTTTAAAAGCTTTTTTTATCATCAATTTTATAATTTATATCTTTTTTAAGACTGACCTAGGTATTTCTTTTAAATGACCAGCATCAGATTTTGTTAATGGAACACAATGATTATAGTTAAAATGAGCTTTATTCTTTATTAAAATAGGATCTGAGAGATCTCCATATCTAAACTGACATGTTATCCTGGTATTCCCATATTCATTATTAACAGTTTTGTGGATTAAAAGACTTGAAAAAATAATCAAATCACCAGGATTTCCATTTATTTCAACGTATTTAAATTTTTTTGAAATATTGCGTTCTTCTATTGTTGCAAACCATTTTCCATTTTTCGTTTTTGCCAGACCATTTTTATGAGAACCCTCCCAAATCCCAATAGTGGAATAATTATCTTTTCCATAACATGTGAGTGGGATCCAACAAACTAATGAGTTAATACTTGATTGCATCGAATGCCAATCTTGATGTATAGGGCTATTAGTTATTTCTTTTAATAAATTGCCACCAACTCCTCCAGATATCATAAGTAATGGATCTGATGCAATATAAGGTATTTTAATATTTAATTCAGAAATTATTTTTAACAATTCATCATTAAACATATGGCTGTAAATTTCAGTTTGTCTTTGAAATAATCCAAGATAAAAATTGCTGAAAATTTCAATATTTTCACGTTTTTTTGAAATTTTTTTTAAGATTTTATCCAAATTATCATCAGTTTTTTTTTTAAAAAAAAAACCCTCTAATGTCTTGCAAACATTAGACAAAATATAATTGTGATTTGTTAGAAAGTTAGGAAATATACAATAGCCATTTTTATTATAAAAAGAAACATATTTATTCATAAGTTTATTCACTTAATTTAGAAACTGCAAAAACGTAATTATTTAAAAATACACCATCAGTAAAATAAATACTAGACTTTTTTGGTTTTAATTTTGCATTAAAAATTAAATTCTTCTTTTCATTTAAACTTGGTGGTTTTTTTGAATATTTAAGAACAACGTTATTATATTTTGGAATTGATCTTAGGGTAAAATCTTTATCAAATTTTTTATAAAGATTAATCCATTTAAGAATAAATAAACTTGCTATATCACATCCTGTTAAATGTGAAAAAATTAAATTTGATATACATACGCCTGCACCTCTATTAGCAGCCTCCAATAAATAAATTCCACCATTTTTTTTAAAAATAAATTCTATAGTAACATGTAAATTAATATCAAAATTAAAAACCCTTATAACTTCATTGGCAACATTAAATAATTTTTTTTCTATAACATTTTTAGAATTTTTTTTTAATCTCTGAAATTTAATATGTTTTGTTAATATGCCATTAGCAGATTTTGATTTAATACCATAAATGTATTGATCACAAAAAATATCAACAATATAATGAGTTCCTTTAATATAATTTTCCAACAAAATTTTTTTATCAAGAGAATATTGAGAAGATATTTTCAATAATGATAATATTTTATTGTTACTTAATACTTTTATAACACCCTGTGAGCCAGATGAGGCATTGGGTTTAATTATAGCTGGAACTCTAATATCTTTAGGTAAATAAGAAAAATTTTTAATTTTTTCTAGATAAAGAAAATTTGGATTAAGTATTTTATGATTGTTAATCATAAGTTTTCTTTGAAGATTTTTAAATACACTTAATTTTTCAATTGAGAAAGATTTATCTTTTAAATTAAAATTAATAGCATTTAATTTTTTTGCTAATAGTAAACTATGATCAGATTGAGAGCTTATAAATATATAATTTTTATTATTTAATTTTTTTTTTTTTAAAAATTTTTTTAATTCATTCAATCCTAATAATGACATCGATGAATTAATTTTCATTGATATCCAGTTAATTTTATAAAATTTTAGTGCATTTATTAAATCACTATGTTCAAATGTTTTATTGATTAAAATTAATTTCAAAACTATTTTAATCTAATTTAAGATCACAAGAATTTATTAAATCGCCTATTTTCATTGATTTTTTAAATCTTGCGCCTGAGTTTATATATGAATCTAAATCATTTGCATCAATACCAGTACCTGCTCTCAGAAAATTAAGATCTTTTTCTACTAGTAAATCACCCTCTCTGATATTTCTTTTTAAGACAGCTCTATAAATAAAAGATTTTCTATATTTTTCCTCAACTGGATGTAAATAACTTCTATCATTAGAAATTAAAATACTTTCAGTTTCTCTAATACATTTAACCATATACTTAAATTCGTTTGGATCTAATGAAAATTTAGCATCAGGAGAATTAAAATTTTTATTTAGAACAAAGTGTTTTTCAATTACATTAGCACCAAGTGCTACCGCAGAAATAGGCGCACTAACTCCCAAGGTGTGATCTGAAAAACCAATGTGGCCTTTAAAAATTTTTTTTAATTCCTCAATCATTTTCAAATTTACTTTTTCAAAGGGTGTTGGATAGATACTATTACAATGTAAAATGATAAGTTTATCATTTCCCTGTGAAAGAAAATTACATACTGAATTTTTAAGTGCCTCTAAAGTGGATTGACCAGATGAAATTATTGCAGGCTTGCCAGTTTTAGAAACTTTTTTAATTAGTTGAGGAAAATTTGCTTGTGGAGATGCTATTTTGAATAATTCAACTCCTACTTCAACTAATAAATCAACAGCCTCTAAATAAGTTGGTGATGAAAAAAAAATTATATTTTTTTTATCACAATGTTCTTTTAATTTGAACAGCCAATCAATATTTAAATCTATTTGTTTATGTAGTTGTATTAAATCTTTATCTTTTTTGTGATAAAGTTTTTCTAAATTAATATTCTGAAACTTTACTGCATCAGCACCTGCAACTACAGCTGCATCAATACTTTGGAAAGCAATGTCTAAATCTTGATTATGATTAGACCCAATTTCAGCTATAATAAAAACTCCTTTATTTGTAATAAATTTATTACCAATATCAATTTTTTTATTATATGTATTAAGATTAATCATTTAAAACATTTATAATTTGTTAATAATGCATCTTTATAAGTTTTCAATGAAAAAATTTTTAACTTTTAAATTTTATCTTTCTAACCGTATACTTTAGTATAATAAAATTATCAAAAACAAAAAAAATTTATTAAAATTACTCACTTTTTGTCTTGAATTATACATTCAATTTTCAGGAAACTAGTAAATTAAATCATTCTGTTTAATTTTTATAAACAAAATTTATTATATTTATTTTATGATTTATTTTTTTTTCAAATCTATTTTGCTCAAAAACTCTACATGAAGCTTTATTATCTATCTTAACTTCAGCAAAAAAAACTTTTATACCCATTTTTTTAAACTTAGTTATCGCTACTTTAAGTAATTTTGATCCAATTTTTTTTCCACGAGCAAATTTAGCTAATGAAAAATCTATAAACCATTTGTTATTTTTTTTTTCAATACGTACTTGGCCTATTGGTATTTGTTTATCATTTTCAATTATTAGAATTTTACAACTTTTGGTATTTTTAAGGGATGAATTAAACCAAGAATGATGTATTTCAGGTGAAATAATATCAGAATTAAAAGCGTTTGCTCTGACTATAGGATCATTAACCCAATTTAAAAGCAAATTTTCATCTTCAATCCTTGCTAATCGAGGCTTAAGATTGTTTTTATAATTTATTTTTGGTATCAAAGATTTCTTGTGAACCATAAAATATCATAATTTAAATTTTACCAATATGACTGTAGTTTTTGACAATCCATTTATGTAATTCAGCTTTTGTCATCCATTGTCCATTATTTTCACTGCTATAAATAAATCCTTTAGATACTTTCTTTCCATTTTTAATACGAAAATTATCTCGTGCCCATTCATAAATCTGTGGTAATATTTTATAATGATTTTTGTATTCATAGGTTGTATTGCTATCATCTAGGCTAATCATTTGCTCATGTAGCTTCTCACCTGGACGAATACCTATAATTTTATGCTTAGCTCTTGGTGCAATAACTTTGGCAATATCAGTAACTTTCATTGAGGGAATTTTTTTTACATAAATTTCTCCTCCAACCATATCTTTAAAAGCATGCCATACAAGCTCAACTCCTTGATCAAGTGAAATCATGAAACGAGTCATGCGCTTATCAGTAATGGGTAATTCTTTATTTTCTTTTAATGATAAAAAAAATGGCATAACTGAACCACGTGATCCCATTACATTTCCATATCTTACAACAGAAAAGCGTGTTTGATTTCCTCTTGCATAAGTTGAATTACTTGCAATAAACAATTTATCAGACGCTAACTTAGTTGCACCATAAAGATTAATAGGACTACTTGCTTTGTCTGTTGATAGAGCTATTACTCTTTTTATCTTTTGATCAATACAAGCATCAACTAAATTCATTGCTCCATTAATATTAGTTTTAATACATTCAAATGGATTATATTCAGCTGTAGGCACGATTTTAGTTGCAGCTGCATGAACAACATAATCTACGTTTTGTAATGCACGATGAAGTCGGTCTTTATCACGAACATCACCAATAAAAAAACGTATTCTTTTATCGTCTTTAAATAATTTTGCCATCTCCCATTGTTTCATTTCATCTCTTGAAAAAATTATTAATCGTTTGGGCTTAAATTTTTTTAATGTAAGCTGAGTAAATTTTTGGCCAAACGAGCCTGTACCCCCTGTAATTAAAATTGAAGAATTTTTGAGCATTTTTAATTTTTAATTGTTAGCAGTAATACGAAAATTTTCATCATTATTAATCAATTCTTCAAATTTTCCTTGGTTTTTTAATCGACCTTTTTCTAATAAGAATATCTTATCACACTTTTTTACAGTATTTAAGCGATGAGCAATTAAAATAATTGTTATTGATTTGCTAAGATTGTTTACAGCTTCCATCACTGCTTTTTCAGTTTGATTATCCAAAGCACTAGTTGCTTCATCTAAAATGAGTAATTTAGGTTCATGATATAAAGCTCTAGCAATCCCTATACGTTGTCTTTGCCCACCTGACAATCTTACACCTCGCTCACCTATAGTAGTTTGATATTTTTTAGGAAGCTCCTCTGTTACAAACTCATGTAAATTTGCGATTTTTGATGCATTTTCAACGCTTTCTTGATTAATATTTTCTAAATCCACGCCAAATGCAATATTTGCTGCTATAGTGTCGTCACTAAGAAAGATATGTTGAGGAACATAGCCAATGTATCGTTGCCATGAATTTATATTTTGTTTTGTTATAATCTTACCGTCCACATATAAGTTGCCTTTTTGAGCTTCAAGTAATCCAAGAATTATATCGACAGTTGTAGTTTTACCACTACCAGTAGCACCAACAAATCCTACTGTAGTATTAGCAGATATACTTAAACTAAGATCTTTTAGTGCTATCCGTGGTGTGTTGGGATAATTATAATGTATATTCTTCAAATTAATTACTTTATTGAACTCTAAAGTTTCTTGCGAATAGTTAGGGTCAAATTTTTTAAGATTTTTAAAATCATCATATATTTTATTAAGTGAAGGACCAATAAATACAAATTTAGAAAAAGATGCATATATCTGCTGTAATGCTGGCATTAGACGGTAGCCAGCAAATGCATATAAACTAACAATTGGTAAAGCGTTATTAAAACTTCCTTTCTGAAACATCAGATAAAGTATCAACAATATTATACCGCCAAAAGCCACAGCTTCAAGAGCATAGCGAGGTAGTTCTCTTACAATAGTTGAAGACGCCTGGTTTTTAGCAATAGTTTTAGCTGGGTCTGAAAAACGCTTAACATAGACTTGTTCTAAATTACTCAATTTAATTTCTTTTAATGCACCAAAGGCATCACTAATTGATGTAAACAAAAGCTTATTTTTGTTTAAACGATCTTTACCTAATTTACCAACATAACTAGAGGATAATTTATAAATAAGTCCATAAGAGCCTCCAAGTAAAAAGCTAACTATTAAGGAGGTTTTAACATCAACTAAAATTAATAAAGTAAAAATTGCAATTGTTATCATGCTTTTTGCAATCAATTCTATTAATGGAGTAATAACATTTCCTAATATGTTATCTACTTCTGATAATATAGTTTTAGCGAAATCAGCGCTATGACGACCCAAGAACCAACTATATGGCTGACTCAAATATCTTTCTACTAATCTTTTACTGATATCGTGTTGAAGTGTTTCTACAAATTGTATCTGAAAATAGAGTGTAGAGGCTTTAAAAATTATCGATACGATCAAAAATGAAAATACAAGAATGCCTAAAGCTATAAGAAAATCTAAGTTATTTTCAACACCGAAACTACTAGAAACTTGAAACATTTTATTTAAAATGAAGTTTGTTTCAATTAAGCTTGGATTTGTAAGAACTGTTACAAAAGGTAATATAGAAGCTACCCCGATCATCTCAATCAAAGCTACTGTTGTTAGCATTAACAATAAAATAAATGCACTTCTACGTTGGTGGTTTGTTAATAAAAATAAGACTTTTCTAAAAATGTGCATCAAGTTTTGTTAAAATCATTTTAATATTTTTAAATCAAAAATTATTAATATTGATCATTTATAAATAATTAAATTTAATTATATTGTATTATTAATAGTATTTAATTTCCTAATAACATCAAATTTTGGCCAATTTTAGTATAAAATCTCTGAATTCTTTATTGTCACTATCATAATAACTTTGATCTTTAATAATATTATAATATTTCTTATTCCAATCTGATTGACTACAATTATAAACGTTATTTAGTACTCTCTCTACCTCATTATAAGTTATTTTTTTGGTAGAAAAGAAACGAAATCCTTTTTTATCAGGTCCAGGCCAACCAAAATAAGTTTTAACATTATACTTGTAATCAGAAAATTTAGTTTTGTAGGGTGCAAATACAGCAACTTTTTTTTTTCTCGCAATTGCCTCGTATCCCATTGCTGTGAACGTGAATATAATATTTTCAAAATCATCTAATTTCCTATATTTCTTTCTCCATTGATTACTTCGATGCAATACACAATTTGATTTAAAAATTTTTTTATAATAATTAATTTCAAATGCATGCCCTGGATATTCTTTTGAACTTCTAAGAAGTATATGAATTTTCTTATTATATTTAATTAAGTACAAATTAATAAAATTTAATAGTTTCTTGTGGAAATTATTCGGATGACGATCAATCACCCCCAGGTGATTAGCGTACAACGTAGATAAATATAAAAATTGTTTGTTAGGTTTTGTTTTATTAATTTTTACTAAATTATTTCTAAAATAACCTATTATTCGGTAGTTCGATTTTATGATTTTTTTATATCTTGAAACATGAAATTTATTATTAATAAACAAATAATCACATTTTAGATTTTTTGGCCATGTTTTTTTTCTAGCTTCATACTTGTTATCAAAATAGGTTCCATTTGAAATAGATATAAAATTTATATCCTTAAAATAATTTTTTAATTGATATAACTGAAATCTTAAGGTGTTAAAACAAATGATAACATTTGGTGAAGTAAATTTAATATAATTAATACAGTAGGATTGGAATTTAAAATCAAAAAAAATTATTTGTTTTAAATAAATCCAAAAATATATATTTTTTTTTCTTATTTTTAAAATGTTGAAATCTTTTTTAAATATTATTTTTAGAGCATCAGCATGAATTTCATCAAAAAGTAGTATTTTATTTTTTTTAGGAAGATCAAAACGAAAATTAATATTAAAAAAAAATTTAATAAATTTGAAAATTTTTTGGAGTTTCACAAAGGATTAATCATTAGTATTGTAATATATTGCTTGGCTAATTTTTTCGTAACCTTCAACAGTGTAATGACTTAATTCCTTTAATGGAAAAAGATCTAATGGATTTTTTTCCTTTTCAAAAACTTCTTTATGAATATCAATTAAAGGTATCCCTAGTTGCTCCACTACATTTTTTACAGAATTATAAGTATCGATTATTTTATCTTTATCTCCAGACAATGCATATCGGTAATAATTCGGAAGTTGAACAAAATATAATTTTGAACCATTTTTATTTGTTATTTCTTGAGCTTGCCTCAATACAGTTTTAAAATCTGACATAGGTGCTTTTGGAACTTCTCCTTTTTTTCCAAAAAATAAAATTCTTAAATTATATAATTTAATAAACTCTTTTATCTTCGATTCTTTTTCCTTTTTTTCTAACCTTTTTTCATATTTTGTTATAAATTTTACAATGTTTTTGTTTATTAAATCCTGTTTAAATTTAAGATTCTGCGTAAAAGCGGTATCATTAAGATAGTCATTTAAAATTCTTTGATTTTTTTCAACTGTTAAGCCAATAATATCATTTGGATGGTAAACCCACAAAACCTTCTTAACTTTCGGATTTAAGTATTCTTTTAAAGTGGCATACTCTGTTAAAGGTCCATTTCCTCTATATCCTAAATTTATAACTGATTTATTATTTGATAAATTTCTCAGTACTGATCCAATATCATTGGGTCTATTAACGCATGAGCCATGTGCAGCAGAGTCGCCAACCAATAAGTATTCTATTTCTTTGCTATCCCATTCTATATCTGGATTATTAAAGCCATACCTATCACTTTGATAAATTGAATAATATCCATTTTCATTACAAAGTATTGTTTTAGAGTTTGAAATACCTGCTAATGAAAAAATTGAGTAATCATTAGTCTCATGTAAAGTTGCACGAATTGCCATAGTTATTTGATTATCTTCTTTTTTTAAGTCTCTATAAATTTCAATGGGCTTTCTTTTGTCCCATTTTTTTCCTGAGTTTTTTTCATAAATATGATATTTTTCGCTCATTTTAAAATTTAAATATCCCTCAAAAGCATACAAGGAAACAAAAAAACTAAAAGAGATAATAATTAAATACTCTTTAATTTTTTTATTAATATAAAATGTTATAATTGAAATAAAAATTAAGGATAAAGACGTAACATAAAAATTATAGTAATAATTCCTTTTATCACCTTCATAAATTATTTCTGACCTATAAAATATGTATATCAATGATACTGAAGACAAAATTAAAATTGTTGGTGAAAATATTTTTTTTAAAAAATTCATAATCATTAAAATATTAATTTACAATTTATATTAAAATATACAAGTAAAATTGAATAAAATACTTTTTCTGTTATGTGTAAAAAAATTTTTTACATTAATTTTAATAAATTTGAAGTTTCTAATTTTAAATTTTTTATGGAAACTAAATAACCTATTTTTTGTTTCCAGAAATCTTATTATAAAAATTCAAGTGTTTAATATATTTATCTAATGAAAGTAAGTTATTATTTTCTCCCTTGATAAATGACTTTGTTTGTAAATAAAAACCTGGTTTAAACTTTTTTTCAAGTTTTTTATTTAATTTTATTTCTTTTATTTCAAAAGTTCCTCTTTTCTGTATGAAAAGTTTTTCAAGAGGTCTCAAAATATATTTGCCTTCAGAAGTTAACATCTCTAATGACCATCTACCTCCAGATTGCCAGTTAGCATGATAGCTAAACAAAGATCCTTTTGTTGTTTTACCTGATCCACTATAAATTGATGGGGATTTGTTCCATTTATGCCTGGAAGAAATATAGGGAGTTATATTCATTGGTTGACCGCCAAGATAAAAAGCTAAATCAAGAACGTGTGTTGAATTAGCAAGAAACCAATTTTCTAAGACTTTAATTTTTATGTTTTCTTTTTCCAATAAATCTGTTCTTTCTGTAAAATCAAAGGTAAAACTAAGAACTCCTCCATCAAGTTTGATCAACTGTTTAAGTTTAAGAACAGAGGCATAAAACCTACGGTTAAAAGCAATTTTAATATTGGCCTTTCTTTCTTTAGATAATTTTTTTAATTTTCTAACTTCCCCAAAGTTACATCCACCAGGTTTCTCTAATAGAATATTTTTAACACCATAATTTAATAACTCGATTGAGGTTGATTTCAATTTTTCAACATTAACACTATTAATAACTTTGCTAGGAATGTTAGGTTTTGTTTTTAAAAATTTTGACAATCCACCCACAAAAACTTTTTTTTTTATAAATTTATTAAAACTATTGGCTGATTTTTTACTTCTACCAATAACAATATATTTTATATTTAAAGCATTTAAAACTTTAGCGTATTCTAAAGCCATTTCTCCAGCACCAATTAACCACAACATATAATTATTTCTTGCTTTAAGTTATTGGACATTCGCTCAATTCCCTTTCTAAAATTTTTGACAGATGAGATTTAATTGTTTTAAGTAATGGTATATGATTTTTAGCAGAAATTTCATATGATACTAATTTACATCTTTTATTAATTAAACTGTCAATTAATTTTCCAGTTAAATCACTTTGATAAGGTACGTTTATTCTCTTTGATTTTATTGATCCATTACTATTTTCAATTAAAATTTTATTATTTTCATCGAGTGTATTTTCAATATTTCCATTTTTTATTCTTACATATAGAGAATTTTCTTTTCTTATTTTACAAGAAATTAACAAAGAATGTTTTCTATTGGCCACTTTCATTGAGCCACTTATTTCGTAAAAATTTTTTCCACGTTTACTCTCAAATATTTTTTTAGAAAAATTATTTTTTGTTATTCTAAAATTTGAGTCTTCAATCAAATATAAAAAAAGATCTATAAAATGAATTGAGTTGCATGCCATTCCCCAAGATGATCCTGTTACTTCCATTTTAACTGGTAGATTTAAATCAATTTTTTTTTTGATATTTCGATAAATTTGATATGTTCTTCGTGGACAGTTAACCCAAGCATTTACACTTTTTTTTTTTAAAATTTTGCTAATATTTTCAAAATCTTCTTTTTTTTGAAAAACTACTTTTTCAAAAACTAAATAATTGAGTTCACAAGAATTTAATAAATCTATAGTTACTTTTGCACGGTTATCTGCATTTGTAGATACTATGCAAATATCAAAAATTTTGTTTTTTGGAATTTTTTTTTTATAAGTTATAGTAGTTTTTGAATTTCCTAGTTTTATTTCCATTGCTCTTTTTTTTGATAACTTCAAAGCTGCTTGGCTAGTATCAACTACAGTTATAGAGAGTTGATTTTTATTTTTTATAGCTCCCTGTAAGTGCCTACTTCCTATCTGTCCAGCGCCAATGATTAAGATTTTTAAAATTATATTTTTCATTTAAGAATTTTGAATGGTAATAAATTAAATTCAAGATTTTCTAATATAAATTATTTCTTTATCATTTAACATTCTAACAACCTTATCAAGAGAGTTAATCAAATAGTTAAAGTTTTTTTCTGACATCCAAACATGAAATGGGAAACTTATCATATTATCGAAAAAAGCGTCTGTGTTCGGGCAATGCTGATTGGAGACTCCCATTTTTTTAAATAGAGGATACCTGTAAAGAGGATAATACTGCACAGCACATTTAATCCCAAATTTTTTATACATTAATTCAATTATCTTGTGATTGTTTATTTTTGCTGTTGGTTTTACATGTGCACTTAATAAGTGATAAACATGCCGCCTTTTTTTAAAATCTCCGTTAAATGAAAATACTTCACCTTCAAATTTATTTATAAATTTTTTGGCTCTTTTAATTCTTATGTCATTTAATTTATCAAGTTTATCAAGCATTAGATGGCCAGCAGCACACTGTATTTCTGAAAGTGTAAATTTATATGGCCAACGATTATCTAAATCCATATCTAAATCACCCATAGCTGGCTTCCAATAATACTTTCTATTTATACCGTAATTGCAATGTCCGTTATGCCTTAAACCTGGAACTTTCTTTGAAAGTTTGTCATTTTTTACAAATATAGCTCCCCCTTCACCAAGAGTTGTGATGTTTTTTTGGGCATGAAAAGAAAAGCAGCCAAAATCTCCAATCGTTCCAGCTTTTGAATTATTTATTTCTGCTCCAAATGACTGAGCACAATCTTCAACTATTTTTATTTCTCTATTTATTTTTTTAAACTGATTAACATCTACTGCATAACCATAAAGATGAACTATAACAATTGCTTTAGTTTTTTTTGATATTTTTTTTTTTACATCATTTAAATCAATCGTTCTGGTTTTAGGATTAATATCAGCCCAAATTATTTTAGCACCATTTCTTGCAAATGGAATTGCAGAAGCACAATATGTGTGAGCAGGTATGATTATTTCGTCACCTTTTCTAATTTTTAACAATGCGGCAACTATCTCAAGCGAGGCAGCCGCAGAACTTGTGCAGAAAATATTTTTTTTTTTAGATATTTTCTCAATTTTATTTCAAAAATATCTTTTTCTCTTCCTTGAGTTAAATTATCTGAGTCTAAAACTTTTAATAAATATTTTTTTACTTTTGAGTCAAATTTATGTGCTTTTCCACTCCAATTAATCTTTATTTTCATTTCAATTTACTAGCCATTATTAAGTCCTCTTCATCATCTATATCAATTGAGTTTATTTTTTTCATTACAAAAATACCATGCTTATTTGAGATTAACTTTTTGTACTTTTTAAAATATTTCAGATCAATCATATATATTGCGCCATTGATGAAATATGAGTTTATATCAAAATCTTGTCTTCTATAAAATTTTTTTGCTTTTAATAAATTATAGCTCCATTTACCATTTTTTTTTATATTTATACTTTCATATGGATGCTCTTGTGAATCAGATACACTAAATAAGCTTTTAAATTTATTTTTTTTATAATATTTTATTGCATCTTCTATATCTTTTTTTGTTCTTAAAGGGGATGTCACTTGAAGAATTAATAAAGTATCAAATTTAAAAAGTTTATTATTTTCGGTAAAAGAAATAAAATCTACTAAAGTATCTACCAAAGATGATTTGTCTTTTGAAACTTTTCTTGGCCTAACGTAATCAGTTATTATATTATATTTTTTTGCAATTTTTTTCATTTTTTTATCATCCGAAAGTATAAATTTTTGAAGATTAATTTTTTGAGTAGAAATAAAAGTGTGTTCAGCTAATGGCTTATTATTTAGTAATCTTAAATTTTTATTCTTTATACTTTTAGATCCCTTTCGAGTAGGTATAATTATTGCAATTCTCATTTAATTTAATATATTAATAATAACATGAATTTTCTAAATTATCACAAAAGTCAATACAATAAAAATGGATTTACTTTGGTAAGAAATATGTTCTCAGCTAAAGAGATTAAAGGCTTAATGATAGAATTAGAAAAAGTAAAAATTAAAGTTGAAAAAACTAAAAAAAAACACCTGTATCATAAAACAAATAATGGCAAGTTCAATACAATACATAACATTAATAAGTTTCATAAAAGAGGCGAGATTGTTGATTTGACGAAAAAAAAAAAATTAAAGGATCTAGCAAGAGCAATATTAGAGGATATACCTATTGTCAGAAATATTGAATTTTTTTTAAAACCCAAAAAGACGGGTATGCCAAGCCCATACCACCAAGATAATTTCTATTGGAACATTATATCCGCTAAGGCACTAAATGTGTGGATTGCATGTTCAAATGCTAATAAAAATAACGGTGGAATTATGTATTTGGAAGGGTCACATAATTTAGGAACAATCAAACATGTGATATCTTTTGCCAAAGGTTCTTCTCAAAAAATACCAGATAATTTAATTTCTAAACTTCTATTTAAAATTAAGTATCCAAGACTTAGACCTGGGGATTGCATTCTGCATCATCCTGAAATTATTCATGGAAGTAAAAAAAATAATTCCAGTAAAGATAGAGTTGGATTTGTTGTGAGTTACAAGGCTAAAAATTCGCGTGTTGATAAAAACAAGTTATCTCTATATGAGTCAAACTTAAGAAAAAATATTAATAAAATTTATAACTAGCTCCAATATTTAAACTTTTTTAATAAATCCATTTCTTTTTTCTTTTTTAAAAATTTTTCAGTACCTAGTATTGATGGTGATTTTTTTATTGTTTCGGTTAAGGTTTTTATGCCATCTTCAGCTAAAGATGCAGCTTGATCTGTGCCCCACATAGCTCTATCGAGTGTTATATGTCTTTCAATTACACTTGCTCCCAACAAATATGCCATTATAGTTGGTGATACAGTTCTTTCATGACCGCTATATCCGATATCACAGTTGTATTTTCTTTTTAAATATCTTATTGAAAGTAGGTTTAGATCTTCATCATCAGCTGGATAAGAAGACACACTATACATCAGAGTAAATTTACATTTATATTTTTGAAAAATTTGAATTGCCTTAACAATATCTTTCTCTTTTGACATTCCAACTGAAACAAAAGTATGCTTTCTTTCTTTTGCTACAGCTTTTAACAAGTTTAAATTTGTTAACATTGCTGATGCAATTTTATTATATTTGCATTTAAATTGTTTTAAAAAATTAACACTATCAATATCCCATGGTGAGGCAAACCATGATATATTTTTTTTCTTACAATATTTGTCTATAATTTTATATTCCTTAAGACCAAACTCAATTTTTTTCTTATATTCTAAGTAAGAGATATAACCCCATGGACTTTCTCTCATAATATCTTTTTGAAAAATTGGCACAGATATATCAGGGTTTCTTTTCTGGAACTTAACAGCATCAAAGTTATATTTTTTAGCTAAATCAATAATTTTTTTAGCTGTATTAATTGAACCATTGTGATTAATGCCTATCTCTGCAATCAAAAACGGTTTTTTATACTTTTGTTTTAACATTGTGCCTTTGTTTTTATTAATTTTAAATAAATCCTATTAAAAAAGTTAATTCGGAAAAAATAGTTTGCAATGTGTTTTTATATCAATAACTTTTTTTAAAAATTTTTTTCAGTGCATAAATCAAGCCAATTGAGCTATTAGTACTGGTCAGCTGCACGCATTACTGCGCTTCCACATCCAGCCTATCAACGTGGTGGTCTACCACGGCTCTATAGGAAGAACTAGTTTTGAGGTGAGTTTCCCGCTTAGATGCTTTCAGCAGTTATCTCTTCCATACTTAGCTACCCGGCACTGCAGCTGGCGCTACAACCGGTCCACCAGTGGTATGTTCAACCCGGTCCTCTCGTACTAGGGTCAACTCCTCTCAATTCTTCTACACGCATAGCAGATAGGGACCGAACTGTCTCACGACGTTCTGAACCCAGCTCACGTACCACTTTAATTGGCGAACAGCCAAACCCTTGGGACCTGCTCCAGCCCCAGGATGTGATGAGCCGACATCGAGGTGCCAAACACTGCCGTCGATATGAGCTCTTGGGCAGTATCAGCCTGTTATCCCCGGCGTACCTTTTATCCGTTGAGCGATGGCCCTTCCACTCAGAACCACCGGATCACTATGACCGACTTTCGTCTCTGCTCGACTTGTCAGTCTCACAGTCAGGCAGGCTTATGCCATTGCACTCTACGAACGATTTCTGACCGTTCTGAGCCTACCTTCGCACGCCTCCGTTACTATTTGGGAGGCGACCGCCCCAGTCAAACTACCCACCATACAATGTCTTGATGCCGGATGACGGCAATCAGTTAGATACCAAGAAAAACAAAAGAGGTATTTCACTGGTGACTCCACAAAAGCTGACGCTTTTGCTTCAATGTCTCCCTCCTATACTAAATATGTTTTTCCTAATACCAATGTAAAGTTGCAGTAAAGGTGCACGGGGTCTTTCCGTCTAACTACGCGAACTCCGCATCTTCACGGAGAATTCAATTTCACTGAGTTGATGTTGGAGACAGCGGAGAAATCGTTACGCCATTCATGCAGGTCGGAACTTACCCGACAAGGAATTTCGCTACCTTAGGACCGTTATAGTTACGGCCGCCGTTTACTGGGGCTTCAGAAGTTAGCTTGCACCAACCGCATTAACCTTCCAGCACCGGGCAGGCGTCAGACCCTATACATCCACTTACGTGTTAGCAGAGCCCTGTGTTTTTGATAAACAGTCGCTTCTCCCTGGCTTGTGCCACCCATCTCTAGTTGCCTAAAAACAGGTCTTCCTTATCCCGAAGTTACGGAAGCATTTTGCCGAGTTCCTTCAACATCATTCTCTCAAGCGCCTAAATATACTCTATTAATCCACCTGTGTCGGTTTAGGGTACGGTCTAATGATGGAGCTATTTCTTGGAACCTTTTCGCGGCATACTCAATCCATTAAGAGTACACAACTTACAAGATCCGTCACTACCATCTGGTTAAGGAATATTAACCTTATTTCCATCGACTACGGCTTTCGCCCTCGCCTTAGGTGCCGACTAACTCTGCGCGGATTAACCTTGCGCAGAAACCCTTGGATTTTCGGCGAAGAAGTTTTTCACTTCTTTTATCGTTACTTATGTCAGCATTCGCACTTCTGATACCTCCAGGATCCCTCACGGGTATCCCTTCACAGGCTTACAGAACGTTCCGCTACCGCTTATAAAACTCGAAAGTTTTATAAACCCACAGATTCGGTATATGATTTTAGCCCCGTTACATCTTCGGCGCAGAAACTCTATTAGACCGGTGAGCTGTTACGCTATCTTTAAAGGATGGCTGCTTCTAAGCCAACCTCCCGGCTGTTAAGGAATTTCCACATCCTTTCACACTTAATCATAATTTGGGGACCTTATCTGGTGGTCTGGGCTCTTTCCCTCTCGACCATGGACCTTAGCACCCACAGTCTGTCTGTTGAAGAACAATGTCTAGCATTCGGAGTTTTATTAGGTTTGGTAAGAATCTCTTCCCCCTAGCCCATTTAGTGCTCTACCTCTAAACATCTATTTATTCAACGCACTACCTAAATAGTTTTCGCGGAAAACCAGCTATCTACGAATTTGGTTGGCCTTTCACCCCTTACCACAAGTCATCCAAAGACTTTTCAACGTCAACTGGTTCGGTCCTCCGGTTGGTGTTACCCAACTTTCAACCTGCTCATGGTAAGCTCATTCGTTTTCGGGTCTAATTCATTAAACTAATCGCCCTATTAAGACTTGCTTTCGCTGCGCCTACACCTAGATGGCTTAAGCTTGCTTAATAAATTAAGTCACTGACCCATTATACAAAAGGTACGCCGTCACTCTAAAAAGAGCTTCGACTGATTGTAGGCATGCAGTTTCAGGTTCTATTTCACTCCCCTAATAGGGGTTCTTTTCACCTTTCCCTCACGGTACTAGTTCACTATCGGTCACTGAAGAGTATTTAGGCTTAGAGGGTGGTCCCCCTATATTCGAGCAGGATTTCACGTGTCCCGCTTTACTCAAGAATTTTGTTAAACATTACTCATACGGGACTATCACCCTCTATGGTTAGCATTTCCAAACTATTCAAATTTTTTTAACAAAACTACTGGCCTAGTCCGCGTTCGCTCGCCACTACTAACGGAATCTCAATTGATTTCTTTTCCTCTGGTTACTTAGATGTTTCAGTTCTCCAGGTTGTCTCTTTAAACCTATGTATTCAGTTTAAAGTACCACATAAAGTGGTGGGTTTCCCCATTCGGAAATTTTCGGATCAAAACTTACATACAGCTCCCCGAAACTTATCGCAGTATATCACGTCCTTCATCGGCTTTCAGTGCCAAGGCATCCACTACACGCCCTTAAACGCTTGATTTATGCACAGAAAAAAATTCTTTATTAAAAGAAAAATTATCTATGTTGTGATCAAATTTTTATTTTGAACATTAGCTAATAACATTACTAATGTTCGGATATAGATATTGATATTAATTATTAAATTTATTTACAGTTTTTATAACTAAATGTTTCCTGGTGGAGGATAGCGGGATCGAACCGCTGACCTCCTGAATGCAAATCAGGCGCTCTCCCAGCTGAGCTAATCCCCCAGTTAAGTATGGTGGGCCGAGAAAGACTCGAACTTTCGACCCCACCCTTATCAAGGGTGTGCTCTAACCAACTGAGCTACCGGCCCTACAAGAAGGAAACATCACTTTAAGAAGAGAAATGAGGACGGTCAACATTACCGATGTATATTATTTAGAATGAAATTTTACTTTCATTCATCCTTAGAAAGGAGGTAATCCAGCCGCAGGTTCCCCTACGGCTACCTTGTTACGACTTCACCCCAGTCGCTGACTATACCGTGGTCAAGGGTTTGAAACCTTGCCTTAAGGTAGAACCAACTCCCATGGTGTGACGGGCGGTGTGTACAAGACCCGGGAACGCATTCACCGTGGCACGCTGATCCACGATTACTAGTAATTCCAGCTTCATGCACTCGAGTTGCAGAGTGCAATCCGAACTGAGGTATCTTTTAGGGATTTGCTTAACTTCGCAGTCTTGCTTCCTGTTGTAGATACCATTGTAGCACGTGTGTAGCCCAACACGTAAGGGCCATGAGGACTTGACGTCATCCCCACCTTCCTCCAGCTTATCACTGGCAGTTCTTTCAGAGTGCCCAACTTAATGATGGCAACTAAAAGTGAGGGTTGCGCTCGTTGCGGGACTTAACCCAACATCTCACGACACGAGCTGACGACAGCCATGCAGCACCTGTGTTTCGTCCGGCCGAACCGAAAACTCTAATCTCTTAGAGTCGCGACGAACATGTCAAGTGTTGGTAAGGTTCTGCGCGTATCTTCGAATTAAACCACATGCTCCACTACTTGTGCGGGTCCCCGTCAATTCATTTGAGTTTTAACCTTGCGGTCGTACTCCCCAGGCGGTGTGTTTATCGGTTTCCCTGCGACACTGAAAATAAATTTCCAACGTCTAACACACATCGTTTACGGCATGGACTACGAGGGTATCTAATCCTCTTCGCTACCCATGCTTTCGTTCCTCAGTGTCAGTAATGATCCAGAAAGCTGCCTTCGCAATTGGTATTCTTTCTAATATCTACGAATTTCACCTCTACACTAGAAATTCTGCTTTCCTCTATCATACTCTAGCTGAAAAGTTTTAATGGCAGTTCCAGAGTTAAGCTCTGGGATTTCACCACTAACTTTTTCAACCACCTACGAACTCTTTAAGCCCAGTAATTCCGAACTACGCTAGGTCCCTTCGTATTACCGCGGCTGCTGGCACGAAGTTAGCCGGACCTTCTTATTCGGGTACAGTCATTTTCTTCCCCGACGAAAGAGCTTTACAACCCAAGGGCCTTCTTCACTCACGCGGCATCGCTGCATCAGAGTTTCCTCCATTGTGCAAGATTCCCCACTGCTGCCTCCCGTAGGAGTTTGGGCCGTGTCTCAGTCCCAATGTGGCTGATCATCCTCTCAAATCAGCTATTGATCACAGTCTTGGTAGGCCATTACCCCACCAACAAACTAATCAAGTGCAGGCTCATCCAATGGTGCATAAAGCTTTCTCCGTAAAGACTTATCCGGTATTAGCACAAGTTTCCTCGTGTTATTCCAGGCCAAAGGGCAGATACCTACATGTTACTCACCCGTCTGCCACTAAGTATTGCTACTTCGTTCGACTTGCATGTGTTAGGCGTGCCGCCAGCGTACGTTCTGAGCCATGATCAAACTCTCAAGTTTAAAAACGGCGCACACTAGCTTCTATATAAATTCTAAGAATAAAATTTATATAATGTTGAAGTGTGTACGACAAATTTTGGTAACCTTAACCGTCCACACTTCTCTTCTTAAATTTTTACTTTTTAAATAGCTAATTGGGTCTAAAAAGCCCAATAATCCACACTAATCTATTGTGTTAACAATAATTTTCGTGAGAAAGTGTGACGCTTATAGGCTAAAATAAAAGGAAATCAAGCATTTAAGATTAAAAAAAATACTAAAAATTCATGATTTTATTGGGTTTTTTTTGATTTTTTAACATTGCTACTCTAATAATTCACATCAAAACATTATTAAATGCAAAAAAAACTTCTAACATTTTTTTTTAAAAACTTAAAATCAATAGGATTAGTTTTATTAATCATCCTTACAGTTGCAATTGCAGGATATTCTAATCAAAAAGAAAATTTAAAGAAGAATCAAAATATTGATTTTATCAATAATATTTATTTTAAAAAAACTCTTAATGAAATTGTTAACAATTTAGAACCCAGATACAAAAAATATAATCACAAAATTAAATCTGGAGAAACTTTTGACAAAATACTTAGTGAATACTCTATAGAAAAAGAAGAAATAATTGCTATCAAAGAAAGTCTTTCAAAAAAATTTAATATAAATAAATTAAACACTAATCAAAAAATTGAAATTATTTTAGATAAAACTAATAATAAAATTAAAGAATTCATTTTCCAAATTTCAAATACTGAAAAAATATATTTATCAAAGAATAGTGATGAGTCTAAATTTAATGAAAAAATATTATCTATAAAGTTAGATAAAAAAATTATTTACAAAGAAAATACAATCCTTCAAAGTCTTTATAAGGCTGCAACTGATCAAAATATACCACCAAATACAATAATCGAATTTGCAAGAATTTATGGTTTTCAAGTAGATTTTCAAAGAGACATTCGTAAAGAAGATAAATTTCAAATTATGTATGAAATATTTATTGATGAGAAAAATAAGATAGCTGAAACAGGAGAAATTCTTTTTGCAAATCTAAAGTTAAGTGGTCAGGACAATTCATTATATTATTTTGATAAAGAAAATGTTGAAGGACATTACGACAAGAATGGAAAAAGTGTACAAAAAGCTTTAATGAAAACACCTATTAATGGTGCTAGATTATCTTCATCATTTGGAATGAGAAAACATCCAATAGATGGATTTAACAAGATGCATAGAGGAACTGATTTTGCGGCACCCAAAGGAACACCCATCATGGCTTCTGGAAATGGCTTAATCCAAAAAGCTGGATGGTGTGGAGGTGGTGGAAATTGCGTAAAAATTAGACACAACTCAACATATGAAACAATTTACGCACATATGTCAAAGTTTGCACGTGGAATAAAAAAAGGGGTTAGGGTTAAACAAGGACAAACAATTGGTTATGTTGGATCAACCGGAAAATCAACAGGTCCACATTTACACTATGAAGTTATTGTTAACGGAAAAAAAGTAAACTCTCAAAAACTAAAGCTTCCATCGGGTAAGATTTTGAAAGGAAAAAATAGAAAGCTTTTTGAAACTAACAAAATAAAATTAAATGTTTTAAAGTCAGAAAAAATTATTGGATTAAATTAATTTTCTTCAGTTTTTTTTTTAGAAATTGGTTTAATCTCTGCTACAACTTTCTTATCTTCAACACTAATTTCTTCATTTTTTTCAGATAACTCCTGTGTTTCAGAGTTATTTTCAGCTGGTTTATTTTCAGCAAATTTTAGTCTTTTATAGTTTTCTTGTTCATTTAAAATTCTTGTAAAGTGATCTGCGTGTTGTAGATAGTTTTCAGACAATATTTTATCTCCATTGGAAGAGGCTTCTCTTGCTAAGTCATTGTATTTTTCAATTAACTTCGGAGCATTATGATTATTTCTTCCCGGAACTCTTCTTTTAAAATTATCGTTGTTTGAATAATTTGATCCAAATTTAGGTCTATCTCCATTACTTTTATAATTTCTATCATTTCTTCTAAAATTATTTCTTCTAGCGTTATTATTGTTTCTAAATGTTACCATAAATCTAATTAATTATATTTTAGTACTGACTATGCAACGATCATTGTTTGCAAGATCTTTGACTGAACTATTTATATAAAAACCTTTATTGTTTAATAATTTAATAACTTTACTTTTTTGATCAAAACCAATCTCTAAAATAAATTTTCCATTTTTTTTTAACAGTTCAGATGTTTTATTTATTACTTTTCTGATTACTGATAAACCATCTAATCCACCATCCAGAGCTAATTTAGGCTCAAACTTTAAAACATCACACTCCAAATACTTTAAATTGTTTCTTTTTATATAAGGGGGATTAGAAACTATTAAATCATATTTGCCTTGAGCAAATTTGTCAACATTTGATTTAAAAAATTTTACCCTCTTATCTACTAAGAGCCTTTTTGCATTTAATCTAGATATTTCTAATGAATTTTTACTGATATCTATTCCAGTTCCATAAAAATTTTTTTTTTCTTTTAGAATGCTTAAGAGTATACACCCTGAACCAACTCCAATATCAAGAATTTTTAAACAATGCTTATTCTTAGTAACTTTTAAAATTTGCTCTATAATAATTTCTGTATCAGGACGTGGTATAAGGGTTTTTTTATTTACATAAAATTCACTTTTCCAAAAAAACTTTTTATTCAAAAGATAGGCTATTGGCTTTCTGGTTGCTCGTTCAAAAACCAATTTTTTAAAATAATCTAAATTTTCATTATTTAAGATTTTATCATAATTTAAAATTATATACTCACGATCTTTGCCTAAAGCTTTGGACATTAAAATTTCAGTGTCGAGTTGAGCCGACAGAATGGATTTATCTTTTAAAATATTTGTTGCTTCTATTAGTGCTGAGTGAATATTCATTTAATTTAAACTACTTAAGCTATCTTCTTGTGCTTGTAATGTTAATGACTCAATCATTTCATCAAAAGCTTCACCTTCTAAAAATTCTTCTAATCTATGAAGTGTTAAATTAATTCTATGATCTGTCACTCTTCCTTGTGGAAAATTATAAGTTCTAATTCTTTCCGATCTATCTCCGGTTCCTATTTTTGTTTTTCTATCTTGTGATCTTTCTTGGTCAATTCTTGATCTTTCTAACTCATATAACCTTGACCTTAAAATTTTCATCCCTTTTGCTTTATTTTTATGTTGAGATTTTTCATCTTGCTGTGAAACAGATAATCCTGTTGGAATGTGGGTAATTCTAACCGCACTATCAGTTGTATTTACTGACTGTCCTCCTGGCCCACCTGCTCTAAAAACATCTATTCTTAAATCAGACTCATTTATTTTTAAATCAACTTCCTCCGCTTCAGGCAATACTGCAACGGTTGCTGCTGAGGTATGAACTCTTCCCTGCGTTTCGGTGTCTGGTACTCTTTGAACTCTATGTACCCCACTTTCGTATTTTAAAGTTGAGTAAATATTAGTTCCTTTTATTGATGCAATAACCTCTTTTAAACCCCCTGCATCACTTCTGGAGATTGATATTAATTCTAATGTCCATTTTTTTTTATGACTCACTTTTTCATACATTTTAAAAAGATCTGAGGCAAATAAACTTGCTTCTAGACCTCCAGTTCCTGCTCTAATTTCTATGATTGCATTTTTTTTATCAGCTTCATCTTTAGGAAGTAAAAATAATTTTAATTTTTTTTCATTTATTTCGAATTCAGTCTTTAATTCTAATAATTCGAGTTCAGCCATGTCTTTTAACTCTTTATCTACTAAACTATCATTTAAAATTTTCTCTAAATCTTTTTTATTATCTTCATATGATAAATATTTTTTAGCATTTATTATAATTTCATTAAGATCAGAGTACTCTTTTGATTTTTCCGCAAATAGTTTTTTGTCAATTTCACCTGAAGATAGATCTTTTTCTAAAGTTGAGTGCTTTAATATGAGTTCTTCAATTGTTTTTGCGGGTATCATTATTTTTTTTCTAACTCTGAAGCTTTTTTTTCAACTTCAGCCACTACTTTATCAATTATTTCATTTGTTAAGACTTTCTTACTCTGAACACCAGAAAGATAAAGCATATTGTTTCCTTTTCCACCACCTGTAATACCCACATCTGTCATTGCTGCTTCACCAGGCCCATTCACTACACATCCAATTATAGAGAGCGTAACTGGAGTTTTAATATGTGATAATTTTTCTTCTAAAATCTTTACAGTATCAATTACTTGAAATGCTTGTCTTGCACATGATGGGCAAGAAATAATTTTTACTCCTCTATTTCTTAGTCCTAATGACTTTAAAATCTCATTACCAATTTTTATTTCTTTTACCGGGTCATCAGAAAGTGAAATTCTGATAGTGTCCCCAATTCCGTCTAAAAGCAATGCTCCAAGTCCAATAGACGATTTCACACTTCCAGAGACAAAACTTCCAGCTTCTGTAATTCCAAGATGTAATGGATAATCCATTGCTTTTGAAAGTTGGCGATAAGCTAGAATTGATAAAAAAACATCTGATGACTTAACACTAACTTTAAAGTTAAAAAAATTTTGATCTTCTAAAACTTTTATATTTCTCAAAGCGCTCTCTACCAAAGCTTCTGGACAAGGTTCTTTATATTTTTCTAGAATATCCTTTTCAAGTGAGCCTGCATTTACACCAATTCGGATTGAACAATCATTATTTTTTGCAGCACTTAAAACATCATGAATTTTTTGTTTATCACCAATATTACCTGGATTTATTCTTAAACATTTTGCTCCGTTTTCAGCAGCCTCAATTGCTCGTTTATAGTGAAAATGAATATCGGCAATTACTGGTAATTTTACGTTATTTGTTATTTCTTTTAAAGCTTTTGTAGAATCTTCATCTGGACATGAAACTCTTACAATGTCTGCTCCTTCTTCATGAATTGCATTTATTTGATCAATTGTAGCTTTAACATCAGTTGTTAAAGTATTGGTCATTGATTGAACTGAAATTGGATTATCCCCACCAATGTTTACATCACCAACTTTTATGACTCTAGTTTTTTTCCGGTTAATATTTCTAAAGGGCCTAAGGCTCATAAAATTTAGTCTAATTTAAATTCTTTATGCAATACAGCTATAGCTTTTTTTACTTGATTGGAAGCAACTAAAACTGAAATTTTAATTTCAGAAGTAGATATTACTAAGATATTTATTTTTTTTGAAGCTAAAGCTTGAAACATTCGATGGGTTATTCCAGGGGTCGTAATCATTCCTACCCCAATTATTGAAACTTTAGATACATCTTTATCAAAAGATAACTTTTTGTAAGATATTTTTTTATTCTGTTTTATAAATTTTTCAGTCTTTTTAAAGTCATCAGCTTTGATTGTAAATGTAAGGTCTGTTTCCTTACCATTAACCGAAATATTTTGAACAACCATATCAACATTTATTAAATTTTGAGACAAAGGTTTAAAAATTGAAGCTGCTACACCTGGTTTATCTTTAACTCCTTCAATTGTAATTTTTGCATCATTTTTTGTTGATGAAATTCCAGTAATAATTTGATCACTAAAAGCTTTTGACGAATTTGAGATTAAAGTACCAGGCTTTGAAATAAATGAAGATTTTACTTTTATATCTATTTTATTCAATTTTGCATCTTGTACAGAAGTTGGCTGCATAACTTTTGAACCTAAAGATGCCATTTCTAACATTTCATCATAAAATATATTTTTAATTTTTTTAGCATTTTTGTACTGTCTAGGATCTGTTGTATAAACGCCATCTACATCAGTATAAATAATACATTCATCTGCTTTAATAAATTTAGCTAACATTATTGCTGTAGCATCTGAGCCACTTCTACCAATAGTTGTTAGTCTATAATTGCTGTTTATTCCTTGAAAGCCAGTAATTACAGGAATACCTCCACTTTTAAGATAGTTTTGTATGTCTTTTGAAACAACTCTATTGATCCTTGCTGCTGAATAAGGACCTTCAGTTATAATTGGTATTTGCCAAGATAACCAGGATCTAGATTTAAACCCAATATGATTTAATCTTCCAGCTATTAAGGCGCAAGAAACTTGCTCACCTGTAGACAATAGAGTGTCATATTCTGCTTTATCAAAATTATTACTAATTAATTTAGATTTATTAACTAGTTCGTTTGTAGCACCACTCATAGCAGAGGAAATCACTACTACTTTATTTTTCTTCTTTTTATAAGAAGATATGATTTTACATACTTTTTTAATTCTATCGATATTTCCTACAGAAGTTCCACCAAACTTTAAAACAACAGTTTTCATTGATCAAATTTATTTATTATAATTTAATAAATAATTGATAGAATACATCTTAGTTGTTATGTCAACTAATTATCGATTATGAGCAGTGTAAATAAAAAAGAAATTGAAAAATTTTCAAAAATGGCGGCTGAATGGTGGGACCCGAGTGGAAAATTTAAACCACTTCATAAATTTAACCCAATAAGAATTAAGTATATCAAAGAAAATATTATTAATAGTTTTAAATTAAAAACCAAACAAAGACCTTTAGATAAAATCAATATTTTGGATATTGGTTGTGGCGGAGGACTTCTATCTGAACCAATGACAAGATTGGGTGCAAATGTAACTGGAATTGATGCATCAAGTAAAAATATCAGTGTTGCTAAGTTGCACGCAAAAATAAACAAACTTAAAATTAATTATTTATGCTCATCACCTGAAAAATTAAAAATTAAAAAAAAATTTGATGTTATTTTGAATATGGAAATTGTTGAACATGTAGAAGATATTAATTTTTTTATAAATTCTTGTTCAAAACTTCTAAAAAAAAATGGCCTTATGTTTGTCGCTACTCTTAATAAAACATTAAAATCTTATATATTTGCAATAGTTGGGGCAGAATATGTTTTGAGATGGCTTCCTATAGGAACTCATGACTGGGAAAAATTTGTAAGACCAGAAGATCTTAAAAAAATATTAAGCAAAAATAGTTTAAAGTTAGAAAAGTTAGAAGGAATGAATTTTAATATAATTAAAGATGAGTGGACTGTTTCTTCAGATACTTCAATTAATTATATTGTAAAATCTATAAAACTTTAATTATCGTTGTCCTCTACCCAAGGTATCATCTGAGCATCTATGCCTTCTTCCTTAAGTTCCATAAGATCTTTCTTGGAAGCATTTCCATAGATACCTTTAGTTTTTTTTTTAGGATTGTAGTGAATAGATCGTGCTTCATAAGCAAATTTTTCACCAACAAACTTAAAATTTTCTTTAATAAATTTTTGATAACTTTTAATAATTTTTTTTACGTTATTGTATTTATCTAATTGCAAATCGTTTTTTTTATCCTTTTTATTGTTTCTTAAGCTAGGTGCCATTAGAGATTTATCTACTGTTTTAGAATTACAAATATGACAGATTAAAAGACGTTTTTTTTTTAATTTTTCAAATTCCTTAGATGAAGCAAACCAACTATCAAATGTTGTTTCGCAGTCTTTGCATGCAAGTTTATATTTAATCATAATATTGAATTAATAATTCTTACAAAATTTTCAATACCACTAACTTCTATAATCTGCATTAATATCAATATATTTTTTTGTAAAATCCATTGTGTAAACAGTAAAGCTTTTCCCTCCAGTAAATATTTCAATATCAAGATCAATATTTTCATTTTTCATGTACTCTGAAGCTTTTGTTTCATCATAACCTTGATGTAATTTTCCATCTTGTACAATTTTTAAATTTCCAAATTTAATTAAAAGTTTTTTTAAATTTATTTTTGGTCCAGCTTTACCTATGGCCATAATTATTCTACCCCAATTAGGATCTTCGCCAGCAATTGCAGTTTTAACTAAAGGAGAATTAGCGATAGAAAAAGCAATCTGCTTTGCCTCTATTTCTGATTTACACTTTTTAACATTTACTGTCACAAACTTTGAAGATCCCTCCCCATCTGAAACCACTCTTTTTGCTAGATTTAACAAAACCTTATTTAAAGCCTTATCAAAATTTTGAATTTTTTTGTCATTTATATTTTTAATTTGGGCATTATCTACTTTACCAGTTGCAAAAATTGTTGCCATATCATTGGTACTTGTGTCGCCATCACATGTTATAGCATTAAAAGTTGTTGCTATATTTTTTTTAAGTAATTTATTTAAAATGTCATTTGAAAGTTTAGCGTCTGTGAAAACATAAGCCAAAGTAGTTGCCATATTTGGATGGATCATTCCTGAACCTTTTGCTATTCCATAAATCTTAATTTTTTTATTTGCAATTATGCATTCTTCCATAGCTAACTTAGGGTTAGTATCAGTTGTCATGATGGCGAGTGCAGCTTTCATCCAAATAAATTTATTTTGGGTATATTTAATTTTATTGATTAAACTTGGGATTTGTTGAGAAATTTTTTCATAAGGATAGAGTTCCCCAATAGTACCTGTACAACCAAAGATTATGTCTTTTGAATAAATTTTTTTTGGAGCATCTTCATCATGCTCTTGTTTTTTTGTTAATTCTGATGAAATGATGTCTGATAGTTTCTTTAAACTTTCATAACCTTGCTTACCTGTAAAGGCATTTGCATTCCGAGTGTTAACTATAAGAGAATAAATTCTTTTACTATTTTGATTTATATTCCACTTAATATTTTCAGATATTATTTTTGACTGAGTGTAAACTGATGCATGATTAGCTCCGTCTCTAAAATAGAACATAGACAAGTCATCTCTACTATCATTATACAGATTTGCACTAACTACAGAAATAGATACACCATCAACATGATCAAGGTCTTGAAAATCAATCATTTTGGCATTTTTTGATTTTGAAGATAAAAAGTTTGATAAATTAATTCCCATGGTGTTTAAAATAATTATTTAATACATATATTAAACATTATAAGTAAAGAATAAATCAAATACTCATGTTCAATCCTTTAAATCTAATCACGAAATTTATTAAATCTAGCAATCAAAAGGAGTTGGATAGAATTGGTAAAATTGTAAAAACAATAAATTCACTTGAAGATGAATTTAAAAAACTTGATGACTTAGATTTTTCAAAAAAAACAAAAGAATATAAAGAACAAATTAAACAAGGAAAAACCTTGGACGAACTATTACCACAGGCATTTGCATTGGTAAGAGAGGCCTCAAAAAGAACTCGAAATGAAAGACACTTTGATGTTCAAATAATTGGGGGAATTGTTCTCCATGAGGGTAAAATTGCTGAGATGAGAACTGGAGAAGGAAAAACTCTTACAATTTCTCTTGCCGCATACTTAAACGCTCTGACTGAAAAAGGTGTTCATATTGTAACTGTTAACGATTACCTAGCAAAAAGAGACTCCATAGAGATGGGGCAAATCTATAACTTTTTAGGTTTATCATCAGGTTACATTAATAACGACCAAGATGATCATGAAAGAAAGAAAAATTATAATTGTGACATCACATATGCAACCAATAGTGAACTAGGATTTGATTACTTAAGAGATAATATGAAATTCTCTGAGCATGAAATGGTTCAAAGAGAACATTCATTTTCTATAGTTGATGAAATAGATTCTTGTCTTATCGATGAAGCTAGAACTCCACTAGTTATATCGGGTTCTGCTGAAGATAAAACTGCTCAGTATCTTGCTGTTGATAAACTTGTAAGACAGTTGAGCAATAAAGATTATGAGATAGATGAAAAAGAAAAAAATATTCTTTTAACTAATGATGGAATTAATAATGTAGAAAGAATTTTTTCTACTGCTGGAATTTTAAAAAATAATAACTTTTATGATCCAGAAAATTTACATCTAGTTCATCATGTCAATCAAGCTCTTCGAGCTAATCATTTATTTGAAAAGGGTAAAGATTATATTGTTAGAGATGAAAGCTTAAAAATTATAGACGAACTGACTGGCAGAATACTTGAGGGTAGAAGATTTGGAGATGGTTTACATCAAGCATTAGAAGCAAAAGAGCGAATAAATATTCAAGCAGAAAATCAAACCTTGGCTTCAATAACATATCAAAATTATTTTAAACTTTATAAAAAAATATCTGGATGTACTGGAACTGCCGCAACTGAGTCTGAAGAATTTTTTGAAATCTATGGTTTAGCTGTTGTGATTATTCCAACTAACAATGAAATGATTAGAAAAGATTATAATGATCAAATTTTCAGAACTGGGGATGAAAAAAATAATGCAATTATAGAAAAGATTGTTGAGCGGCATGATGCAGGCCAACCAATTTTAATTTTTACATCTAGTATTAACAAGTCTGAAATTTATTCAGCCTTGTTAAACAAAAAAAATATTAAACATGTTGTGTTAAATGCCAAAAATCATGAAAATGAAGCAGATATAATAGCCAATGCGGGTAAAGAAAAATCAGTAATCATCACAACTAGTATTTCTGGTAGAGGTGTGGATATTCAACTGGGTGGTAAAAAAGGGTCTATAGAAGAGGCTCAACTTCAAATAGATAAAAACAAAATAAAATCTCTAGGTGGCTTATTTGTAATTGGAACTGAAAGAATGGAGTCAAGAAGAGTTGATAATCAAGCAAGAGGAAGATCCGGAAGACAAGGTGATGAGGGTAGTTCCATTTTTTATGTAAGTCTTGAAGACGATTTAATGAGAATTTTTGGGTCAGAGTCTATGAATAAAATGCTTGAAAAATTAGGACTTAAAGATGGAGAAAGTATTGATCACCCATGGATTAATAAGGCTCTTGAAAGAGCTCAACAAAAAGTAGAAGCTAGAAATTTTGATATAAGAAAAACCTTAATAAAGTTTGATAATGTTTTGAATGATCAAAGGCATGTCGTATTTTCTCAAAGAAAAAATGCAATGAATAGTCAAAGCATATTTGATTATTCTGATGAGTTTTTAAGGGACATAATTGACGATATCATCAAGTTAAAAATCCAAAGTTTATCGAATCCTAAAAGTAATGAGTTTAGTAATCGCCTAAAACAGATTGTTGGTAAAAGTTTTGATGAGTCTGAATTAAAATCATTAATTTCTGCAAAAGATGGTGAATTAAAAGAAAAAATTATAAACAAATTTTCAGAGTCTCGAGATGAGAGAATAAAAATTTTAGGAGAGGATCATGCAAAAGAAATTGAAAAACGAATTTTCTTGCAATCAATTGATCTTAATTGGAAATCTCATATTCAATATCTTGAACAACTGAGACAAGTAATTGGACTTAGATCATATGGTCAGCGAGACCCTTTGGTTGAATATAAAAAAGAGGCTTTCGATTTATTTTCTAATCTTCTTGAAAAATTAAAATTAGATTTTGTAACTATTCTAATGAATTTAAAAGTTGTCACAGAGCAACAAGAAGAAAAAAAGGAATCAATGGTAGATCAAATTAAAAGTGGGAAAAAAATTGGTAGAAACGAACCTTGCTCATGTGGATCAGGTAAAAAATTTAAGCATTGCTGCGGTGCTTTATAAATTTAGAGCAGACTAAAAACAGCAATCAATAAAGCTAAGCCCGTAAGTATCAATCCAATTAAAATTTTTTTTGATTTTAAAATTTTATCGAAATTATTATTTTTAATAGTTAAAGTGCTTAAATCTTCAGAGTTACTAATAAATCCTTGATTTCTTCCAATTTTCAAAAACTTATTTTTTCTTTCATTCATTATTTCTTCAGAAGATAAATCTTTAAAATAGTTTAAATTTTTTGATATTGAGTCTTTTAAGCTTTCTAACATTTGATCTCTATCTCTATGAGCACCACCTAGTGGCTCAGGAATAATTTCATCAATAACTTTTAATTCTAATAAATCTTTTGCTGAAAGTTTCATTGCTTTTGCAGCATCAAGCATTTTTTTTGGATCTCTCCACAAAATAGTTGCACACCCTTCTGGAGAAATTACAGAATAAATAGCATTTTCTAACATTATAACTTTATTAGATGAGGCTAAAGCAATTGCACCACCGGAGCCTCCTTCTCCAATAATAATTGCCAAAGTCGGAACACTTAGTTCCATACAACATTCAATTGATTTGGCTATAGCCTCTGCTTGACCTCTCTCTTCAGCACCAACACCTGGATATGCTCCTGGCGTGTCTATAAATGATATTATCGGGATATTAAATTTATTTGCTAAATTCATTAGTCGAATCGTTTTGCGATATCCCTCAGGCCTCATCATTCCAAAATTTCTTTCAATTCTTGTCTCTAAATTTTCACCTTTTTCCTGACCTATTACTAAAACTGAAGTACCATTAAATTTGGCAAATCCTGTTAAAACAGATTTATCCTCCCCATAGAAACGGTCTCCAGACAAAGAAATGAAATCATCAAACAAATTATCAATAAAAAATTTAGATTTCGGTCTATCTTCATGACGAGCAACCATGGTGGTTTGCCAAGGATCTAGATTAGAATAGATGTCTTTTAATTTCTTATCAAGCTCAGCTTGTGTGCTAGATATTTTTTGAGTATCTACCTCTGAAAGACCATCCTGGTTGTATGGATCTTTTAATTTCTCTATCTCAGATTCTAAATTTTTAATATCTGTTTCAAAATTAAGATAATTTTTCATGGTTTGTTTATAATAGAAACTTAAATTATAAAAAAGGCAATAAATTGATGATTAAAATTATTTTTTAGTATTATTAATTGACTTAACATATTTAAAAGATACAAATTTCATATCGGGAGAGACTAACTACAATTTAGCGCCGAAGGAGCAACCACCCCGGAAACTCTCAGGCAAAAGGACCGATCAAAGCATAACACTCTGGAAAGAGATTAATTTCCGCCGAAGGAGCAAAACTCTCAGGCAAAAATACAGATGGGGTAACAAAAGTGCTATGCCAGATAAATATATAAATATTCATACTCTTAAAGTTTCAGAAAGTTTATCAAATTTTGTTAATGAAGAACTACTAACGGATACAGGTGTTTCGACTGATCAATTTTGGTTAGGGTTTGAAAAAACTGTTAACGAACTTGAGCCCAAAAATAGAGAATTAATCAACATAAGAGAAACTTTGCAAAAAAAAATAGATGAATGGCATATTAAAAATAAAGGCAATGAAATTAAACTTGATGAATATAAAAAATTTTTATACGAAATTGGATATTTAAAAGAAGAAGGAACAGATTTTTTAATAGAAACAGAAAATGTAGATGATGAAATAACTAAAATAGCTGGACCTCAACTAGTCGTGCCAATTATGAATGCACGGTATGCTCTCAATGCAGCAAACGCAAGATGGATGAGTTTATACGATAGTCTATATGGAACTGATGTCATAGAACAATCTGAAGACAGTGTATCGGAAAGGTACGATCCTTTGAGGGGAGAGATGGTAATTAAATACTCAAGGGATTTTTTAGATAAACATTTTACACTTAAAAATCTAAGTTGGCATAAAATTACAAGTATTGCTGTTAAAGAAGGTAAATTAAAAGTTTTAAAAGGGGCTGATATATTTGATTTAGCTGATGAAGAAAAATTTATTGGTCATAGAGGAGAGGCAGATAACCCTACAGCAGTTATATTAAAAAATAACAATCTGCATATTGAAATTTTAAGAGACCCAAGAGCGTTCAGTGCTCAACAAGATCATGCAGGGGTTAGTGATATAATTTTAGAAGCTGCAGTATCAACAATTTGTGACAACGAAGATAGTGTAGCAGCAGTGGATGCTGAAGATAAAGTTGTTTGTTATAGAAACTGGCTTGGTTTGATGAAGGGTGACCTAAAAACACAGTTCGAAAAAGATGGAAAATTATTTGAAAGAAAACTAAATCCAAATAGAAGTTACATCTCAAAAGATGGCAAAGGACTAAAATTACATGGAAGAAGTCTATTATTAGTTAGAAACGTGGGTCATTTAATGACAAATCCTTCGATAATTTTATCTAATGGTAACGAAGTGCCTGAAGGTATTATGGATGCATTTATAACAGTAGCTGCAGCTATTCATGATTTAAAAAATAAAACAAATTCTAGAGCAGGATCAATCTATATAGTTAAGCCAAAAATGCATGGACCAGATGAGACTCGATTTACAGATTTAATTTTTTCTAAAGTAGAAGAGGTATTAGGTTTGAAAAAATATACTTGCAAAATAGGAATCATGGATGAAGAAAGAAGAACATCTTCAAATTTAAAAGAATGCATTAGAACCTTAAAAAATAGAGTTTTCTTTATTAATACTGGTTTTTTAGACAGAACAGGTGATGAAATGCATACTTCAATGGAAGCTGGACCAATGATCAAGAAAGGAGACATGAAATCTTCTAAATGGATTTTAGCATACGAAAATAATAATGTTGATGTTGGATTAAAATGTGGTTTATCAGGAAAAGCTCAAATTGGAAAAGGAATGTGGGCAATGCCAGATAAAATGAAAGATATGATGGAACAAAAGACAGGACATTTAAAAGCTGGAGCTAATTGTGCTTGGGTTCCGTCCCCCACTGCAGCCGCTTTGCATTCACTCCATTATCACGAAATAAATATCTTTAATGAACAAACAAATATTGCAAAAAGAGAAAAGGCAAAACTAGATGACCTTTTAACAGTTCCTGTCGCAAATAGACCAAATTGGTCAGTCGAGGACATTAATAATGAAATATCAAATTCAGCACAAACATTATTAGGTTATGTAGTTAGATGGATTGATCAAGGCGTAGGGTGTTCAAAAGTTCCAGATATAAATAACATTGGACTGATGGAAGATAGAGCGACACTTAGAATCTCATCGCAACATATTGCAAATTGGATACATCACGGAATAACCACTAAAATTCAAGTAACGGAAATAATGAAAGAAATGGCAAAAATTGTAGACGATCAAAATAAAAGTGACTCCAAATATGTTAAAATGAGTGATGACTTTGATCGATCTTTAGCATTTAAAACAGCATGTGATTTAATTTTCAAAGGTAAGGAGCAACCCTCAGGTTATACTGAACCATTGCTGCATCAAAACAGATTGAAAAAGAAACTTAATCTGAATTAGAATTTAAGTTAGATCTATTTTTAAAAGCTGAAAACAATGTTCCATCATCTAAGCTTTCGATCTCACCGCCTACTGGCAATCCTTGAGCTAATTTAGTAATTTTTGCATTAGTATTTTTTAAACTGTCTTGTATATAATAAGCTGTAGTCTGTCCTTCAACAGTCGCACTTGTTGCAAGAATAACTTCCTCTATTTTGTCTCTATTTACTCTCTCAACTAAAGAGTTAATTAAAAGATCTTCTTTTCTTTGGCCAACAGAAGAAATTGTTCCTCCTAAAATATGAAAGTATCCTTGAAAAATATTTGAGTTTTCAATTGACCACTGATCGGCAATATCTTCAACAACACAAATCTTTGTGTACTTCTCTTTTAAACTTTCGCAATTAACACAGCCATTTAAATTTGATTTTAATGAACCACACGAGTTACATCTGGTTACATTTTTGTAAACTTGAGCTAGTGTACTAGCCATAGGCTTAACTAATTCATCTCGATTATTAATAAGTTTAAGAACTATTCTTTTTGCAGACTTTGGTCCTAAGCCTGGAAGCTTTGAAATTAATTTAATTAGTTCTTCAATCTCACTAATATTTTGCATTAATTATAACGGCCATTTAAAACCAGGAATTCCGAAACCTCCTGTGGCTTTTGAAATCTCTTCAGTGGTCTTTGTTTTTAGTTGTGATTTTGCACTATTATGCGCAGCAACAATTAAATCTTCAATTATTGTTTTATCTTCTTTAATTATTTCTTCAGATAATTCAATTTTTTGCATTTCACCTTCGCCATCAAGAGTAATTTTAACTGAATTAGAACCAGAAACTCCCTCAGCTTTAATTTCTTTAATTTTTTCTTGGCTTTCTTTCATTTTAGCCTCTAGCTCTTTAGCCTTATCTAAAATCTTTGTAAAATCAGTCATTTTAATCCTCTTTTTTTTCGTTCAACTTAACATCTATAAGTTCTGCATCAGGAAATTTTTCCATTACTTTCTTATAAATTTCTAAACTTTTAACTTCATTCATTAATTCATCTTTTTCATTTTTTTTTCTTTCTTTAACCGACATCTCACCTTTAGATTTACTAAATGTAATTATCCATCTTTCTCCAGTCCATTCATAAAGTTTTGAGGAAAGATCTTTTACGAAATCTTTATCTAAATTATCATTAAAGGAAATTTCAATTCTATTACGTTCAAATTTTACAAGATTTACATTTTTTTCTAATTCATATTTTAATTTAATTTCTTTTTTTAAAGTACAGACGTTTAGAAGATCATCAAAAGAATTGATTAAATTTTTATCAATTGTCTTTATCTCTGGTTTAGCTTCAAGTTTCTGTTTTTCCTCTTGAGCTATATTTTTTATTTGATTAACAGTTCTAGAATTATCTTGAAAATTATTTTCGTTTTCTTCTTGTGTTGAATGATTTTCTGAAATTTCATTATTTTGGTCTTGATCTAAATTTTTATTTAACTTAATTGAACTTAAATGCATTAATCTTATTAAAAACATTTCAATTGATAAATGTTGATTGGAAACTATATCTAATTCTTCAAGTGAAGATATTGCAAACTGCCAAAATAAAATTAAAACTTCAGAGTTTACCTGATTGGAAATATCTTTAATTTTTGAAAATTCCTCATCATTAAGTGAAAAATTTGTACTTTCTAAAGATAATGAATTTATATTTTTAAAGTAATAAAGTATCTCTAAAAAATCATTAATAAATACTTTTGGCTCAACTCCCTGATCATAAATTTTTCTATAGATGTTAATAACTTTTTCCTCTTCACCTCTTAATATTAATTCAAATAAGTTAATCAACTGAGATTTATCAAAATATCCAAAAATTTTTTGTGCAGCATTAAGATCTAGTTCTGTTTTTTCATCTAAGCTTAGCAAAGCTCTATCTAATAACGATAAAGCATCTCTTACAGATCCCTCAGATATTTTAACAATTAGTTTTAAAGCTTCATCTGATGCTTTTCCATTTTCTTTTTCTTTTATATTTTTAATAAACTCAAATAATTCTGATGATTTAATTCTAGACAAATCAAATCTTTGACACCTGGAAACTACTGTAATGGGTATTTTTTTAATTTCTGTAGTTGCAAAAATAAATTTTAAATATTCTGGTGGTTCTTCAAGTGTCTTTAATAAAGCGTTAAATGCTTGTTTGCTTAACATATGAACTTCATCGATTATAAAAATCTTATATTTTGCTGATGTTGGGCCATATCGAGAAAATTCGATTAGATCTCTTACGTCATCAACCCCTGTTTTACTTGCAGCATCCATCTCAAGTACATCAATATGACTAGAGCCAGCTATAGATTTGCAATTATCGCACAAATCTTTTTTGCATAAATTTTCTATACCATTTAAACAATTAAGTGCCTTAGCAACAATTCTAGCAGTTGTAGTTTTACCAATTCCTCTTATTCCAGTGAACAAGTAAGCGTTAGGAATTTTATCTGCTTTGATTGAATTTGTTATAGTTTCAGCCACCACTTCTTGACCAATAAGATCATCAAAAGTTTGTGGTCTATACTTTAATGCTAATACTTTAGAGTTATTGTTCATTTAATTTATTTTAAGGAGACTAGAACCTGAATAACTGTCTCTACGACTGCTTCCGTTAGGATCTGGTCGGGTTCAAGCAGCATCCACCTCTAGCCTCCAAAACTATTATAGCAGTTATATTTTCTATTCTACAAGAAAAGATTAATTTTTTTTCTCTCTTAACTTGTCAGCCTCAAAAACACCTAAGACGTGAAAATCCTCACAATGAAGGCCTAGCTCCTCTAAAGATTTTTGGACTTTTGGGTCTTCAATATGACCGTCCAGATCACATAAAAAAAAGAATGAATCGAAAGTATTTTTTTCAGGATAACTTTGCAATTTAGTTAAGTTCACTCCATTAATAGCAAATCCACCTAAAGATTGATAAAGGGCGGCAGGCTTGCTTTTAAGCTTAAATAAAAAAGAAGTGATATATTTATTGTTACCAAATTCAGGTTGAGAAATATTTTTACCCATTACTAAAAATCTTGTTAAATTGCCACTTTCATTTTCAATATTTTTTTTCACAATATCCAATCCATAAATTTTGGCACTCAAAGAAGACGCTATAGCAGATTGCTTAATATCTTTTGTTTTTGAAATCATTTCTGCGGAACCAGCAGTATCTGCTCTGATATGTTCAGCTATGTTATTTTCTTTTATAAATTTAGAACATTGAGACAAACCTTGTGCATGAGAATACACTTCTTTTATATCGCTAAGTTTTGCACCAGGCTGACCTAGCAAATTATGCTCTATTTTTTGAAAATGTTCTTTATAAATATTTAGCCTGTGTTTAAAGATTAAATATTCAATACCAATATTTCCTGTAATCCTGTTAGATTCAGGAATAATTATTTTACAATCTGGTTCAAGACCTGCTTTATTAAAACAATCATCAAAAGTTTTGCATGGAATTATTTCTGCATCCGGATCAACCGCTAATGCAGCTAAATGTGAATATGCTCCAAAAGTACCCTGAAAATAAATTTTTGACATCAAACTTTATATTCCATAATTTTTTTTAAGGCTAGATAATCTTCATCTGTATCAACTCCTATCGGAGAAGAATTTGAAAGTGCAACATTTATTTCAATATTATTATCTAATGCTCTCAACTGTTCTAGTCTGTTCTCAATTTCATTTTTTGATTGATTTAATTCTACAAATTTTTTTAATGTTTCAGTTGAATAACAATAAATACCAATATGATGATATATATTTTCTACCTCTAAGGATCTTCTTAAAAAATTATTTGCCTTGGAAAAATGATCCTTATTTAAATTTTTCTTAGTTACAACTTTTACAATATTTTCATTATCTAGATCTTTAAAGTCTGTGATTTTGGCAGCAAGAGTACCCATTTTAGATTGATTGCTAACCATTTTTTTATTTAAGTTTATAATGTCCTCAATATTAATTGCTGGCTCGTCACCTTGTAGATTCATTATCAAATCTACATCTTTTAATTCTAATTTTTTAAATGCTTCATAAATTCTATCTGTTCCAGTTTTGTGATTTTTACCTGTTAAAATGGCTGAACCACCATTTTTGATTACATCATCTACTATTTCTTGATCCTCTGCTGCAACGATAACATCACCAATATTTGCCTCCTGCGCCCTTCTAAATACATGAGATATAATTGATAAATTGTTAATTTTTAATAAAGGTTTGCCAGGTAGCCTAGTAGCAGACAATCGTGATGGTATAATTGTTAAGGTTTTCATTAATAATTTAATAATATTATACCTATTAAATAGTAATAGAGGCAAATTTATACATTAAATTTTAGTAATTTTTTAATTTATCGTGATATATGTTCAAAAATAAAATTTAGAAAAAATGGACTCTTTTGAAATTAATAAAATAGTAGCTGCGGTATTAATGGTTGCACTTTTAGTTATTGGTATAGGTAAATTATCAAACGTAATATTTCATGTGGAAAAACCAAAAACTCCTGGGTATGCTGTGGAGGTTGAACAGGCTACTACAGTTTCATCAACAACTGAAAAAGCTGTAAAAGAAAAAATTGATATAGCCGCATTAATGGCAACGGGAGATATTGCTTTAGGTGAAAAAGTTTTTAAAAAATGTGCTGCATGTCACTCAATTGTCAAAGGTGGAAAAAATAATATTGGTCCTGCTTTATACAATGTTGTTGGAAGAAAAACTGGAGCCATTACAGATTACAAATATTCTAAAGCTTTAGCCTCATTTGAGAAAGAATGGACTTTTGAAGAATTAAACGGTTACTTAACAAAACCTGCTAAGTGGATTAAGGGAACAAAAATGGCATTCGCTGGATTAAGAAAAGAAAAAGATAGAGCCTCAGTTATAAAATATTTAAATCAAAATTCAGATAGTCCTATACCACTACCTTAAGTTTCCAAAACAATATAATAAAATACTTTTTTGTACATGAACTCTATTAAGAGCTTGTTGCCAAACGTGAGATTTTTTTCCTAAAAAAACTTCATCACTTACTTCAGATCCTCGAGGCAAACAGTGAAGAAAAATACAATCTTTCTTTGCATAACTCATTAATTTTTTATCTATTTTAAATTTTTTAAATTGTTCAATTTTTTTCTTTTTATTTCCTTTATCATTTAGAGATATGACTTTATCTGAAAAGATAACATCAGCTCCAATAGCAGCTTTTTAGGATCATTATAAATAAATATTTTTTTATTATTATTCTTAACCCAAGTTCTAACTTCTTTACCTGGTTCAAAATTTTTTGGACATCCCACACTAAGTTTAAATGAAAATTTTACAGATGCAGCGATTAAACTATCTAGAACATTATTAGAGTCTCCTATCCAGCAAATATTTAATTTTGAAATTGGTTTTTTCTTTATTTCTTCAGCAGTAAAAACATCAGATAATACTTGAGTTGGATGTGAAGATGGACTTAAACCATTTATTATTGGGATAGATAAATATTTTTTAAAATCTTCAATTTTTTTATCACTATCTGTTCGTAGCATAAATCCATCACCATAAGTTGATAGTATTTTAGCTGTATCAGATATGCTTTCACCACCTTGCCCAAGGTGTAATTCATTAGATCTCAGAGTTAAAGTTCCTCCTCCAAGCTGCTTTATTGCCAAATAAAAGCTTATTCTTGTTCTTGAGCTTGCTTTTTCAAACATTTGGATAAGCATTTTACCTTTTAGTGGAGACCCTTTATCAACCTCTAAGGTACTTAAATTTTTTCTAAGATTTTTTCTTTTTTTTGCATCAACAATAATTTTTCTAAGATCTTTGGCCGGTATATCTTTCAAGTTTATAAAATGTTTCATTTTAATTCAATTCTGAACAAACTTTTTTTATTATTTTAAGCGCCAAGTTAATTTCACTCTTTTTTACATTAAGTGGTGGTAAAACTCTAACAACATTTTCTGCTGCTCTTATTGTTAATAAATTATTATCCATTAGTTTTTTTATAAATTTTGTTTGATCTGTTTTAAGCTGTATTCCAATCAATAAACCTCTTCCTCTTATTTCTTTAATAATATTAGGATATTTGTTTTGTATTTCTTTAAGATTCGATAAAAAATATTTTGAAATATTTTTCACATTTTTCAAAAATTTCTTACTTAAAATTATATCCATCACTGTATTACCAACGGTCATTGCTAATGGATTGCCCCCAAAAGTAGACCCATGAGTTCCTGCTGTCATACCAGAGGCAACTTTTTTATTCATTAAAACTGCTCCAATAGGAAATCCGCCTCCAATACCTTTTGCAATTGGAGCAATATCAGGTTTTACCTTTGATTTTTCAAAAGCAAAGAAATCACCTGATCGTCCAATTCCACATTGAACCTCATCTAATATTAATAAAATATTTTTTTTATTACAAATTTTTCTAAGCTCTTTTAAACACCAATCTGGAATTACCTTAATGCCACCCTCTCCCATAATAGTTTCAATCATTATAGCTGCTGTATTTTTTGTAATTTTCTTTTTTAAAGATTTATGATTACCAAAATCAAAATGATCAAAACCAGCTACTTTAGGCCCAAAACCTTCTGTCATTTTTTTTGAACCACTTGCATATATTGCTGCTAGCGTTCTTCCATGAAAACTATTTTTAACACATAAAATTCTATTTTTTTTTGGTTTTCCGATTGAATAAAAATATCTTCTTGCAGCTTTTATTGCTGCTTCAGTTGCTTCTGCACCGCTATTTTGAAACATTACATAGTCAGCAAAAGTTTTTTTTGCTAATTTTTTAGCTAAAATTTCTCCTTCGGGAATTTGAAATGCATTTGAAACATGCCAAAGTTTTTTTGATTGTTTAATTACAGCATTTATTAATTTAGGATGTGCGTGTCCTAAAGAATTCACAGCTATTCCTTGTACAAAATCTAAATATTTTTTTCCTTTAGTTGAATAGAGAAAGCTTCCCCTTCCATATTTAAATGAAATTTTTTTTCTATTATAGTTTTTTGCTAAATAGCTCATAATTTTAATCAGTTTTTATAAATTTTAATTATTAGATACAAGTTATGATTGAAAATACCTATAAACCAATTTTAATTTAATTTTGTTGATAACTCTGAGATTTTGCTTGTTTAATTTCTTTGTGTATCAGTATATTGTTATTTATATAAACTATAATACAACATATTGATATGAGTTGGAACGAAGAAAAAGTAAACAAACTTAAAGAACTTTGGGGTAAAGGAAACACTGCAAGCCAAATTGCTGAAATAATTGGTGGTATTAGCAGGAATGCTGTAATTGGTAAGGCCCATAGATTAAACCTTTCAGCAAAAATTAAAACAAGAGCGGCAACCTCAAATCGAAATTTTGAAAATTCTTTAGAAGAAAAAAATATCAAAAGTAAAAGAGGGAGAAAAAGTAAATTTAAATCCCTAATTATTGAAAAAGACTTTGAGCCAGAAAATCCTAAACAATTAGAAGAATTAGATGAAAGTTCATGTAAATGGCCAATTGGGCATCCAGACGAAAAATCATTTTATTTTTGTGGTAGATCTTCATTAAAGGATTTTTCTTATTGTAAGCTTCATCTTTTATACGCTTACCAACCTAAAGGTAAAAAAGAAGAAGTTACAGACAAAGAAGAAGTACCAGAATTTATTGAGAAAAAAATAAAATCAGCTTAAAAACTAATTATTAATATTCTCTAAATCTTTATTTATAAGATATTTTTCAGTCGAGAATTGCCCACCTTCTCTCCACATGTAGCAATACTTTTTAACTTCCTGATCAAAGAACCTTACACTAGGAGTTCCAATATCTGAATTAGTTTTATATTTTCCAGATGAAACGTTGTCATATTTTAATAATCTCAATTGATCTCTTGTAAGCAACGGAGTTGGTAAAATTTCAAAAAATCTTGCTGTCAATTCAGCAATTGGCAAAGGGAAAGGTAACAAAATTCTTTTTTTACCAATTAATATCTGTAATTTTTCTAAAAGCTCCTTGAAAGTTATGATTTCTGGACCAGTACATTCAATTATTTTCGAATAAATATTTTTAGAGATAACGTGATAAATAGTATCTGTTAAGTCAGAACAATGAATTGGAGTAAATTTTGTCTTACCTTCATAATAAATTGGAAAAGCTGGCAATCTATTTAGCAAGGTCATAAAGTTTGTAGTAAAATTATCGTCTACAGAATATACTACTGATGGTCTTAAGATTGTAGCTAACGGGAAATTTTTTAACACATTGCCTTCTCCTTCTAATTTACTTTTTGCATAATCAGAATCTATTGCATCATTTATTCCTAAAGCTGATAAATGAATAAAATGCTTAAGATTATACTCTTTACAGAGTTTAGCTAACAATGAAGGTAAAACTGAGTGAATATTTTTAAATGTATTGCCACGTTTTTTTTCAAATAAAATTCCAATTAAATTTATGCAAATATCTGCTTTTTTAAAAAGACTTCTAATTTTTTTTTCATCAAAAATATTAGCCTCTACAACATCAATATAGCCCGCATTAGCTTGTGTTTTAATTATGTAACTCTTTTGATGAACATTTCTTGTTACAACTGTTACTCTGTAGTTATTTTTAGTTAGCTTCCTAATTAAGTTTCGACCAATTTGACCACTGCCACCAAAAATTAGACAATTTTTTGCTTTCATTTGAATTCCATTATATATGTTTAGAAATGAGTAATAATATTCAACTTCATAAAAATGATTTACCAGATGATTTAGATTTAGGCAATCTAATAGCAGTTGATGGTGAGTTTATGGGTCTTAATTTCAGACGAGATCCTCTTTGCCTAATTCAGATATCTTCAGGAAATTCTGATGCTCATATAATCCAGTTTGATAGGAAGAACTACAATGCTCCAAATTTAGCAAAATTACTTGCCGATGAAAATACAACAAAAATATTTCATTATGGAAGAGCAGACATGGCTCATATCAAATATTATTTAAAAACAGATACTAACAATATTCTTGATACCAAAATTGCTTCAAAATTAGCAAGATCTTACTCTGATAGTCATTCACTAAAAACATTAATAAAAGAATTTATTAATATTGATATTAGTAAACAGTTTCAAAGTTCAGATTTTGGTGGTGAACTTTCTCCAGCTCAATTGAAATATTGTGCCAATGACGTGCTGTATTTACATAAAATTCATGAAGAACTAAATAAAATATTAGAAAGAGAAAATAGAATTGATCTTTATAAGGATTGCTTAAAATTTTTAAAAACTAGAGTAAACTTAGATTTAGCATTATTTAAAGATGATATCTGGTCCCACTAATGACTAAAAAATTTATACCGTTAGCAAAAAAAGTAATTGATCTTGAGATACAAGCTTTACAAAAATTAAAAAAAAAAATTGATAATTCATTTAATAAAGCTGTAGTCGAAATTGCAAAATGTAAATCTAAAGTAATTTTATGTGGCGTGGGCAAAAGTGGGTTGATAGCAGCCAAAATATCAGCAACTTTATCCTCAGTTGGTACCCCATCTTTCAATTTATCTGCAAGTGACTCTTCTCATGGTGACTTAGGAAGTATTTCAAAAAAAGATATTTTAATTTTAATAAGCTACTCAGGTAAAACTAGTGAACTTAAAAATATAATTCAATATGCAAATAGAAATAAAATTATGCTGATAGGAATTATGTCTAAAAGAGACTCTATTTTATATAAAGCATCAGATATTAGACTTATAATTCCTGAAGTAAAAGAATCAGGTGGCATTGTTCCAACTTCAAGTACTACAGCACAGCTAGCCCTAGGAGACGCATTAGCAATATCAGCTATGCAGTATAAAAAGTTTGGTAAATTTGATTTTAAAAAAATACATCCTGCAGGCAATCTTGGAGCTCAATTAAAAACTGTTGAAGATATAATGTTAACAGGGAACAAAATTCCTTTTGTAAAAGAAAATTTAAATATGAAAAGAGCTATCAAAATATTAAGTAATAAAAAACTAGGAATTTTAATTGTTCAAAATAAACAAAAAAAAACTATTGGTGTAATTACTGATGGTCAAATTAGACGTTACAACGAAAAGAAACAAAATTTGAATGAAATGAATGTTGCAGAAATAATGACAAAAAACCCTATTAGTATTGATAAACAGTCTCTAGCAGCGAAAGCATTGGCACTAATGAATGAAAAAAAAATTACCTCGCTTTGTGTGCATGATAAAAAAAATAAGTATAAAACAACAGGTGTTCTTCATATACATAATATCCTGCAATCAAATATTGGTTGATGAAAAAAAAAATTTTTGTAAAGATAATTCTCATTTTATCTTTAATAATCATATCTTGGTTTGTTTATTCAAAATATTTTAAAGAAGATGAGAACTTATTGTTTAAACCACTAAATCCAACAACAAAAAATGAAGGCGAAGCTATTTATAATTCAAATATTATCAAAGATATAAATTACTCTTCAAAAGATTTAAAAGGTAATGAATATATTCTAGTCGCAAAAAAAGGTGAAATTGACCTAGATGATAGTGATATAATTTTTCTCACTAATGTTACGGCTTATATAAAATTAGTTAAAAATTCTGAATTAATCGTGATTAACTCTGATTATGGCAAATATAACACCATAAATTATGACACTATTTTTTCAAAAAATGTAAAAATAGATTATGTTGACAATATAATTACAGGTGATTATTTAGATTTCTCTATGATGAAGAATTTACTTATTATTTCACGAAATGTTGTTTACAAAAATCTTGAGAATACAATGAGGGCAGATGTGATCGAACTCGATACAATTACAAAAGATACAAAAATTTTTATGTATAATTCAAGTGAACAAGTTAACGTTACAAATATAAAATAAAATGGGATTAGTTAAACAATTTAGAATTAAATCACACAAAAAACCAAATTCAATTATTTCTTTTGAAAATATAAATCTTTCTTATGGGAGTAGATTAATTTTAGATAATATAAATTTCAAAATTAATGAAGGTCAAATTTTTGGAATGCTTGGTCCAAACGGAGTTGGCAAAAGTACAATTTTTAATTTAATAACTGGGCTAATTCAGCCAAATAGTGGAAAAATTAAATTAAACAATACAGATGTTTTAGATTACCCAATCTATTTGAGAACAAAGAAATTTCACATTGGCTATGTTCCTCAATATGGTGGATATTTTAATGATCTGACTTTATATCAAAATTTAAAAGCTATTGCTGAAATTGTAATCAACGATAAAAGTAAAGAAGAATATAAAATTAATTCCTTAATTTCTAAACTTGAATTAGAAAATTTAAAAAATGTTGAGGCTAAATTTTTATCTGGAGGTCAAAAGAAAAAGTTAGTTATTGCTTTATCGCTATTGAGTGACCCAAAAGTTCTTCTTTTAGATGAATGCTTTGCCGCCCTTGATGTTTTGACAATTAAAATGTTGCAAGAAATAATTGTAAATTTACAAAAAGAGACAAATATAACAATTTGCATATGTGACCATCAAGCAAGAGATTTGTTAGCTTGTGTAGATAAAGCCATGATACTTAGTAACTGTAAAATTGTTGCTGAAGGTTCGCCTCAAGAATTAGTAAATAATATAGATGCTAAAAGTGCTTATTTCGGTGACTCTTTTAATTTTAAATAAATTTAATGGCCAATCAAATCACCGTAAAAAATAAAATTGAAGACTTTAATAAAAGTATAACTGTTTCTGGAGATAAAAGCCTAAGTATAAGATGGGTTTTGTTTTCCTCAATAGCAAAGGGTAAGTCAAAAGCTTATAATTTACTTTTATCTGAAGATGTTTTGGCTGCGATTAATGCAGTTAAAAAGTTAGGGGCACAAGTAAAATTAAATAAAAATAATTGCACAATCATTGGCAATGGACAAGGTGGCTACAAATACAAAAAAAATATAACAATTAATTCAGAAAATTCAGGAACTTTAGGAAGATTAATTATGGGTCTGTTAATTGATACACCTCATACAATAAAAATTATTGGTGATAAAAGTTTATCTAAAAGAGATTTTAATAGAATAGCAGAGCCCTTAAAAAAATTTGGTGCGGATATCAAACTAACAAATAAAGGATTGCCCTTAAGAATAAAAGGAATTGAAAAACCATTTCCAATTAATTATTTGGAGAGTAAGGGCTCAGCCCAAGTTAAAAGTAGCATTATTTTAGCAGGCTTAAAAACGGAAGGCAAAACTTTTATCAAAGCGAAACCAAGCAGGAATCACACTGAGCTTTTATGTAAATACTTAAAGTTACCTTTAAAAGTGAAAAAGAAAAAAAACTATGATTTAATAGAAGTAGAAAAAGCTAGAAAAATAAAACCTTTAAATTATAAGATACCATCAGACATCAGCTCAGGTGCTTTTTTTATCGTCTTAACAGCACTATCTACTAATTCAAAATTATTGATTAAAAATGTAAACATCAATCCATCTAGAATTGGCATAATTACTATTTTAAAGAAGATGGGTGTTAATATCCAGTTTAAAAATAAAAAGAATTATAAAGGTGAGCTCCTAGCTGATATTTCAATTACAAGTACGAAAAAATTGAAACCAATTAATTGTCCCCCTAAACTAAACAGTGGTGCCATTGACGAATTTTTAATAATTTTTTTAGTTGCAGCTAAAGCGAATGGAGTTTCATACTTTAAAGACATTGGTGAACTTAACCAAAAGGAAAGTCCTAGATTAAAATGGGGTGCAAAAATATTGAATAAAATGGGAATTAAAACAATAACAACTGTTAGCTCCATAAAAATATTTGGTAACCCTAATTTAAAGATTAATAAAAAGATTGTTATTAAAGATTACCTAAAAGATCATCGAGTTTTCATGGCTAGTGTAATCGCAGCCTCAGTATTTGGTGGAACATGGAATATTCATGATAAAGACTCTATTAAAACTTCCTTTCCAACATTCCTAGATATAGTAAATAGTTTAAAAAAATAATGATAAAAAGAAAAAATATTATTAAAATTGCAATCGATTCTCCTGCTGCCGCTGGAGCTGGAACATTAGCAAAAGCGATTTCTAAACATTACAATCTTTTTTATTTAGATACAGGAAAAATTTATAGAATGATTGCTTATCTAAAAATTAAATTTCCAAAAAAATTTAATCAAAACTTTATCAAATATAAAATTAAAACTCTCAAAGTAAAAAATCTTGCTAATAAAGCCTTACTATCAGATGAAGTTGGGACCGAAGCATCAATTATATCAAAAGTGAAAAGTACAAGGAAACTTGTTCATTCATTTCAACTAAATTTTGCCTATAATCCTCCAAAAAACTACAAAGGGTCTTGTCTTGATGGAAGGGATATTACTTACAATATTGTACCAGATGCTGATTTTAAATTCTTCATTACGGCAAATGTAAAAATAAGAGCGCTGAGAAGGTATAAAGAGCTTAAAAGTTTGAGGAAGGAAATTTCCTTTAAAGAAGTGCTAAAAAGTATCCAAAAACGTGATAAAAGTGACTATAATAGAAAAACAGCACCTCTTAAGAAAACTAAAGATTCAGTGTTGCTAAATACATCGAAACTTACTAAAAGAGCGTGTTTTTTAAAAATAAAAAAAATTATAGACAGGAAAATTAATACTTAATGGAAATATACAAAGACCTTTCAAATCCAGCGTCACAAGAATTCGAAAAATTACTAAATAGCCAGCTCTCTAAAATCCAAATTGAAGAAGGTAAAATCATAGAAGGTAAGATTAACAAGATTACTGAAAAATTTGTTTTCTTATTTGTTGAGGGCTTAAAAAGTGAACCAGTGCTTGATGTGAATGAATTAAAAAGCATGGGTCTTGGTGAAAAAATAAAAGTTGGTGAAACTATTCCAGTATTATTAGAAAAAATTGAAGACAAACATGGTGAAGTGCTAGTTTCTGCTAGCAAAGCTCAAAAAATTAAAGGTTGGGACAAGCTTGTTGAAGCTTATGAGAAAAATGAACCAATTATGGGTAAAATTACTTCAAAATGTAAAGGTGGATGTATTGTTGAACACATCGATACTGGCTCTCTTATGTTTTTACCTGGATCACAAATTAGTGACAAACCTCTAAAGGACATCTCACACCTTATGGGAGAACCACAGAAATTCGCGTTAATAAAATTAGACAAGGTTAGAGGAAATGCTTGTGTTTCAAGAAGAGAAATAATTTCATCATTCAAAAAAGAAGATAAAGCAAAAATTATTGAAAAATATAAAGTTGGAGATATCATCAAGGGAGCTGAGGTTAAAGGCTATAGTTCTTTTGGATGTTTCTTTAACGTTAATGGTGAGCTTGATGTTTTAGTTCACTTACAAGAAATTTCTTATTCAAGAGTTAATCATCCCGATGAAGTTTTTAACATTGGTGAAAAACACGATTTAAAAGTGATTACTGTCGATAAAGAGAAGCTGCAAGTTGGTTGTTCAGTAAAACAACTATCTCCAGATCCTTTTGAACATATTGAAAACTATGAATTAAATAAAATTTATAAAGTTAAAGTTGTAAAATTAATGGACTTTGGTGCATTCTGTGAATTAGAGCCGGGACTTACAACACTACTTCACTCAAGTGAACTAAGTTGGACTAAGAAAAACATTTCAGCCAAAAAAATGTTTAAAGTCGGAGATGAGATTGACTGCATAATTACTGAGATCGATAAAGATAAAAGACGTGTCGCAATTTCACATAGATTAACTCAAGACAATCCGTTTGAAACATTTGAAACAAAATATCCTGTTGGAACAATTGTTGAAGGTGAAGTAGTTAATAAAAACGAGTACTCGCTATTTGTTAAAGTTGAAGACTTAGATGTTGATGCATTTTTGCACTGCAATGATTTAACTTATCTTAACAATGGTGAAGAAGAATTAGAGAAGTATAAAAAAGGTGATAAAATTAAAGTTAAAGTGCTTGAAGTCAAAGCTTCAGAACAAAAAATTAGAGTTGGCTTAAGACAAACTCAAGCAGATCCTTTTGATTATTTTAATGATAAGGAAAAAAATCAAACTATTACTGTTAAAGTTATATCTACAGATAACAAAAGTTTAACTGTGAGACCTGAAAATTGTGAAATGGATTTTCAAATTAAAAAATCAGAAATTGCTATAAATGCAGCAGATGCCCGACCGTCAAGATGGACAGGTGGTGAAAAAGTTGATGTAGCCATAAAAGAAATTCAGGTAGATAAGAGAAAAGTAGTTTTAAGTATTAAACTGTTAGAAGAAATTGAGAAAAAAGAAGCTTTAGATAAATATGGATCTGAAGGATCTGGTAAAAACTTACCTTTCTCATCACTTTCTGAAGATTTAAAGAAAAAAGAAGAAGAAAAAGAGTAAACAGAAGATTTAAATTGGCTATTGTAAAATCAAAGCTTTTAAAACAACTCTCCGTAAACTATCCTAATTTTCTAAAAAAAGACCTAGAAAAATTTACCAATATAATTTTAAGTGAAATTAAACGCGCCCTTAAAAGAGGTGATCGAGTTGAACTAAGGGGTTTTGGAGTATTTTCAACCAATATCCAAAAAGCTCGAATTTCAAGAAACCCTAAAACAGGCGAAAAAGTAAACACACCAGAAAAAAAAACAATTCACTTTAAAATGTCAAAAGACTTGTTTAAAAAATTAAACGATGAAACATAAAAACATTTTTGTTGCTTGTGATACTTCTAATTTAAGTGAAATAAAAAAAATCATAAAACAAACCCAGACGAATAAACTTAAAGTTGTTCCAAAATTTGGTCTACAATTTTTTTATTCAAAAAATGGAAGAAAATTTTTAGAAAATTTTAAAAAAGACTTTTGGCTAGATTTAAAAATTAACGATATTCCACAAACAGCATTATCTGCATTAGACAGCTTAAAAGATCTTAAAAAATGTAAATATATAACTGTTCATGCAAATGGTGGCCTGGATATGTTGAAAGCCATAAAAAAGAAAGCTAGATCAATCCGTAAAGATTTAAAAGTACTTGGAGTTACAATTCTTACAAGTCTTAATAATAAATCTCTTAAAGAAATAGGACATACAAAATCTGTGGAGCAACTAGTATTAAAACAAGCTGGTCTAATAAAAAAATCAGGCTGTGATGGTATAGTTTGCTCTGCACAAGAAGCTAAAATGATTAGAAAAAAATATAAAAAATTATTTATTGTCACTCCTGGAATAAGATTGCCTGGAGATAGCGCTAACGATCAATCAAGAGTAATGACCCCTAATGATGCTTTTAAGAATAATGTATCTGGAATTGTAATGGGAAGATCGTTAATTAAAGGAAATATTAGAAATAATACTCAAAGATTAATTGACCACTTAAATAAATGATCAAGGGATCTAAAATCTGTGGGATCTCAGATCTCGATACTCTTAATTTTATAGTTAATCATCCATATCCATCTCAATTTATTGGTTTCATTTGTAATTATAAAAAAAGTTCAAGATATGTTGAGTTTGAAAAGTTAAAAAAACTTTTAGCTTTAGATAAAAAAAAATCTAATTATGTAGCAGTATTAGTAAAGCCTGATGAAGATATTTTAGAAAAAATTAAATTTCTTCCATTTGATTATTATCAAATTTATGACCACACACCTGAAGAAATAAAAAAAATTAAGCAAAAGTATAATAAAAAGATTATTTCAGCTCTTACAGTTTCTAATCAGGATGACATTAATAAGTACAAAAATTTTGAAGATATTTCAGACATATTGCTTTTTGACTCTAAAGGTTATGAAAAAACTGAGTCTTTTAATCATAATTTTTTAGAGAATATAAATAGTTCAAAGCCAATTATGGTTGCAGGTGACATCAAAACTGATGATTTAAATAATTTTAAAGATAAGCCTTTTTTGATAGATGTCAGTGGCAATTTAGAGTCTGAAAAAGGTATTAAGGATATAAATAAAATTGATAAGTTTTTAAATACAGTCCATAATATAAGTTCTTAAAAATTATCTATGACAAAAAATTCGTTAAAAACAGGTCCAGATGAATTAGGTTATTACGGCGAAGGTGACACTGCTATGGGTGGAATGGCAGTTGGCGAAACACTTATGCCAGCACTTCATGAATTAAGTAAAGGGTTTGAAGAAGCTGTTAAAGATAAGGAATTTTTAGATGAATATGCTTATTATTGTAAACACTACATTGGAAGACCTTCACCATTGTATTATGCAGAAAATCTAACAAAAAAATTAGGTGGTGCAAAAATTTTATTTAAGCAAGAACATTTAAATCATACTGGAAGTCATAAAATTAATAACAGTTTATTTCAGGTCTTGCTTGCAAAAAGAATGGGTAAAACTCATTTAATTTGTGAGTCTGGAGCTGGACAACATTATAGTGCAACAGCTGCCGTCGCTGCAAAATTCAATATGCCTTTAATAGGTGTAATGGGTGACGTTGATGTAAAGAGAGTTAATCAAAATATCATCAAAGCAAAACATTATGGTGCAAAATTAGAAACAGTTCCTGGCACTCTTAAAGAAGCTATTACATCCGCAATTAAAATTTGGTCTAGTAATCCAGATTATGCTTACATATGTGGGTCTGCTGTTTCATCAGCACCCTTTCCTAAACTAGTTGCATTCGCTCAAAGTATTATTGGAAAAGAAATAAGAGAACAATCAATGGAACAGGAAGGAAAAATTCCAGATATGATTGTGGGATGTGTTGGAGGTGGCTCAAATTTTGCAGGAGCTATTTACGAATTCTTAGATGAACCTAATGTTAAAAAAATAGGAGTTGAAGCAGCAGAAACTGCTGCATTATCAAATGGTACGCCTGGAATTATGCAAGGTATGAAAACTTATATGTTGCAAACTGATGATGGTGCTAAATCTTTAGGTGGAATGAGTTTGGGTGCTGGAATAACATATTTTTCAGTTGGACCTATGCATTCATATTTAAAAGATCAAAAAGCTGTTAGCTACTCATCTGCAACTGATCAAGAAATGTTAGATGCCTATAAAATGATTGCTCAAACAGAAGGAATTTGTTCAGCCTTAGAACCTATGGCAGGTGCTGCTGAAATCATTTTTAGACAAGCAAAAGATAAGCCTAAAGATTACATCATATGTCTTAGCCTATGCGGCAGAGGTGAAAAAGATTTGGACACAATTCAAGAACACATTGGTAAAGATTTTGAGTAAAAGATTAGATAAAATTTTTAAATCACCTACTCCTAAAACAAAATTAGTATCTTATTTTGTAGGCTGCTACCCAACTCCAGAAATAAGTTTAGAGTTGATCAAGCAAGCAATTGATAATGGGGTGTCTATATTAGAAATTGGCTATTGCACATCTGAAGCAAGTGCAGAAGGACCTATAATTAAAGCTGCTCATGACCATGTATTGAATAATGGACATAATCTTAATGATATTATTAAACTAGTTAGGGATATAAGAGATTATAATCAAGATGTGGGAATTGTATTGATGGGCTATATTGCTAATTTATACAAGTATCCTATTTCAAACTTTGTAGACGATATTAAAGTGTCAGGCGCTGATGCTGTTTTAGTTGTGGATGCCCCTCATGAGTTGAAAGAAGAAAATCAACTAAGGGATGCTCTAAATAAAAACGGATTATCACTTATTAAACTAGCTGCTCCTACCACCAATGATAACAGACTAAAGGATATTGTTAATATAGCCTCTGGATTTTTGTACCAGGTCAATGTTTCGGGTGTAACAGGAGTTAAATCAGCAAACGAAACTGATGTTACAAATTTTGTAAAAAGAATCAGAAATTTAACCGACATCCCTATTTGTTCTGGATTTGGAATTAAAAGTCCTAAAGATGCTAAAAAAATGGCAAATAGTGGTTGTAATGGCGTTATTGTTGGATCAGCATTTGTGAAATATATTCAAGATAATATTAAGAACAAAGATTTACCACAAAGTTTAGGCAATTTAGTAAAAAATTTTACAGAAGAATTAAATTAATATGGTCAATTGGATAACTAAAATAATCAAGGCAGGAGAGAAGATCAAAACTGCTTTACATGAAAGAGCTTCGAAAGAAGATATTGCAAAAAGTGATTGGACTAGTTGTTGTAGAGGTCCCATTCTAAAAAAAGATTTAGAGCAAAACTTATGGGTTTGCCCTGATTGTAACAAGCATCACCGAATAAAGCCTAGCCAAAGATTTGATATTTTATTTGGTAAAAATAATTATGAAGTATTTAAAACCCCTATTCCAAAAGATGATCCTTTAAACTGGACCGACTCTAAATCTTATAAAGATAGATTAAAAAGTGCACGTAAAAAAACGGGTATGGAATGTGGAATGATGGTTGCTTGTGGAGCTATCAACAATATCAAGATAACAGCAGTTGCATCAGACTTTGACTTTCTAGGTGCTTCAATGGCTGCAGCTGAGGGAGAAGCTTTTTTATATGGCATTCAACATGCTATAGAAAATAGAACTCCTTTTATATGTATTAGTGCTGGTGGTGGAATGAGAATGATGGAAAGTTTAATTTCATTGTCCCAAATGACCAGAACAACTCTTGCAATTAATGAATTAAAGAAAAATGGTTTGCCTTATTTAGTATGCATCACCGATCCTACAGCGGGCGGTATTACAGCTTCTTATGCAATGTTGGGTGATATTCATATTGCAGAACCAGGTGCCTTAATAGCTTTTGCAGGTGCTAGAGTTATTCAAGGAACTGTTAAAGAGGAATTGCCTGAAGGATTTCAAAAAAGTGAATATGTTGAAAAAACAGGTTTTGTCGATCTAATTGTTGAGCGTAAAGATCTTGTATCAAAAATAGGAACTTTATTATCAATATTGTTAAAACAAAATTCTGTTATAAGCTCTGAACAAAATGAAACTTCAGAAGATAGTAAGTCGCTTACAAGAGCTGCATCCTAAAGAAATAGATCTAAGTTTAGATCGTATTCAAGATCTCTGTAAAAGATTAGGCAACCCTCAAGATAAACTTAAGGCCATTTCAATTGTTGGCACAAACGGTAAGTATTCAACAATCCAAGCAATGTTTGCTATTTTAAAAGAAGCAAATATAAAATGTAATATCTACACAAGTCCTCATATTAAAAGTATCAATGAAAGGTTTGTTTTTAATAATGAGCAACTTAAAGATGAAGAATTAGCAAAATTATTTGAAGAAATTGAAAGCGCTAACAATAATGAACCTATTACCTTTTTTGAAATACTAACTGCAGCTTATTTTTTAAAAGCTTCTCAATATCCAGACAATATAAATTTAATAGAAACTGGCCTATTTCATAGGTTTGACGCCACTAATATCTTAAAGAATAATCTAGCAAGTATAGTAACCTCTATTGGACTTGATCATTTAGATTGGTTGCCAGAGAACGAACGTACTGTTGAAAAAATTATCTATGAGAAAACTTCAACTCTTTTAAATTCAAATATTATTGTTGCTAAACAAAGTAATAAAAAAATTACAGATAGTATTAAAAAAACAATCTCAAATAATAGTTCAGATAAATATTTTCATAATGAAAATTATAGTTTTACTTTGAAAGAAAATGATTTCTTTTATTATGAAGATCAATTTGGAGGAATAAAACTATCATTGCCAAATGTAAAAGGTCAATTTCAGTTAGTGAATGTTTCGACAGCTATAGCAACTCTAAGAACTTTAAAGGAATTTGATATAAAAGATGATCACATTCAAAAAGGAATTACAAAAATAAATAGTATTGCAAGATTACAAGAGATTAAATCTGGCAACCTTAAAGAGCTTATTAAAGATCATCAGCTTTTTGTTGATGGATCTCATAATCCTTTAGGTGCAAAAGTGTTAAATGAATACTTGGAAAGTTTAAATTGTAACAAACATATTATTCTTGGGATGATGGCTAACAAAGATCATAATGAATATATGAGTTACTTTAAGGATGTTACAACCTTGACCACTATTGATATCCCCAATCAACCTAATTCAATTAAAGGTAAAGAACTAAAAGATAAACTTAATGGTTTTAAAAACGTTAACTACAAAGAAAGTGTAGAAGAAGCTATTAAATCAATTCCAATTAAGGAAAACGACATAATACTTATTACTGGATCTCTTTATCTTGCTGGGGAAGTATTGAATTTAAATTAGATATTTTTATCTAAAAATTCTTTCATGTGGCTTTCAGGAACTCCACCAACTTTTCTATCTACTTCAACACCTTTTTTGTAGATGATAACTGTCGGTACACCTCTAATTCCTGCTGCACTTCCAGTATTAATTCCACCATCTTCGATGTCTGCGTAATAGAAACCAGCTTTATCTTTATATTCGTCTGAAAGCTTAGTCATTACTGGAACAAGAGCTTTGCAAGGTCCACACCAAGCAGCACTGAACTGGATAACTGAAATATCTTCGTTTTTTATTTTACTATCAAAATCGTCGTCTTTAAAATCATTAAGCATATTACTGATATAATTGATTCAATTGATTATTCAATGGGCAAAAATAAATTTTTTTGATTTATTAAATTATGCGTCTGAATACTTTTGCTCTAGATTCATCACATAATCATTAATTCCATCAAGAAATTTAAGCTTTTCATCTACTGTTTTAAAGGAGAACATCTTATCTTCATTTTCTCTAATCTCATCGCACTCTGAATAAAAAGCAGAAATTGTCCACCATTTCTCCTTATTAGTACTCAATATTCTTGAAGCTATACGTCGTTTAATTTTTTTATGAATTTCTTTTGGTAGAATTTCAGGTGCCTCATTAAATATCAATCCATGACCAAAAGTAACCAATCTTTCATCTTCAAATTTATCTAATAGTGCAAACTTTTCTTTCCAATCCACTGTATGGAATTTAGGAAATAAAGCTTGATCTTTAGCAGAGGTAAATCCTCCAGAATAAATAGACTCTTCTGGCTCTATATCTTCTTGTGAAGAGGTTTCCATTTTCTCCTCAGCAGCTTCTCTTAAAATATTACAAATATCTTGTGAAAACTTTTCATTAGATTTGACTAATTCTGCTCTTTTTTTAATCAAGTTTGGATCAAGTTTATTATAAGGTTCTACTTTCATTCCAAAACTTGGATCTAAAATTATTGGAGCTTTATTTGATCTAATAGTTCTTAAAAACTTAGGAGATTTTTTCATCTCTTTTTTTAAATCTTCATAGTTTAATTTTTGAATGGCCTCAATATCAACTCTAAGATCTACTGCTTGACCCCATTTATACACTGGATGCATACAAGCATTTGGGTGAAGTGGAGCACATAAATATAATCGACTTGTTCCATAAAAATACTCATTTAATGTAAATATTTTTTCTTGCTTAACCATGTTCTCAACAATTACTTTACTACTTGTTTTAAAATATTCTTGCCAAAGTGTTGGCTGTTTTTGTTTAATTAAATCTAAAACCTTAACAGTAAGCTCTGTATCAAATAATGCAGAGTGTGCTCCAGCAGATTCAAAACCATTTAATCTTGCTAAAGACTCTAGTTTCATAGATTTATTTCCTTTAGGATTTAATTCTGTCTTTAAAACATCATCATCTATAGCAAATGCTGCTCTAACAATATTTAAAGCATCATGGCGAACATTTCCCTCCGTATTTGTCAAATATGGCTTTCTTAAAGATTTAAAAAATTCTTTTCTAATTACTTCATCATCAAAGTTGATACTTGAATAACCTAAAAAGGTTGCAGGTGACCATTCTCTAAATTTTTGTTCCACCTGAGTTAACATTTCGTAATGACTTAGATTACCTTTAGTCAATAAATCGACATTTGATTTATTAATACAAAGAGCGGTAGCACTTGGAACTCTATCTTGGGGTAGTCTACATCTTGCTTGAAAACGCTCTAATTCTCTAAAGTTTTCGTCTAATAATATTCCACCTATTTCAATAATAGTTGCCCAATCTGTTTGAGCAGAATCTGTTTCAATATCCCATACTACGTAATTCAATTTGCTCTCCTTTGTGCATAAAATTGTTCAACTTTTTCTAAAAATTTATTTTGATAATCTTTTAATCTTTCACCATCTATTAAAAACCTTTGAAACATATTATCTTTTGTGCATAGCAATATGACTGCTTGAGTAATATTAGATCCATGTACAGTGTTATGGGCTAAAGCATAAGCGCTACATTGCAAATAATAATCATCAATCCATTCATCTTTTTTGGGTTTGTTGCTTTGTTTAAAATCGATAATTGTCTCTTTATTTTCATAAATTCCCACACAGTCAGCAGCTCCTGCATACTTTCCGGGATAATATAATGTTGCCTCACAGCCCCAAATCTCATCCAATTTATTTCTTAAACCATTTTCAATAATCTGGTCAGCCATCATTCGCTCTCTAGTATTGTCTCCCAATAAATCTAAATTTAACTTACCAAGTAAAAATTTTTCCAAGTATTCATGCATCGAACTACCTCTACTGCTTGCTTCTTGAGTAATAATTGCTGCTTGCTTATGACCTACTCTTTGCTTCCAAGCTTGAAGAGATGCTTTTTTTTCCTCAGACTCAGTTGCTTTTAAAATTGTTGTCACTGATGGTAAGCGTTCTTCATTTATAGAGTAATGCCTTGAGCCATCTACTATTGATCTGGTAGATTTTGGATAAATATATTTATTATTCCACTCCATGTGATTTCTTATATTCGCTATTTTATAAAAAAAGAAATTAATTATTTGCTTGTTTTGAACGATCAACAAATTTTTCTACATTTTCTGTTTGGACTGCTTTTTCAAGTTGTTCAGGATCTTTGATACTTTCAAGAGTTCTAGTAATTGATCTTGCGTCTGTTCCAAACTTATCCACAACAGACATAGCTTCTTCTAATTTTTTTCTAAGAGAGATTATATTATCAAAGTGTTTTCCAAATCTTGAACTTATTGTTTTTAAATGATTATAAATTTCTGTTGCCCCTTTTTGAACCTTTAAAGATTGAAATCCCATATGAAGAGATTGCAAGTAAGCTGAAAGAGTATTTGGGCCACAGATTACAACTTTATGTTTTTTCATTAGTTCTTGGGTTAACAATTCTTTAGTACTTGGATCTTGGTATTCAGTTAATTCTTTATATAAACTCTCAGTTGGAGCGTATACAATTGCAAAATCTGTAGTTTTTGGTGGAACAATATATTTTTCATTAACACTTTTAGCTTTAGCTTTAAAAGCAGTAGCCAATTTTGCTCTAGCATCTGCAACAGCCTTTTTATCTTGCGCGTCATGACCATCGGTAATTGCTTTAAATTTTTCCACTGGAAAATGACTATCAACAGGAACCAAAACATCACCTTGAAGTTTGATTGCAAATTCAACATTTTCACTGGTATCTTCCTTCATCTTAACGTTAGTCATGAATTGAGAAGCAGGTAATAAGTCTTTAATCAAAGCATCTAAGCTAAACTCAGCGAGGGTTCCATATTTTTTAACTCCTGCTAAAATTTTAGTGATCCCTTCTTGGCTTTGATTTAATAATTGAACTTGCTGGTTAAAATTTCCAACTTTTTCATCTACTTTGGTTAAGGCCTCAGTCATATCTTTTGTAACCCCTGTAGATAAATTATTAAATGAGGTCGACATTGAACCCAGTGACGTATTAATAGTATTATTAAGAGTATCTTTTAAATTCTGTATTTCAGTCTTTAAGTTAGCAATCTCCTCAGCCTCTTTATTCTCATTATCATCCTTAGGCTTGGATTTTAGATTTAAATAAAGAATTGATGAAGCAATCCCTATTAATAAAACTAATAAAACAATTAAGATTATATCCATGATTCTAATAATATATTTTATAGTAAAAATATGATTAATATATTGAATTATTTAAAACTTATCTGATGGAATTATTCTTAATATTAAAAATTATATTTATAATAGGGATAATAGTTGCGCTTTATGCAGTTGCTAGAAACCTTGATATTATTAAGATTATTTTAATTTATTGGAAAGATTTAATTCTTAGAAAGTAGTTTAACTAGTTTCTTAACTTCTGGTTTTTTTACAGATGATTTTGATGTCATCATACATGCCTCTGATTTTAATATTTCTCCATCCTTTAAAATACGAAGATTATTAGCTTTTAAAGTCTCACCAGTTGAGGTTATATCAGTGATAATTTCACTTGATCCTGTAAAGGGATAAGCCTCAGTAGCCCCCAAACTTCCAACTAACTTAAATTGGGTAACTCCTTTTGAGAATAAAAATTCTCTAGTCAAATTTGGATATTTAGTTGCAACTCTTAATCTTTTTTTCTTTTTATCTTTAAATTCAAATGCGATTTCCTCTAAATCTGCAACTGTTTGAACATCGATCCATGGATCAGGAATTGCAACAACCAACGTTGCTTTTCCAAAATCATATCTTTTAGATACATTAATTTTATTTTGGATATTTACTTCACTCTCTTTTAATAAATCATATCCTGAAAAACCAAGATCTAGTGAACCATCTCCAAGTCTTTCAACTATCTCTCTTGCATGAAGATATAGAACTTTAACATTTTTTAATTGTTTTATAGATCCTAATAAATCTCTTTCACCACGCTCAGAAACTAGATTTAATTTATTTTTTTTAAATATCTTTAGAATATCTTTTCGAAGTCTACCTTTACTTGGAATACCAATATTAATTATATTTTTTTTCATTAGTAATTTAAATTTAAAGCAGCTCCAACTGCTGCTACTTGATTTTTGGCCCCAAGATCTGAAATTAATTTATCGTATCTTCCACCATTAATTATGTTTCTATTTTTTGATTTAGAATTGATATCAATTTTAAATACCATGCCTGTATAATATTCTAATTGTCTTCCAAATGAAGCAGAGAATACTACATTTAATTTTGAGATTTTATTTTCAGAGACTGGAAAATATTTCTGATCAACTATTAAATTAATCTTATTCTTTTTAAAAAACTTATTTAGCTCACTTGCGGCTTTATTAATTGGACATTTAATCTTTAAAAACTCTTTAATAATCTTTGATACATTTTCTCCTTTTTTGGTTCCTCTTGGATCTCTAATTTTATTATCAAATCTTTTTAAAATTTCATCAATTGACCTTCCTGCAATAACTTTAGATAGATCTTCTTTTAACATTTTGAAATATCGTTTCTTATCAATCTCAACAATGGTCGGATCTACATCTGAATTGGTTTCTAATCTTTTCAATAGATCATTAAAATATTTCTCTCTCCAAAAATGTCTTGATAATCTTAACTTCCAACGCTTCGGGATATCTAGTTTTGAAATTAACAAATTAAAGATTTCAACATTGCCAATTGTTAATGTGCCTGATGTATATTTAATATTTTGAAGTGATTTTAAAGAGGTATTAATAATTTCTTTATCATCATTCTTCTCATCTTTGGATCCTATGATCTCAAAACCTACTTGATCTCTTATTATAGAGTCTTTTTTATTTTGTGATTTTCGGTAAGCCTGACCACTATAAAATATCTTCTCTTTTCCTTTAAAGTTGTTCTCTAAATATCTAAGACATGATGCAATGGTTAAGTCTGGTCTTAGGCAAAGCTCACTTCCATTTTGATCGATAAAAGAAAATATAAATTTCCTAAAGTTTTCACCTGATCTTTGAACAATATGATTAGCCTCAATTACTGAAGGTAAATCGATATACTTAAATCCTTTAGATTTGACCGATCTAAGGATATTTTCAGATAAGTTTTTTGATTTCATTAATTAAATCAGCTTTTGGAATTGTTTGATTGTTTTCACCCTTAACACCTTTAAGGTTTTTAATAGTAACTGTGTTATCATTAAACTCGTTTTCCCCACAAATAACTGCAGCTGGTAATTCACGTTTATTTGCAAAGGTTAATTGTTTGCCTAGATTTTTTTTACTATCTAAAAAGATTTCAGCATTAATATTATTATCCCTTAATAGATCAACTAATTCATAATAATTTTTCAAATACTTTTGATCCATGACGCAAACTAAAACAGGTTTTTGATCTTCTATTTTAACTTGATCTAATTGCATTAAAGCAAATAATAATCTGTCTACACCAAAACTTATTCCCGTTCCTGGAATATCTACTCCTCTAAATCTTGATATTAATTTTGCATAAGCTCCCCCTGAGCATATGCTTCCAATATCTACTTCTTTTCCTTTATTGTTTGTGACTTTGAAATTTAAATTAGTCTCTACAATAAAGTCAGAATAATAAGCCAAGCCTCTTACTATTGTAAAATTCGTCTTAACTTGATTTAAATTTGATCCATATCCAAGAATTTCAAATACATTTTCTAGTTCACTTATTCCTTCTAGGGATAATGGATTTTTTAGAGTTTCTTTTAATTCTTTTAAATCTTTTATTTTTAAAAAATTTAATATTTGTGCTGCTTGATCATCAGATAGATCTGCTCCTTTAGTAACAGCACCACTTTGATCTTTTCTTTCTTTTTTTAATAAGTCTTCAACTCCTTTCAAACCAAACCCAGGTTTATCTAATTTATCAATCGCTCGGATAACCTTAATTTGTTTTTCTTCAGAAATTTTTAATTCATCAATTAATCCTTGAACTATTTTTCTATTACTTACATTGATAGTGAATTGATCTTTGTTTAATCCACAATCTGATAATGTGCTCGAAATTAAGTTACAAAGTTCAGCGTTCGCTTGGGCTGGATTAACATTTCCAACGATATCAAAGTCGGCTTGCATAAATTCTCTGTAACGACCATTTCCGGCTTTTTCGTTACGAAATACATTTTGGATTGCATATCTTTTAAATATTGAAGGGAGCTCTTGATTGTTTTGTGCAACAAATCTTGCTAATGGACTGGATAAATCATATCTAAGGGTAATGCTTTTTTCACCATCTTGAAATGAAAATACATCAGACATAGGATTGCTATCGTCTTCTGCTAAAAAAGATCCTATGTTTTCACTAATTTCAAACGAAGGGGTTTCAAGAGCCTCTGCTCCAAACTTAATAAAATTATTCTCAATTGCTTTTAATAGCTTTTTTTTGAGAAGAAGTTTTTTATCCCAACGATCTTCAAAACCTGAAGGTAATCCAGGTACTAATTTATTTTCTTTATTCATTTTTTGGTACCCGGGCTGAGAATCGAACTCAAACTTAAAGTTCCACAAACTTTCGTGCTAACCGTTACACCACCCAGGCATTCCTTGTTTTTATATTATTTTTGTGTGGATTAAAAATTATATTATAAATAAATAGCCTACAGGCTATGGAAACAGATTCTATGAGTGCTTCTTGAAGTCTCTCTGTATGTAATATCTATAATCATGGGCAGTCTTTTAGACAATAATTGTCATTATTCAAGTAAAAATAAAGGACGTTAATCTTTTGTAGATTTAACACCCTTTGAAATATTTTGAATTAATCTATTTTTTTTAGATTAACTGCAGAAGGACCTTTTGGACCGTCCTCTAATGAAAATTCTAGTTTGTCCCCCTCATTTAGATATCTCATGCCAGCTTCTTTAACTGCTGACGCATGCACAAAGGCATCTTTTTCTTTGTCATCTCTTTCGATGAAACCATAGCCTTTTTTACCATTATACCATTTAATTTTACCAGTTAGTGTGCTCATCTTATTTCTCAGTCCTTATGTTGTTTATTGTTCCATAATGCTAATTTGATTTTTTAATTATTTCAAGATGAAAAGTGGGTGGTGGTGCCTCGGGAAGGATTCGCACCTCCGACACAAGCCTTTTCAGGGCTCTGCTCTACTCCTGAGCTACCGAGGCAAAAATTAACCCCTAAAGATTATTCTGCCTTTTGTAAGGTCGTAAGGTGTCATTTCGACTGTCACGTTATCGCCTTGCAATACTCTAATTCTGTTTTTTCTCAACTTACCAGCAGTATGAGCTGTAACCGTATGCCCATTCTCTAGCTTAACTCTAAACATTGCATTTGGAAGTAAGTCCATGACCTTTCCTTTAAATTCAAGCAAATCTTGTTTAGACAATTTTATTTTCTCCTAATTCTTTTTTTTATAGATTGAGCATGTCCTGCTAATCCCTCATAATTTGCAAGTGTTATAACTGAAGGACCAAGACTTTCAATACCCTTTTTAGATAAGTTTATATAGGAAATCCGTTTATAAAATTCATTTACACTTACTCCACTTGAATATTTAGCTGAACCATTTGTTGGTAATATATGGTTTGAGCCAACATTATAGTCAGTCATTGCCATAACAGCATATTTTCCTAAACAAATAGATCCTGCATTTTTAATTTTTGGTATAAATGATTTGTAATTTTTTAGATTCAGTTCCAAGTGTTCAGGAGCTATTTTATTTACAACATCAATTATTTTCTTATCAGAACTAATGTGCATTAAAATTCCATTACTGGATAAGCTTTTTTTCGCTATAGAAGATCGTGAAATTTCCTTTAATTGATTAACAATTTCATTTTGAACTTTATCTATTAAAGTTTTGTCTTTTGAAATTAAAATACATTGAGCAAGATTATCATGTTCTGCTTGTCCTATTAAATCACTTGCAACCCATTCTGGGTTTGAAAATTTATCACAAACAATAGTGACTTCAGAAGGTCCTGCAGTCATCCCTTCAATTCCAACATCGCCAAAAACTTCTTTTTTAGCAGCAGCCACATAAGCATTACCAGGGCCTACTATTTTATTAACTTTATTAATTTTTTTTGTTCCATAAGCTACAGCTGCTATCGCTGAAGGGCCCCCTATTGAATATATCTCTTTAATTTTACACTTATGCGCTGCATATAATACTGCTGGATTTTGTTTTCCTTTAAATCCCGGATTAATCATCACAATTCTTTTAACTCCAGCAACAATTGCTGGAATAGCATTCATTAATACACTTGAGGGATATGAGGCTGTTGAACCAGGTACATAAATTGCAACAGACTCTAAGGGTATGTATTTATATTCAAGTTTATTTTTATATTTATCGACATAAGAGATGTTTTTAAATTTTTGAAGTGAGTGAAATTTACAAATTCTATTATAAGCAATATCAATTGCTTGCTTTACTTTTTTATCTAGTGATTTTATTGAATTAGAAATCTGTTTTTGAGACGGAATAATTATAGTATTTTGATTAAATTTTTTTTCATATTTTACTAAAGCTTTGTCTCCATTTTTTCTGACATCTTTAATAATACTTGAAACTGAAACTGAATTTGATTGTACTTTTTTCTTTCTTTGCAAAAGTGAGCTATCTAAATTTTTATCAAAATTTTTATTATTACTATTTAATATTTTCATTAGTCTTTAATTTCACTCTGATCTTCTAGTCTTACTTCAATTGTTTCTGTAGTCAAAGCAATGTGAGCATTATTGCTGAAAATTAAATTAATCTCATAATCATCTTTATTTTTTAGATAATCCATTGCTATCAATTCTAAAACTAAATCTTCATTGTCTTGGTCTATATTTTTGGATTTAACTTTATCAACAAAATCAAACCTGCAAATACTATTAATTTTCTTATCTTCTTGATCTGTTTCGATTTTAGTTCTTTCAATTGATAACAAGAAAACTTTGTTTTCTGACAGATATTTAATATCTGATACTTTTACTTTCGCCCCAGCGCTATACGCTGAAATCATTTGTAAGCCCTCATTATCAGAGGCTATAATTTTTGCTAAATATTTCTTATCCATTAATTAACTCTTCTAATTTTTGCTCCAACTTTTTTTAATTTCTTTTCAATATTTTCATATCCACGATCAAGATGATAAATTCTATTAATAACCGATTTTCCTTTTGCAGTTAAGGCTGCAAGAATTAGTGAAACTGAAGCTCTTAAGTCAGTTGCCATCAATTCTGCTGATTCAAAATTAATATTACCAGTAACTTTGGCCTTATTGCCTTCAGTTGAAATTTTAGCACCCATTCGATTTAATTCAGCTACGTGCATAAATCTGTTTTCAAAAATATCCTCTTTGATTAAAGACTGTTTATTTGCTTTGCATAGTAATACCATCATTTGAGCCTGCAAATCAGTTGGAAAACCAGGATATGGAGCAGTTTTTATATTCATACTTTTAATTTTTTTATTACCTGTAATATGAATTTCGTCTTTTTTAACATTAATTTTTGCACCTATTTTTTTTAATACATTAATTTCAGTTTGAATAATTTTAGAAACTATATTTTTTATCTTTAGATCTCCCTCTGTTACAGCTGCTGCAATTAAATAAGTTCCAGCCTCGATTCTATCAAACATTACCGGATAAGTAGTTTCATTAACCTTAGACACTCCTTCAATTTTGACTGAACGCTTACTAATCCACTTGATATTGCATCCCATGCTTTTTAAAAAATTAACTAAATCTTTTATTTCAGGTTCAATTGCACAGTTATTTAAAATTGTAGTTCCTTTGGCAAAACTTGCTGCAATTATTAAATTTTCAGTGGCTCCAACTGATATTTTTGAAAATTTAATTTTATTTCCAATTAATCCCTTGGATGCAGTAGCATGAACATACCCTTGAATAATTTTATACTTAACGCCTAACTTTGATAAAGCATTTAAATGTATATCAACAGGTCTTGTGCCAATTGCACAACCTCCTGGAAGAGATACTTTTGCTTTACCAAATTTTGCAAGTAAAGGACCAAGAACTAAAATTCCTGCTCTCATGGTTTTGACTAAACTATAAGATGCAAAACTTTTGCTTTGTTTTTTATTATCAATAACTAAATCATTTTTATTAAAATTGATTTTGGATCCTAATGATTGCAACAAATTAACCATCGTCTCAATATCTTTTACTCTAGGCAAATTTTTTAGATAAACTTTTTTTCTTGATAATAAAGTTGCTGCCAAAATTGGTAGAGATGCATTTTTAGAGCCTGATATTTTTATTTGCCCTTTGAGCTTGTTTGCTCCAAAGACTTCAAGTTTTTGCATAACTAAACTTTAGGTAACGTTACCCCAGTTTGACCCATATACTTTCCATCACGATCCGCATATGTAACTTCTGGTTTTTCATTTCCCTTTAAAAAGACAAACTGTGCAACACCCTCATTTGCGTATATTTTTGCAGGTAAAGGTGTGGTGTTGGAAAATTCTAGTGTTACATATCCTTCCCAACCTGGTTCTAAAGGTGTAACATTTACAATAATTCCACATCTTGCATAAGTAGATTTGCCAAGACAAATAACCAATACATCATCTGGAATTTTAAACTTTTCAACTGTTCTTGCTAAAACGAATGAATTGGGTGGAATAATACATTCTGATACATTTTTTGTAACAAAGTTTGTTGGTTTAAAATTTTTTGGATCCACAATCTCTGAGTTCACATTTGTAAAAATTTTAAACTCATCAGAAACTCTAGCATCATAACCAAATGATGATAGCCCATAAGAAATACTGTCCCCTCTGACTTGTTTTTCCTCAAAAGGTGAAATCATATCTTTTTCTTTAGACATTTTTCTAATCCACTTATCTGAAAGAACTGACATTATTTAGTTTTCTTCTTAGTTTTTTTTTGGAAAAGTTTTCTTTTTTTCAAATTTTTTCTTAGCGCTAAGCTTAAGCGCTCATTTTTTTCTTTAGAATTCATTCTTTATCTGGGTTTGTAAGAAAGTCTAAAGTTATAGGCTTAGAGGCATCTAATGTTTTAGGTTTAACTTCCTCTTCTTTGGGTCCTTCTTTAGCTAATCGTTTAGCCTTTTTTTCAGCAAGCTTCTTCTCTCTTTTAGCTTGCTTCTCCATAAGCTTGTTTCCTTTGGTAGATTTATAATCGTAATGAATTCCCATAAAATTTTCCTCACGTAGATATAAAGCATATTCATCAAAAAATTAAGGCAATATTTTGAAAAAAATGCTTTATTATCAGTAAATATTATTTTGATCATAAGCTCCTATAGATAAATGGTATATCAAGTCATTGGTAATGACTAATTCCCTGGTCAGTACAGGGTGGGAGCACCAAAATTAATTTTTGTAGAAAATTTTTCTTAAAAAAATTGATAAAACAATTAATCCAAAAAAAGCAAGAATAGGCAAATAAATATCTGCAGAAAAAATTATATCTGTTATTCCTGGAAGTTCTGAATTTTGATCGATAACCTTTTCTAAGCCACTGCCAATGGAAACAGCTAAGAATATTTGAGGTATAATTCCAATCAAAGTTGCAAAGAAAAAATTATTTACTTTTACATTAAAAAGAGTGGGTAAAAGACAGCTTAACTGCCAAGGTAATCCTCCTATAAAACGATATAATAATAAATAAATAAATTCAGATTTTATAAATTTTTGCTCAAGATTTTGAAATTTATTTAAAAATTTTTCTCTAATTAATTCTTTTAAAAAATAATTACCAAATAAATATATGAAAGTTGCACCAACACTTAACCCTAAAACAACTAGCAATGTCCCGACCCACTTTCCAAAAATAAATCCACCCATCAGTGCAACAGGTGAACCAAATCCTAAAAATGGAAATACCCACAATATCGTTAGTCCTAGGAAAATTATTGATAGTAAAAATAAATTTGAATTTTTAAGTTCAAAAAAATAAGATCTATTTTCTCTAATAAAATCATAAGAAGTTATTTCCTGGAGGCTAAATTTTGAAAAGAAAAAATATAAAAATAAACAAATGGCTGTAAGATAAAATAATCCTACAAATAATTTAATTTTTTTAGCTTTTTCCATTAAATACAATGCTAATTATATAATCTTCTATTTGCTATTTATATATTTAGTTACTATAAAGAGCGAAAATTAATAAATTTTAACCACATTTTATGAAGCGAACATACCAACCCTCTAACGTTAAACGAGCCAGAAAACATGGTTTTAGATCAAAAATGAAGACTAAGGGTGGACAAAAACTTTTGGCTAGACGAAGAGCAAGAGGAAGAAAATCGTTAACAGTATCAGTCTAGATAAATGAAAAGCAAAATACTTGCTCTTTCAAAAAACGAGGAATTCAAAAATCTACTAAAGCAAAAAAAAATTTCTAACAAGTATGTTACAATTTTTTTTGGCAGCCTAGCTAACAAAGATGATAGCAAACTTAATATTAGTTTTGTGACCAAAAAGAAAATTGGAAATGCAGTAAAAAGAAATAAAATTAAACGTAGATTAAGAAATATTGTTAATGAAGCAGTAAAAAAAATAACATTAAAATTTAGCTATTCATATCTTGTTATTGCTAAGTCAACTATGCTAAACAATGAGTACAAAAATATAAAAGAAACTCTATTTCAAGATTTAGAAAAAATTAAATAATGAACATTTTCACAAATATTTTAATTAAATTTATTAAAGGATATAAATTTCTTATTAGTCCATTGCTAGGTCAATCTTGTAGATATTTACCAACTTGTTCTGAATACAGTATTGAGGCTTTAAAAGAATTTGGTTTAGTCAAGGGAAGTTTAATGAGCTTAAAGAGAATACTATCATGTCATCCTATAAAGTTTTTAGGCGGTGGTGATGGTTTTGATCCCGTTAAAAAAGAAATGAGAGCTAAAAAATAATGGATACTAAAAACGTTATTGCTGCTATTTCTTTATCTGCTGCAGTTATTATTTTATATAGCTTATTTTTTGCACCTCCCCCAATTACAAAAGAGAACTTAGCTGAAAAAAATAAAACTGAACAAAATTCAGATGCGCCTAGCTTGGATCAAAAAGAGACTATAACTGAAATTACAAGAGAAGAGGCTTTAAACCAAAATAAAAGAATTCAATTTGAAAATCAAAATATAGTTGGTTCGATTTCTTTAAAGGGTGCTGCAATCGATGACTTAACCTTTAAAGAATATAATGTAGCTTTAAATAGTGATGAGAAAGTTACTCTTTTAACACCAAGAAATACTAAAGATGGATATTTTATAGAGAGTGGATTTATAACTTCTGATAAAAATATTGATATTCCAAACTCTAATTCGGTTTGGTCTGTATCAGGAAATAATAAACTAACTAATCAATATCCAGTTAGATTATCTTGGACTAACGATCAGGGAATTACTTTTGAGAAAGAAATAAATTTAGATGACAAATTTTTATTTACAATTAAACAAAAAGTAATCAATCCAACAAAAAAAGAGTTCGATTTTTACACTTATGGTCAAATTATCAGAAAAGAAATTCCAGATATTTCGAATTTTTACATTCTTCATGAAGGTTTAATAGCAACATTAGATGAAGAATTAATTGAAGAAGATTATGATGATATTCAAGAAGAAAAATTTTCAAAAACTTCTCAAAAGGGATGGCTTGGAATTTCAGACAAATTTTGGATAACCTCATTGATTCCACCAAGTGGTAAAGAATTCAAGACCACATTTGATTATAAAGAAAAGTTTCGTGCTAATTTTGTAGGCACAGAACCTCTGGAATTAAAAGGAAACTCGAGTATCGAAGATAAATTGCAAATAATAGTAGCTGCTAAGAGAGTAGACGTAATTGATGGATACGCAGAGTCTTTAAATATAGATAAATTTGATTTAGCAATTGATTGGGGATTTCTATATTTCATTACAAAACCTTTGTTTCACGGAATAGATTATTTCTTTAAATTATTAGGAAACTATGGACTTGCAATTATAGCTATTACATTTTGTATTAGACTAGCCTTCTTCCCACTAGCAAATTTTTCATTCAAAAGTATGGCCAAAATGAAAGCTCTTCAGCCAGAGATGGTAAGACTTAAAGAGCTTCATAAAGACGACAAAATGAAATTACAGCAAGAAATGATGGCTCTTTATAAAAAAGAGAAAGTTAATCCTATGTCTGGATGTTTGCCTATACTAGTTCAAATTCCAGTATTTTTTGCACTATACAAAGTATTGTTTGTAACAATTGAAATGAGACAAATGCCATTTTTTGGATGGATACAAGATTTATCTGAAAGAGATCCTACATCACTCTTCAATTTATTTGGCTTATTACCTTATGATGTTCCGTCGTTTTTAATGATTGGTGCTTGGCCTATTGCAATGGGTGTATCAATGTTTATTCAGCAAAAACTAAATCCTGCACCAACAGATCCTATGCAGGCAAAAATATTTATGTTCTTTCCACTTTTCCTAACAGTAATACTGGCACCATTTCCTGCAGGATTAGTAATTTACTGGACTGTTAATAATATTTTAACAATGGCTCAACAAGTGTTCATTATGAAAAGAACTACTATTAAAACAACCACTTAATGTTGGAAGTCAAAGAGGAAGAGTTAAAAAAGATACTACCATTTGATGGTCCCTCAATTGATGAAGTAAAAAAATATTTAGAAAAATATAATGACGAATACATCGTTATTAAATGTGGTGGAAGTGTTTTAGTCGATCAAAACTTATTCAATATTTTTATAAAAGATATTACCACACTTAATAAGTTGGGTTTCATTCCTATAATTGTTCATGGTGGAGGTAAAAGAATAAGCAACAAATTAAATGAATTAGGAATTAATAGTGAATTTATAAAAGGACTTCGGGTTACAGGAAAAGAAACAATTGAAGTAGTCGAGAATGTTTTAATAGAATTTAATCAAGAAATAGTTGAGGCCCTTGAAAAACAATCTTGTAATAGTGAAACAATTAACTCTAAAAAAAATAATATTATTAGTGTAGTGAAAGAAAATGATGAATTAGGATTTGTAGGATCACCAACTAAAATTGACAAAACTATTATAGATAAAATTGTTTATGATAAAAAAGTTCCAGTAATTGCACCATTGGGCTTAGATAAAAATAAACAAACTTATAATATAAATGCAGACACAGCAGCTGGTTCGATTGCAAAAAAAATTGAAGCAAGAAGATTAATTATTATGAGTGATGTCGAAGGTGTACTAGATAACAATCAAAAACTAATTCCTGAAATTAATTCAACTTCAATTAAAGAATTAATCGATAATGAAACCATTACTGGGGGAATGATCCCCAAAATTAATAATTGTTTAGACGTTGCAAGCAATGGCGTGAAAGGTGTTGTAATTATTGATGGTCGAAAAAACCATTCTATTCTTTTTGAACTATTATCTGATAAAGGATCAGGAACACTGATAAGACAATGAAAGATTTAGTTAATATAAAATACTGGATATTTGATCTTGATAACACTCTTTATAGTGGTCAAACTCAGGTTTTTTCTGAGGTTGATAAAAAAATGTCTTCTTTTATCTCTGAAAAATTTAATGTTGATCTTATAAAAGCAAAAGAAATTCAAAAAAAATACTTTTACGAATATGGAACAACACTCTCCGGCTTAATGAACCATGACAACATAGATCCACAAGAATTTTTAGAATTTGTTCACGATATTGATATCAGTTGGTTGCCGAAGGACGAAGTTTTAAGAGAAGAGCTTATTAAGATAAAAGAAAAGAAAATTATTTTTACTAATGGATCACATGCCCATGTTGAAAACGTTACAAAGCAACTTGGTATTGATGGATTATTTGATGGAGCCTTTGATATCACAGATGCAAATTATGTTCCAAAACCACGCTTAGATCCATATCAAAAATTGATAAAAAAATTTGATTTAGACCCAAATCAATCAATTTTAATTGAAGATATTGCCCACAATTTAGAACAGGCTAAGAATTTAGGAATGAAAACTTGTTGGTTAGAAAATGAAGAGGCTTTCGCTAAAAAAGATTCGAACAAACCATACATAGATTACAAGATTAAGAGCTTGCCTTCTTTTCTTCAAGAAATTAATATATTAAAAGTAAAATAAATTAACTTACAAACATTAAATTAAAACTATGAAAGAATTTGAAAATATTATCAATACAGCTTGGGACAATAAAGACTCAATTAATGGTCAATCTGACCAATCAATATTAAGTGCAATTAAAGATACAGTAGAACTTGTTGACAATGGTGCTTTAAGAGTAGCTGAAAAAAAAGATAATGAGTGGATAGTTCATCAATGGATTAAAAAAGCAATTCTTTTAAGCTTTAAAACTAATGAAATGCAAACACTTGCTGGTCCTTACGCTACTTGGTGGGACAAAGTAAGAGGGAAAACAGCTGGTTGGGGAAGAGAAGAACATAAAAAAGCTGGCTTTAGACACGTACCTAACGGAGCTATTAGACATGGGTCGTTTATTGGTAAAAATGTAGTCTTGATGCCATCATTTGTAAATATTGGAGCTTATGTAGATGAAGGTACTATGATTGATACTTGGGCATCTGTAGGTTCTTGTGCTCAAATAGGAAAAAATTGTCATATTTCTGGTGGCGCAGGAATTGGTGGTGTACTTGAGCCGATGCAAGCTAATCCAACAATTATAGAAGATAATTGTTTCATTGGAGCTCGTTCTGAAATAGTTGAAGGAGTAATTGTAGGTGAAGGTTCCGTATTATCTATGGGTGTGTTTATTGGTCAGTCTACAAAAATTGTTCATAGAGAATCTGGAGAAGTAATCTATGGAAAAATTCCACCCTACTCAGTAATAGTTCCGGGAAGTTTGCCAAGCAAAGATGGTAAAGGTCCCGCTCTATATTGTGCAGTAATTATCAAGCAAGTAGATGAAAAAACAAGATCTAAAACTTCGATTAACGATTTATTGAGAGAATAAATTTATAATGCCAACTATTAATGAACTTCAATTAGCTAAGGAGCTAATTAAATTCCCCACAGTTACACCTATTGATGCTGGAATAATGAAGTTTTTAGAAAAAAAACTTAAAACACTTGGATTTAAAACTAAAATTTTAGAGTTCAATGAGAAGAACAGCAAACCTGTAAAAAATCTTTACGCAAGACTTGGCAATCAAGGTCCAAATTTTTGTTATGCAGGTCACTTGGATGTTGTTCCTGCAGGAAATTTAAAAGATTGGACAGTAAACCCTTTTAAACCCTCTGTTAAAAAAGGACATCTAATTGGAAGAGGTGCTAATGATATGAAAAGTTCAATCGCTGCATTTGTTTCGGCAGTAAGTAATTTTGTTGGAAATAAAAGAAAATTTAATGGCTCTATTAGTCTTTTAATTACAGGAGATGAAGAAGGAGTGGCAATCAATGGGACTAAAAAAGTAGTCGATTATTTAAAAAAGAAAAAAGAAAGAATAGATTTTTGCTTAGTGGGTGAACCTACTAATCCTAATAAATTGGGTGAAATGATTAAAATAGGACGAAGAGGAAGCATGAATGGTAGACTTTCAATTATAGGTGTTCAGGGTCATGTGGCTTATCCTCAAAGAGCAAATAATCCATCAACAGCACTTGTGCAAATTTTAAATGAACTTAAAAAGATTAAATTTGATAATGGTTCAAAAGATTTTCAACCAACAAATCTTGAGATTACTAAGATAAATATTGATAATTCAGCAGATAATGTAATCCCAGGGTTAGCTAATGCTAAATTTAATATCAGATTTAATAACAAACACACTTCAAATTCTATAAAAAAGAAAATTGATACAATTATAAAAAAAATAAGTAATAAAAATAAATCAAAATATAAAATTGACTATAGTGTGTCTGGAGAAGCATTTCTTACTAAGCCAAATAATACAACTTTTATGATTAGAGATATCATTAAAAAAATTACAAAAATCAAACCTCAACTGTCAACAACAGGTGGTACTTCTGATGCTAGATTTATTAGAAAAATAGCCCCATGCTTAGAATTTGGTTTAGTTGGTAAGACAATGCATAAAGTAGATGAAGCTGTTTCGTTGTCTGATTTAAAAAAACTTACTTTGATTTATTCAAATATTTTACAAAATTATTTTAAGTGAAAACTGGTCTAGTTACCTCTGATACTTATCAAAATCATAATACAGGCGAAGGACATCCAGAAAAAATTGATAGAGTAACAGCTGTTATTGATAATTTTAAAAAAATTGATAACAAAAAATTAATTTGGAAAAAACCAGCTAAATTTGATCAATCTTTTTTAATTAACACACATTCTCCTAAATACATTGATCTCGTAAGTAAATCATTTCCAGAAAATGGTTTAGCGTTTCTTGATGGGGACACAGTTGTTTCATCTGGAAGTAAAGAAGCTACTAAAGATGCTGTTGGATCAATAATTTCAGCTATTGATGGTGTTCAACAGAAAGAATTTAAAAATGCGTTTTGTGCTGTAAGACCACCAGGACATCATGCAGAAAAAGATAAAGCGATGGGATTTTGTATTTATAACAATGTTGCTGTTGGTGCTAACTATTTAATTGAAAAATATAAGTATAGTAAAGTTGCAATTATTGATTTTGATGTTCATCATGGAAATGGAACCCAAAACATTTTTTATGATAATGAAAAAGTGCTATATATTTCAACACATCAATACCCCTACTATCCTGGATCTGGCTCAGAAAAAGAGACAGGTAAATTTAATAATGTTTTAAATATTCCACTTGAAGCTGGCACCACTGCTAAAGAATATTTAAATGCATATGAACTTGTTTTAAAAAAATTGAAGGAGTTTAAACCTGAATTTTTATTGTTTTCTGCGGGTTTTGATGCACATATTGACGATCCTTTAGCTCAACTAAGACTAGGATCAGAAGATTTCTATCAATTAACAAAAAGAACATTGGAAATTTCTAAATCTATGTGTAATGGAAATGTAGTTTCAATTCTTGAAGGAGGCTATGATCTTAAAGCTCTTCAAGATAGTACTAAAAGACATATGGATGCTCTAATAGAATTTAATTGATAATTCAAATTTAATCTCTAAAAAACTTGTATGAGTCCTTATAGAATTAAAAAGTCAGACATAGATAAAAAAGGTAGAGGTCTATACGCAACAAGAGATATCAAAGAAGGAACCAAAATAATTGATTATGTTGGAAAACTAATTACAAAAAAGCAAACTGAGGAGTCAGATAAATATGATAATGGTAAACCAATTTATTTATTTACTATTAATAAGAGATACGATCTAGATGGAGACTTTTCATGGAATACAGCAGGTTTAATTAATCATTCATGTGATAATAATTGTGACTATGATGGTAAAGGTCTTAAGATTTGGGTTAAGGCAATTAAGAATATAAAAAAGGGAGAAGAGTTTACTTGTGATTATGGATTTGGCTTTGATGAAAACTACAAACAGTTCCCATGTAAGTGCAAATCTAAAAATTGTTGTGGTTATATAGTACGATCTGAATCAAGATGGCGAATTAATAAAAAGTTTGCTATGAGTAATAAAAGTAAATTAATAAATAACTCTCGTTAAAAAAAGTCCCTCTGGGGGTGCTGGTGGAGCACAAAGAACTCTTTTTTTAGATTTAAAAACTTTATTAAATTTTTTCAAATCCCATTTATTTTCACCTAAATATTTCAAACAACCAACCATCGATCTAACTTGTTGTTGTAAAAAAGATTGCGACCTAAATTCTATTTCTATTTTGTTTTTTGATGATTTAACTTTTACCGATTTAATTGTTCTAATAGGACTTTTTGCATGACAACTTGAAGATCTAAAAGTAGAAAAATCGTGAGTTCCAATTAATTTCTTAGCTCCTTTTTTAATTAAATCTAAGTCCAATGGTTTTCTTACATGCCATCCTCTTTTTTTCTCAATAACAGGAGCACTTAATTGATTAAAAATTATGTATTTATAAATCCTCTGTTTTGCAGAAAATCTTGAATGGAATTTACTACTTCTTTTTCTAATTTTTTTAATTGCAACACCCTGATCATTTATAAAATGATTAATTGATTTTAAAAACTTTGTTAAGTCTAGAATCTCCTTTTTGCTATCAAAATGACCTGACTGCTCAATTGCATGAACGCCAGTATCAGTTCTACCCGAACCATTTAAAATTATTTTTTCTTTTAAAAGTTTTGAGAGATTTTCTTGAATAAGACCTTGAATAGTTGAGCCTTTTTTTTGAATTTGCCATCCCCTAAAATCAGTACCAACGTATTCAATAAGTATTTGATACCTGATCACTTAGATTACTGCACCCTTTTTTATTTGTGAACCAAGCATAAATTCACCGATATTTTGTGGCCTTTTTCCTTGTCTTTGGATCTCTTGAATCTTTATTGTTTGCTTGTCACCGCAAACAATCTCTAAATAATCAGAAACAATTTCCCCTGGCCTTCCAATCCCATTGCCAATTTCTGCTTTTAAAATTTTATATCTTTCACCTTTGTATATAAAGAAAGCACCTGGCACAGGATATAGACCATTTATTTTTCCAATAATGTTTTTTGCTTGATCATTCCAATTGATTTCACCCTCAGCTTTTTGAATTTTAAAAGCATATGTCGCTTTTGAATGATCCTGATCAATAAATTTTGCTTTATCTTCAAGAATATCATCAATATTATCTAATAATTTTTCAGCTGCTATTAAAGATAATTTATCAGATACATCACTTGCATTTAAATTATTTTCTAAGTTTATCTTATAAGTATTACATACTGGACCTGTATCAAGTTGTTCAGCTATTTTCATAACACTTACTCCTGTTTCTTTGTCAAGGTTCATTATAGACCTTTGTATGGGTGCTGCACCTCTCCATTTTGGTAACAAAGATGCGTGAATATTAATAAATCCTTTTTTAGTTAAACTTAAAAATTCTTTTGGAATAATTTGACCATAAGCAACAACTATTGCAAGATCAGCATCCAAACTTTTAAAATAGTCATATTCCTCATCATTATTTTTTAAATATTTTGGAGTTCTAAATTTTAAATTTAGAGTTTCAGCAATTCCTTGAATAGGTGATTTATTTATTTTTTGTCCTCTTTGAGATTTTTGAGGAGGTTGAGTATACACTTCAGATATTGGGTATCCATTTTGATACAATGATTTTAAAATAGGAACAGCAAACATTGGTGTACCCATAAAAACAATCTTTTTAGCCATCAATTAAAGGATCGCTGTATTTGATTTTAATTTAGATAGTTTTTTTATAATCATAGATTTCTTTAATTTTGAAAGATAATCAATGAATAATATTCCCTCTAAGTGATCCATTTCGTGCTGAATACACGTTGCAAGTAACCCATCGGCTTTTAACAATTGTTTTTTTCCATTATAATCAAGGTACTCTACTTCACACTTACTTGGTCTATCTATTTCTGCGAATTGATCGGGTACTGACAAGCATCCTTCTTCATGTGTGTTTTTGATTGAGTCTTTGTTCATAATTACTGGATTAACAAAATATCTAGGTTCTTTTTTTTCTTCCTTACCAATATCCATTACTATAATTCTTTTTGGGATACCTATTTGAATTGCTGCAAGGCCTATGCCATTGGCTTCATACATTGTATCCAACATATCACTCATCAGTTGTTGTTCTTCTTTACCAACACTTTCAACAGGTTTTGAAATCTGTCTAAGCAATTTATTTGGTTCAGTGATTATAGTTTTAACAGCCATTACGAATTATTTTATTATAATTTCTAAACTTTTAAAGGAAGAACTTTTAATAAAAGTTTATTCCTAATCCAGTCAGTATTTAATTGGTTGAGTGTATTTATTATAAAATAAACTGTATCATCATCTATATCCTCAATTTTCTCAGGTCCAATAACCTCTATAACTCTAAGTAATGCAGCTCCAATTTCTTTATTATCAAGCATTTTCTGAATATCTGAAGGCATCTCTGATTTGTTAACTTTATAAAGATTTTCATATTTTTTTGAGATTTCAATTCCATCAGACTTTAGAGCTTCAAGAAAAATTATATCTTTCTTAGATAAAGAGTATTTTTTATCTTTTTTTATTTTTTTTAAAAATTTATCAAGATCTTCTTCAATTTTCGATTTTGCATAATCTCCATTAAAATAATTTACCAATTTGGATTGGTGTAATATTTTATTGTTATATTTTATTCTTTTATTAATGATTTCATTACTTTTTAAATACTGATTATAAAAAGTAGTGAAATTAGATGGTACATCTGTTTCATCAATTTGCTTTAAAGATTTTCTAAGTTCTTCATCAAAAGCATCCTCGATACCTTCAGATTTAAAGATATCTTTTAGAATTTTCATTAATTCGAGTTTTAGTTTTGGCTCCTCAGTCAAAAGCAATCTTTGATAAACTAAAGCTTTCCCTTCAATGGATGATAGGGATTTATATGACTCTTTAGTATTTAACAGCTGATTTATATTAAATTGAAATCGCTTATAAAACTCAAACAACTCTTCTTCTGAGTAATTTTTATCATGGGTTGCTTTTTCAATAGTCGAAATTTTTTCTATATCTGTAATCTCTACATCTTGAATTTTATATAGCAAATTAGAAGACGATAAATACTTCCAAATTAATTTAGGTGTGTCTTTATTTGGCTCAAATTTAAATTCAGGATTAGTTCTATGGGCTAAATGAAAATCTAGAATTGAATTTTCAGAAATTTCTTTATTTGCCTCATCATTATATCCAAATAAGTAATTTATTTTATTTTCGAAATACTCATCTGAAAAACCTAACTCTTTCTTTAAATCTAAAATTAATTGAGCTTCCTCATTTTTTCCATAATTAATTAAACAATATAAATTAAATTTTGATAAATACTCATCTTCAAGAGGTTCTTTGATCTTAGAGAATATTTCACATGATTTTTTAACATCTGATTGAGACAAATATCTATCAACCATGTATCTCATTAACTCTGGATGAAGGTTAGTGACTTGATTCTTGATAAGATATTCTTCTATTAAATCTAAGTTAGAGTTTTTAATGAGCCACTCTGTTTTAAATTTTAGAAATTCCTGATCAGTAATATTTTGATTTGGATAATAAGCATTCGTCAATAATGAAATATTAAGAATTTCAGAGGCATCTTTTGAAAGTTCATATTTATCAATGTTGTTAAAAAGTTTTTTAAGTGTTGAACCATCAGAATTTGACCACATATTTATATCCAAACCATATTCTTGTGGATCGTATAATCCTGCAATTTTAATTGTTTTTGACGTAAGTTCTTGGTCTAACTTTATAGAGACTTCATTTTTATCTGATTGCATTTTATAAATACTGCTTTCAGATACCTCTTGTTTATTTTCAATTGATAAATTTTCTTCGGAAATAGTCTCAGACTCTTGTTTTTCTAAATTCCAAATATCTACAGGCTTATCCTCTGCAAGCGATGAGAGAGAAATTAGAGAAAAAATTACAATTGATAAATTTTTCTTATTTAACAATTTTGAAATTTTCATTTGGAATAGTTTTTTCTATTTCTTTTTTAGGAGCTGGGAAATCAACTTTGTTTATAAAAAAAACAAGTCCTAATATAACTATAAGACCAATCATAGATTTTATAATTATTGCAATGACATTGGTTCTGCTTGAACTTGTATTTTTATTGAATTGCATATAACTTTAGTTAATTTCAAATTAAGACATATTTGTGTTTTTTCAATAAAGAAACTTATGAAATCAAAAGAAAATCTTGTTTTTTTAGGTATGATGGGATCTGGGAAGAGCTCTATTGGTTCGCTAACTGCAAAAAAATTACAGATCAAATTCATAGATGTAGATAAAGAGATTGAAAGAGAATTGGGCTTATCTATATCCAAAATATTTGAAAAAAAAGGTGAAGATTATTTTAGAAAATTTGAAGAAAAAACAACTCTCAAATTATTAAAATTTAATTCAGTTGTCGTATCACTCGGTGGTGGAGCATTTATGAATAAAGTAATTAGAAAAGAAATTCTTAAAAACCACATCTCTTTTTGGCTAAACTGGAATAATGAAACATTACTGAATAGAATTAAAAATAGTAAAAAAAGACCCCTGGCTATTAATTCAACAGAAAATGAATTGATTGATTTAATAAAAAAACGATCTAACATTTACTCTAAAGCTTTATATGAAATTAAATGTGATAAATTGTCAAAAAATGAAATTGTTAAAAAAGTTTTAAAAAATTATGAAACCCATTAAGTTAAAAATTAATACTAAAACTCAAAAATATTCAATTATTATTGGTTCAAATTTAGGATCTGGTATATCAAAAATTTTAAAAGAAAATTCAATAAACTTTAAACAATGTTTGCTCGTTATCGATAAAAATATTTCTAAACATTTTATTTCAAAGATTAAAAAATCTCTTAACAAAAAAAAGCTTCATATTCATTATTTTAAAGCTAATGAAATGAACAAAAATTTTACAAGCGTAAACAAAATTTTGGATATTTTACTAACCAAAAACTTTTCAAGAGAGGATTGTGTTATATCTATTGGCGGGGGTATTACTGGAGATATAAGTGGTTTTGCAGCCAGTCTATTTAAAAGAGGATTAAAATTTATCAATATTCCAACTACACTTTTATCTCAAGTAGACTCATCGATTGGAGGAAAAACAGGAGTAAATACTAAATTTGGAAAAAACTTAATAGGAAGTTTTTATCAACCAAATCTGGTTATATCAGATGTTCAATTTTTAAAGACTTTACCAAAAAGAGAATTGATTTGTGGTTATGGTGAAATTTTAAAACATTCTTTAATTGCCAATAAAAGTTTTTATAAATTTTTAGATAAAAATAGTAATAGAATTTTAAAACTTTCATCTCCATTTATTGAAAGAGCTATATACGAAAGCTGTAAAATAAAAAAAAATGTTGTTGAAAAAGATGAAAAAGAAAAAGGCTTAAGAAAAATATTAAATTTTGGTCACACATTTGCTCATGCTTATGAAGCTTCTTTGGGTTATTCAAAAAAACTTAACCATGGAGAAGCCGTAATACTTGGCATGCAAAGTGCATTAAGCTTTAGTTTAAAAAATAATTTAATTCAAAAAAATGACTATTATTCAATCTTAAAGCACATTTCAAAAGCAAGTTTACCATCAAATATAAAAAAAATTTTTAAGACTCGAGATTTAAATAAAATATTATCTTTTATGGCTAAAGATAAAAAAAATAATTCAAGTAATATTAATTTAGTTTTATTAAAAAAAATTGGATATCCAATTATAAACAGAGAGTATAAAAAAAATAATTTATCTAAGTTTCTGAAAAATGAATTAAGAAATTAAAATTTGTATTGAATGGATATGTTCTTTCAATTCTTTATCTAAAATTTTATAAACTCTTTTGTTACTTTTAATTCTACTTAAAGCCTTTAATTCACTTGAACTCAGAATAATTTTTAAATGATATCTACCCTCTTGATTACCAGCATGATTTTTATGAAGAAAAGATTTATCTTCTATTTTAATACTTTCGATATCAATTTGGTCAGTAAGTTTTTTTTTTACAATTGCAATTAACTCATTTATATCCATAAACTAAATCTATTATACATCATGAAAAATATTTGCGACTGGAATAATTGTAATGAAATTGGTGACTACAGAGCACCTGTTGAAAAAGATAATAGTAAAAAATATAGAATGCTTTGTCTAGAACATGTGAAAGAGTTTAATAAAAATTGGAATTATTTCTCAGGAATGAATGATGATCAAGTCTTGAATTTCTTAAAATCAGATATGATTTGGCACAAACCCACTCAAAGCTTTAGCTCTTCTGATAATTTCTTCAAAGTTCTGTGGAATAACACTTTAAGGGATGAATTAGACAAAGATAAAATTAATGGTGACTACAATCATATGCGTCAATTTAAATTTAACCATAAGGATATCAAAGCCTTTGGTATATTGGGAATTTCAGTGGGATTAAAGTGGGAAAAAGTTCAAGATAAGTTCAAATTACTTGTCAAAAAATATCACCCAGATATAAATGCCGGAAACAAAAAATATGAAGAAAAACTAAAATTAATAACTTTAGCTTACACTCAACTTAAAAATACTTATAGAGATAAAATTGACTCCAAATCTTAATATTCAACCCAACATAAAAGTTTCATTAAAACAAACTTTTGGAATCGACTCTGAAATGGAAGTAGATGCTTTTGCAGAAAAGAATGAATATGTTCCTGAAATAGACAAAAGTTACAAATTCGATAGAGATACTACGATGGCAATAGTCTCTGGTTTTGCTCACAACAAAAGAGTCTTAGTTCAAGGATATCATGGTACTGGAAAATCAACACATATAGAACAAATCGCTGCTAGATTAAACTGGCCATGTATTCGAGTAAATTTAGATAGTCATGTAAGTAGAATAGATCTGATAGGCAAAGATGCAATCGTTCTTAAAGATGGAAAACAAGTCACTCAATTTAATGAAGGTATTTTACCTTGGTCAATACAAAATCCGGTAGCACTAGTTTTTGATGAGTATGATGCTGGTAGACCAGATGTAATGTTTGTAATTCAAAGAGTTTTGGAGGCAGAAGGTAATTTTACTCTTCTGGATAAAAATAAAGTAATTAAACAAAATAAATTTTTTAGATTGTTTGCAACTTCAAATACTGTTGGATTGGGTGATACCACTGGTCTTTATCATGGAACACAACAAATAAATCAAGGACAAATGGATAGATGGAATATTGTCACTACTCTAAACTATCTAAGTCTTGATAGAGAATTAGATATTGTTTTAGCAAAAAATAAAAATCTGAATAACGCTAAAGGAAAAGAAAAAGTTGCTAATATGATAAAAGTAGCCTCTTTAACCAGAAAAGGATTTATCGCAGGTGATATATCAACAGTAATGAGTCCCAGAACAGTTTTGCATTGGGCAGAAAATTCAGAAATTTTTAAAGATACAGGTTATGCTTTTAGAGTTACTTTTCTCAATAAATGTGATGAAATTGAAAAAAATACTATCGCAGAATATTATCAAAGATGTTTTGGTGAGGAACTTCCAGAATCATTGATGAATATTCAAATTTAAATGAGCGGTAAAATAGATAGTTTAAAAGAAAAATTCAGACTTGCTTTAACTTCAACAGCAAAAGTAATTTCAGATGATTTTGGGTTAATAAGTAAATCATCAGAAAAAGATAAAAAAAAAGAATTAAGCCCAATCGAAATTGACAACTTAACTAAGCCAAGTGATTTTATTAAATTACGTGCTGAAACAGATTCTTCTGCTTTAAAAAAAAAATTTTCTGATGAAAGTGTTTATAAAAAAAACCTTCCCTCTAATACTTCATCAAGATCTCTTTATAATATTGCTGAAAAAATAAGATATGAGGCCTTGGGTGGTAAAATGCTAAAAGGAATTGAAAAAAATTTTCAACATAATTACTCACATATCATTAGTACTAAAAGAAAAGATCAGCTAAAAACAAAAGAAGACGTGCCCGTAACAGAGGCATTCGAGCTTTATATGCTTAAAAATTTTCATCAGATAAAGTTAAATCCTTTAACAACTAAAATGTTAAATTTTTGGAAAAAAGATTTTGAACAATCAGTAGAAAAACATAAAAAATTTTTACAAGAAAATTTAGAAAATCAAGAAAACTACAGTTCAAGATTCTCTCAAATTTTAGAGGAAATGGATATTTTTCAAACTGAAGAGGACGAAGAAAAAAAAGATGAAAATCAAGATCAAGGACAAGACAATCCCTCAAACGATGACCAGAATAAAGACAAGGAAGACAATAAAGATGAGAATAATGATCAGGAAACACAAGCCACTTTAGATGCTGATTATAATGTTGATGAGTTTAATCTTGATGAACAGCTTTCAGATATTGAGTCCGATGAACAAAGTTCAGAACAAATTGTTCAAAAAAATCTTGATAATGTCAATTTAGATTACAAAATTTTTACAACACAATATGATGAAGTAACAAAAGCAGAAAAATTAGAGAATGCAGATGAGGCAACAAAGCTTCGCAAAACATTGGATCAACAACTAGTAGGATTTCAAGACGTCATAACTAAACTTGCAAACAAATTACAAAGACAGTTGCTTGCAAAACAGAATAGAGCATGGGATTTTGATTTAGAAGAAGGCTTACTTGATAGCTCTAAGCTACCAAGAATTATTATGGATCCGTACAATTCGTTGTCATTTAAAAAAGAGAAGGATTTAGATTTTAAAGATACAATCGTTACTTTATTGATTGATAATTCTGGATCAATGAGAGGAAGACCTATCACAATAGCTGCAATATGCGCTGATATTTTATCTAGAACTTTAGAAAGGTGTTCTGTGAAAGTTGAAATTTTAGGATTTACAACAAAAAATTGGAAGGGTGGACAAAGTAGAGAGCTTTGGAATAAAAATTCTAAACCCAAAACTCCTGGAAGATTAAATGATTTAAGACATATAATTTATAAAGGTGCTGATACTCACTGGAGACAAGCTAAAAATAATTTAGGACTCATGTTGAAGGAGGGTTTGTTAAAAGAAAATATTGATGGAGAAGCTATTTCTTGGGCATACAATAGAATTAAGAAGAGAAAAGAAGAAAGAAAAATTATGATGGTAATTTCTGATGGTGCTCCAGTAGATGACTCCACTCTTTCAGTAAATTCAGGAGATTTTTTAGAGAAACATTTAAAGAAAATGGTAAAATTCATAGAAACAAAAACTGAAATTGAAGTTTTAGCAATTGGTATTGGTCATGATGTTTCGAGATATTATGATAAGGCGATTAAAATTACAGATGTAAATGAACTGGGAGATGTTATGATATCTCAATTAAGTTCTTTATTTGAAACTAAAAGAAAATTTCACTAAATATTAAATAAATCTTTATTATTCCATTTAATAATTACTTCTGCCCCACTTCTAGTTTTTGAGTTTCTACAGTTAATTGAAGCAAAATTTTTTTCTAAAAGTGTTTTTCCAATAAACAACCCTAATCCTAGACCTGTTTTCGACTTATCGATAGGATCTTTAGTTCTTAAATATGGTTCACCAATTTTTGATAAGATATCTTTTGGATAACCATTACCGTCATCTTCAATGACAATTTCTGTAATTTCACTATCACTTTTTAAGGTTATATAAATTTTATTTTTAGAAAATTTATTAGCATTCCCAATAAAGTTTCTTAAGCCATATACAATTTCTATAGATTTAGTTATTTTTTTTTGGTTTGAAAATTGATCATAATTAAAAATAAACTTTTTTTGACTAATCTCTTTAAATGATGCAATAATTTCACTTAAATAGTCTTTCATTGAAAGATCTTTATCAATGAACTCATCTTCTTCTACAGGGTTTAAAGTTAGTCGTTTTAGAATTTCATTACATCTTTCCACCTGGCTGGACAATAGCTCAATATCTTTTTTAACATCATCTTGATTTTTAAATTGTTTTTCTAAATCATGAGCAATAATCTTTATGGTAGACAAAGGAGTTCCAAGTGAATGAGCTGCAGCTGCAGCTTGACCTCCTAAAGATAAAAGTTCATGTTCAGTAGCCATCACCTCTTCCATTTTTGCCAGTGCTTCTCTTCTTAATCTAGATTGTGTTCCAAATGACATGGCTAAATAATTTAAAAAAATTAAGGCAATTATTAAAGCGATTGGAATTGAGTAGAAATAGTAAGGACTAACATGAAAATGATCACTAATCGGAGCCGGTAAATCTAAAGAGTAAAATGTAAGTATAAAAATTGTAACTATTGTAAGAAATACTAATAGGGAATTAGTTCTAAAACTTAAATTTGATGAAGAAAAAATACTTGGTATCAGTAAAAAAATAACAAATGGATTGGTAATTCCTCCTGTTAGAAAAAGTAAAGCACCTAATTGCAATATATCGATTACTAAAAAAATAAAAGCTGATCTGTCTGATAATTGTGTTTTTTTATATATGAAGATTAAAAATAGATTACTTAAAACACCTAAAAGAATAACCAAATTACAAACAATAAAATTAAAATTAAAATTTAAAAAAAAATAAACAAAGTTAACTGAAATTAATTGTCCTATTATTCCAATCCACCTTAAGCTTATATAGGTTGATTTTTTAAAGAAATGATATTTTGAAGTTTCAAAAAACTTCATTATTATATATCAAGATTTTGTACATTAATTGCGTTAGAAATTATAAAATCTTTTCTCAAAGCAACATCGTTACCCATTAATGTATGTATTAGACTTTGATCTTTTTTAAAATCTTTTGAATACTGTACTTGTAGTAGATTTCTTGTTTCTGGATCAAGAGTTGTGCTCCATAATTCTTCTGGGTTCATCTCCCCTAAACCTTTGAATCTTTGAATATTCATTTTTGATTTTTCTAAATCTAATTCTTTAATAAACTCTTTAGATCCTCTTTTTAATTTTTTTAATTCTTTATTGTTATTAACAATATAATCTTCTAACTCTTTTTCATCTTTAATATATATTCCTTTGGTTCCTTTATTTATTTTAAATAAAGGAGGTTGAGCTAAATAAACATGTCCATTTTCAATTAATTTATTAAATGGTTTGTTGTTAAAAAAAGTTAATAGAAGAGCTCTAATATGTGATCCGTCTACATCAGCATCTGTCATAATAATAATTTTTCCATACCTTAGATCTTTTAAATCTATTTCCAGTACTTTCGGATCTAGTCCTAAGGCATTGATTAAAGTAACTATTTCATTAGATGAAATCATTTTTGATAAAGCTTTAGTTCTTTGTTGCTCAGAACTATCACCATTCCCATTCTTTTTACCGTTTAAATCCTCAACATAAGTGTTTAAAATTTTACCTCTTAAAGGTAGGACAGCTTGATTAGCTCTATTTCTGCCCTGTTTAGCTGAGCCGCCAGCTGAATCACCCTCTACAATAAATAATTCTGTGCCTTCTTGTTTTCCTATTTGACAATCTGCAAGTTTTCCAGGAAGACCACTTAATTCTAAAGCACCTTTTCTTCTTACATTTTCTCTAGCTTTTCGGGCTACATCTCTTGCCATTGCCGCTTGAATAACTTTTGCAAGAATTATTTTTGCAACTGAAGGGTTTTGATCAAACCATATAGATAGTTTTTCATTTACAACTGTTTCAACAATCATTCTAACTTCTGAAGAAACTAATTTATCTTTAGTTTGAGATGAAAATTTTGGATCTGGAATTTTTGCAGATATCACACAAGTAAGCCCTTCCTTGATATCATCTCCTGAAATAGCTAATTTGTTTTTTTTTAGAAGATTGTGTTCATTTGCATATTTGTTAATAACTCTTGTTAGTGCACTTCTAAAACCTAATAAATGTGTTCCACCATCTTTTTGATAGATATTATTTGTGTAAGGAAAAATGTCTTCAGCATAACTTGCATTCCATTTTAAAGAACATTCGAGTTCAATATTGTCTTTTTTTCCTTCTATATAGATTGGTTTTTTAAATAAATCATTTCCATTTTTATTTTGTAGTTTATCTCTTTTTTCATCTAGAAAATCTACAAACTCGAGTACACCACCATCAAATTTAAATTCAGATACTTTCTCTTTTTTTAAACTAGCATCAGTAAAAATTATTTTAATACCTTTATTCAAGAAGGCTAGCTCTCTCATTCTTTTGATCAGAATATTTGCACTAAATTTTATGGAAGAAAATATTTCTTTTGATGGCAAAAATGTTATTTGAGTCCCAGTTTCTTTAGATTTTCCTGTGACTTTCAACGGTGCTTTTGCTTCACCGTTTTTAAATTCTATAAAGTGCTTTTTTCCATCCCTGTTAATTTCTAATTGTAATGACTCAGACAAAGCATTAACAACGGAAACACCCACTCCATGAAGTCCTCCTGACACTTTATATGAATTGTGATCAAATTTACCACCAGCATGAAGTTGGGTCATAATAACTTCTGCAGCTGATTTTTTTTCTCCTTTATGCATATCAACAGGAATTCCTCGACCATCATCATTTACAGTAATAGTTCCATCAGAGTTAATTCTCACATTAATATTTTTACAGTGACCTGCTAGAGCTTCATCTATGGAGTTATCAACCACTTCATAAACCATATGATGCAAACCAGTTCCATCATCTGTATCTCCAATATACATCCCTGGTCTTTTTCTAACTGCTTCAAGACCTTTTAAAACTTTAATGGAATCTGCTTGGTATGTATTTTTATTTGTCATTTTTTAAATTATTGGAAAAAAAAATTATAACATTTTTTATAAAAAATGCTGATTTATCTTCACTAAATTAAGTAAAAAAAAGCTAATTAGGACTGCAAATAAAGGCTTATTTAATGGCGGAGAGAATGGGATTCGAACCCATGAAAGGATTGCTCCTTTACACGCTTTCCAAGCGTGCGCCTTCAACCACTCGGCCACCTCTCCAATTATTTTTCTTTTGATATCTTGAGAACACCAATAAATGCCTCCTGGGGAATTTCTACTCTTCCAAATTGTTTTGATCTGGCCTTACCCTTTTTTTGCTTTTCAAGAAGTTTTCTTTTTCGGTCTGTAGCTCCACCACCATGAATTTTGGTTAAAACATCTTTTTTAAAACCTTTAATAGTTTCTCTAGCTATTATTTTTCCTCCAATTGCTGCTTGAACAGGTATCATAAAATTATGTCTTGGTATTAAATCTTTTAGTTTTTCACAAACTTCTCTTCCAGTTCTTTGGGCAAAATCTTTGTGAATCATCATTGCTAAAGCATCTACTGGTTCAGCATTAACTAAAATTCCAAGTTTTACTAAATCTCCTTCTCTATGTTCAATAATTTCATAATCAAAACTAGCATATCCACTAGTCATAGATTTTAAACGATCATTAAAATCAAAAACTACTTCATTTAATGGTAGTTCATAATTTACTACAGCTCTATTTCCTGAATAACTTAAATTAGTTTGTATTCCTCTTTTATCCTGACACATTTTCATAATTGAGCCTAAATATTCGTCTGGGGTAATTATTGTTGCCTTTATCCAAGGTTCTTCAATTAACTTAATCAAAGTTGGATCCGGTAAACTTGAAGGGTTATGGAGATCTATTATATCTCCACTATTCATATAAACTTTATATACTACCCCTGGAGTTGTTGTTAATAAGTTTACATCAAATTCTCTTTCTAATCTTTCCGTAACAATTTCTAAATGAAGCAATCCTAAAAACCCACATCTAAAACCTAGTCCTAATGCTGAAGAAGACTCAGGCTCAAATGAAAAACTTGCATCATTCAATTGTAGTTTGGCTAAACCATCTTTTAACTTTTGATATTCAGAACTATCTACTGGAAATAATCCACAAAAAACTACAGGCTTACTAGGTTTAAAACCAGGAAGCGCTTCTGTTAAAGGTTTTGTAGCATCACATATTGTGTCACCAACTTTTGTTTCTGATAAAACTTTTATTCCGGTTGTTATAAAACCTATTTCTCCAGCATTTAATCCATTGATATCTGTAGCTTTTGGCGTAAATACACCTACTTTTTCAACAATATATTCTTGATTGGTTGACATCATTTTAATTTTCATATTTTTTGAAATTTTACCATCAATAACTCTGACTAGAATAACAACTCCTAAGTAAGTATCGTACCAACTATCAACTAATAAACATTTTAAATCTCCTAAACTTTTACCTTTAGGTCCAGGTAAAGCTGTAATAATTTTTTCTAAAATATCATCAATACCCTCTCCTGTTTTACCCGAACAAGGAATTGCACTCTCTGTATCTATACCTATTACTTCCTCTATTTGTTTTTTTGTTCTATCTAAATCTGATGCAGGGAGATCTACTTTATTTAAAACTGGTACTATTTCATGATCTATATCTAAAGCTTGATAAACATTTGCAAGAGTTTGTGCTTCTACTCCTTGAGTACTATCAACAATTAAAATTGATCCCTCACAAGCATAAAGGGATCTACTTACCTCATAACTAAAATCGACATGACCAGGAGTATCAATTATATTTAAAATATAATCTTTACCATCCTTTGCTTTATAATTAAGTTTAACTGTTTGAGCTTTGATTGTAATTCCTCTTTCACGCTCAATATCCATTGAGTCTAATACTTGAGCTTTCATTTCTCTTTCTGTAAGCCCTCCACAGCTATGAATTATTCTATCTGCTATTGTAGATTTACCATGATCAATATGCGCAATAATTGCAAAGTTTCTAATATTATCAATATTACTCATTTGCTTTAAGATCGTATCTTAGCGCCAGTTTTATTTTCAACTGTTTTAATTATAGAATTATTGATGTTTTCTAAATCACCATCATTCAATGTTTTTTCAGATGATTGTATAGTCACACTAATTGCTATTGATTTTTTATTTTCTGGAATATTTTCACCCTCATAGACATCAAAAACTTTGATATCACTAATCAGTTTTTGATCCACACTTGAAATAGCATTAATTAAATCCTGAGCTTTAACCTCTTTATCAACTACAAAAGCAAAGTCTCTCTCAGATTTTTGATAGTCTGATACTTCAAATTTAGTTTTTTGGTCTTTTAATGTTTTTTTTGGTAATTTTAAATTATCTAGAAAAATTTCAAATCCAACTAATGAATCTGTTTTAATATCTATATTTTTTATAATATTTGGATGAATCTCCCCAAAATATGCTGCAATTTGATCTTTGCCTCGATTTAAAAATAACCTGCCTGACTTACCTGGGTGATAATAATTTGGTGTCTCATCATCTATAAAAAATTTATCTGAATTATATCCTGCTTCAATTAAAGTTTGGACTACATCTCTTTTAACATCAAATACATCAACATTTCTCTCTTTTTCAATCCATGATAATCTTGATCTTTTACCTGCTGATAAACCACAAACTACTGTGTTTTGTTCACCAGGGTTTGAACCAGTAAAAATTGGTCCTATTTCAAATATCGATAAATCTTTAAAACCTCTATCTAAATTTTTATTCATATACATAATTAAATTTGAAAAAATTGAGTTTCTCAAAACTCCCAACTCTGAGCTTATGGGATTTACTATTTTAATTTCCTCACTTTGATCTTTAAAATGATTGTTATAATTTGAGTCAGTAAATGACCAAGTTATAGCCTCTAAATATCCTTTAGATGCAATTGCTCTCTGTAAAAAATGAAATAACTTTTGTGACTGAGTTAAAGTAGATTTATTTCTTTCTTTGATTGGATCTATAGTTTTTATTTTATCATAACCAGTTATCCTTACCAACTCTTCAACAACATCTATTTCCTGTGAAATATCTGGTCTCCAAGTTGGGATGGTTAATTTTAAATGTTTTTGTTCTTTTTTAATTTTGAAACCAAGGTCTTCTAAGATTTTAAGCATTTCCTTAATTGAAATTTTAAATCCTGTTATTTTTTCAAATAAATTAGTATCAAATTTTATGGTTTTAGCTTTTGCTGTTTCAATTGTTTGAATATCAATTTTACTAATTTCTCCCCCACAAATCTCTTTTATTAATAGTGCTGCTTTATTTAATCCATTTTCAATAGATAATGGATCAATGCCTCTTTCAAACCTAAACTTTGCGTCTGTATCTAAGTTTAATTTTTTTGATGTGCTTCTAATAGATCTAGGCTCAAAATATGCTGACTCTAACAAAATATTTTTAGTATCAAATTCGGTGCCTGATCTTGTGCCTCCAATAATTCCACCTAATCCCAATACACCCTTACCATCACTTATCACACACATCCCGTCGTCTAATCTATAACTTTTATTATCAAGAGCTGCAAACTCTTCACCAGATTTTGAATTTCTAACTACAATACCTTTTTCTATTTTATCTGCATCATAAGCATGTAGTGGACGATTAATATCAAGCATTACATAGTTAGTAATATCAACTATTGCTGAAATTGGTTTTTGTCCAATTGAAACTAGTTTATCTTTTAACCATTTAGGGCTTTCAGTATTTTTTACATTAGTAATTAAACAGCTACCAAAAGAACTACAAGCTTGATTTTTTTCTTTATTAATTTTAACTTTTATAATTTGTTTCACATTTGACTTAATTTTTTTTTCTTTTAAATTTTTTAATTTTCCAAAACCTGAGGCAGCAAGATCTCTTGCTATTCCTCTAACACCAAGACAATCTGGCCTATTAGGAGTAATCGACAGATCTATAAGATTGGAATTTGATTTTGAAAAATAACTTTTTCCAATACTCTTTTCATATTTTTTTGATGACAATTCAGTTATTCCATCACTTTCGTCTGATAAATTTAATTCAGACTCAGAACAAAGCATCCCGTAAGAAGTAACGTCCCTAATTTTAGCTACCACCAATTTTACTTTACTTTTTGGAACAATGGCTCCAGGTGGGGCATATATTGTAATTAATCCTTCTTTTGCATTGGGCGCACCACACACAACTTTTTTTATCTCGTTTTCTCCCACATCAACGTCACAAACTTTTAGTCGATCAGCATTTGGATGTTTTTCTGTCTTTAAAATTTTTGCTACTTTAAATAAATCAAGACCAGCTGATAAGTTTTCTACACTTTCTACCTCAAGCCCAATATTTGTTAGTTGTTCTAAAAGCTTATCTTCATTTAATTTTGTGTCTAAATGATCCTTTAACCAATCAAATGTGATCTTCATCTACTCAATCCTCTATAATTTGTTGGTACATCTAAAGGATCAAAACCAAAATGATTTAACCATCTAAAATCACAATCAAAAAAAGCTCTCAGGTCATTAATACCATATTTAAGCATTGCCAATCTATCAATTCCTATTCCAAATGCATATCCCTGATACTTTAATGGATCAACTTTTACATTTTTCAAAACATTAGGATGAACCATTCCGCACCCTAAAATTTCAAGCCATTGGTCACCTTCTCCAATAACAATTTTCCCATCTTTAATTTCATAACCAATATCTACTTCTGCGGATGGTTCAGTAAATGGAAAGTGACTTGGTCTAAATCTCATTTTAATTTTTTCAACCTCAAAAAACTCTTTAATAAAATAATTTAAACAACCCTTTAAATGTCCCATATTTATATTTTTATCTATATGCAAACCTTCTACTTGATGAAACATTGGCGCATGTGTCTGGTCACTATCTGACCTGTAAGTTCTTCCAGGTGCAATAATTTTAAATGGAGGTTTATTTTTTAACATTGTTCTAATTTGAACTGGAGACGTGTGAGTTCTTAACAAAGTTTCTTTATTCTTATCAAGATAAAATGTGTCATGCATATCTCTTGCTGGATGATTATCAGGAGTATTTAAAGCAGTAAAATTATTATACTCATTTTCAATATCTGGGCCTTCTTCAACACTAAAACCTATCTCAGAAAAAATTGATGAAATTTCATCTATAGTTTGTGAAACAGGATGAATTTTACCTCTCACAAAAGGTCTTTCGGGAAGAGTTAAATCCATTTTTTCTTTTTCTAATTTTTCATTTATTTTTTTTGATTCAATTTCATTAATTTTATTAGTTATTAAATTTTGCAACTCATCCTTAATTTGGTTAAGATCTGATGCAAATTTTTTTCTATCTGTCTCTGGTATAGAGCCGATATTTTTGAATTGAGAAGATATCAAACCGTTTTTGCCAAATAACTCTGTCTTGATTTGATTGATTTCTTCTAAACTTAAATTATTGTTAAGTTTAGCCGAGTAGTCATTTTGAATATTTTTTAAGTCTGACATATTGATAGATTATTTCCTTAAGAAATAAAAACAATAGCGAAGATTAATTTAAAGCGGATTGAGCTTTTTGAACAATTGTTTTAAATGCTTCTGGGCTATCGTAAGCAATTTCAGCAAGAATTTTTCTATCGATTGTTATGCCACATTTTCCAAGGCCATTGATAAATTTAGAATAAGTTAAACCTTCAGCTCTAACTCCAGCATTAATTCTTTGTATCCATAAAGATTTAAAATCTCTTTTTTTATTTCTTCTATCTCTGTAGGCGTATTGCATCGCTTTTTCCATCGCTTGCTTTGCAACTCTGATAGTATTTTTTCTTCTACCCCATTGACCTTTGACAGCCTTTAAAACTTTTTTATGTTTTGCTTTGCTAGTTACGCCTCTTTTAACTCTTGCCATTATTAACCTCTTAAACTGTAGGGCATGTATGATTTAACAATTTTGCTATCTTGCTTAGACATAGTTGTTGTACCTCTTAATTTTCTTATTTGAGAATTCGTTCTTTTAATCATGCCATGTCTTTTACCAGCTTGGGCTGTCATTACTTTGCCAGTGGCTGATATCTTAAATCTTTTTTTAGCTGAGCTTTTTGTTTTTAATTTTGGCATAATTCTGCGGTGTTATACAAAGATTGATATAAATTTACAACCCATATTAAGGCCTATAAAGGCTGAATTACCATGATCATTTGCTTACCATCGAACTTAGGGTGTAATTCTACCTTACCAATATCCTTCATGTCTTCTTTGATCTTATCCATCAATTCTTTTCCTAAGTGAGAATGTTGTAATTCACGACCTTTAAATCTTACAGTAAATTTTACTTTATCCCCTTTGGCAATAAATTTTTTTGCATTTTTAACCTTAAAATCATAATCATGAGTTTCTGTTACAGGTCTCATTTTAATCTCTTTTAATAAAACAATTTTTTGTTTTTTCTTAGCAATATTTGCTTTCTTTTGGGCATCGTATTTAAACTTACCCATATCCATAATCTTACAAACAGGTGGATTTGCATTAGCAGCTATCTCTATTAAATCTAATCCTTGATTTTTTGCCATTGAGATTGCCTCATTGGTATTCATGACGCCGAGATTTTCACCACCACTTGCTATAACTTGAACATCTGGAGATGAGATTCTATTATTAGATCTAGGACCTCTGTCTTTTGTTCTTCTTTGAAAGTAATTTTGTTTAAAATCTGCCACTTAGTTTGAGGATGCTTTGTTTAAAGCAGAGAAAGTTTTTAAGAATAAATTTAAATCCATATTTTCTTGTTTGTTCGAGTCTAACCTTCTAATCGTTACCGAGTTGGAGTCAACTTCTTTTTTACCACAAATTAATAAAACCGGTATTTTTGCTAAAGAATGATCTCTAATTTTGTAATTTAAATTATTATTTTTTAAATCTACCGATGAACTAATACCCGCATCTTTTATTTTTTTTGATACTTTTACTGCATAGTCATTAAATTCTTCTGAAATAGGTATCACCATAGTTTGCAAAGGAGATATCCAAAATGGAAACTTTCCAGCATAGTTTTCAATTAAAATTCCAATAAATCTTTCTAATGAACCAAATAATGCTCTATGAAGCATAACAGGAACCTTTTTGGTTCCATCTTTGTCAACATAAGAGGCATCTAATCTTCCTGGTAAATTTAAATCAACTTGCAAAGTTCCACACTGCCAATCTCTTCCAATTGCATCTCTTAAAACAAATTCAATTTTAGGACCATAAAATGCACCTTCGCCTTTGTTAATACTATATTCCAACTTAGATGCTTTGACTGCCTCGAGCAAAGAAGCCTCGGCTTTATCCCAAACTTCATCATCACCAACTCTTACATCTGGCCTATCTGCATATTTTAGAATTACATTTTCAAAACCTAAATCTTTGTAAATATCTAAAATTAAATTAGTTACTTCTAAACATTCACTTGTAATTTGATCTTCGGAACAAAATATATGAGCATCATCTTGAGTAAATGCTCTCACTCTTAGTAGGCCATGTAATGCTCCAGAAGGTTCATAGCGATGTACTTTTCCAAATTCTGTTATACGTAAAGGTAGATCTCTGTAGCTTTTTAAACCTTGGTTAAATACCTGAATATGCCCAGGACAATTCATAGGTTTAATAGCAAATACCTTTTCGTCTGGAGTTTCTGAGGTATACATGTTTTCACCGTATTTTTCCCAATGACCAGATTTTTCCCACAATTGTCTATCCAATATCTCTGGTGTATTCACTTCTTTATAACCAGCAGCGTCCTGTCTAGCTCTCATATAATTAATTAATTTTTGAAATAAAGCCCAACCTTTTTCGTGCCAAAATACTGACCCAGGACTTTCTTCTCTAAAATGAAATAAATCCATTTCTTTTCCAAGTTTTCGGTGATCTCTTTTTTCAGCTTCTTCAATTCTTTTTAAATATTCATCCAGATCTTTTTGTGTTGCCCAACTTGTACCGTATATTCTTTGGAGCATTTCATTATTTGAGTCACCTCTCCAATAAGCTCCAGAAACTTTTGTAAGTTTAAAGAATTTTCCAATTTTACCTGTTGAAGAAAGATGTGGACCTCTGCATAGATCGTGCCAATCACCATGGAAATAAATAGATACATCCTCATTTTCTGGGATTGCTTCAATCAACTCTGCTTTATACGTTTCACCTTTTTCTTTAAAATGTGAAATAGCTTTATTTCTCTCCCAAATTTCTCTTTTTGTGATTTCATTTCTGTCCACAATTTCTTTCATCTTATTTTCAATTTTTTCTAAATCGTCTTCAGTAAAAGGTTCTTTTCTAGCAAAATCATAATAAAAACCATTTTCAATAACTGGTCCTATAGTAACTTGCGTTCCTGGAAATAATTCTTGAACTGCCATTGCTAATATATGTGCAGTATCATGCCTTACAGTTTCTAGGCCCTCAGGATTTTTTGACGTAAAAATTTTAATTGAACAATCTTTTTCTATTAAAAAATCTAAATCTTTTAAATCACCATCGACACTTATAACCATAGCTTGTTTGGCAAGTGACTTACTAATTTTTTCAGCTACATCTAGACCTGTAACTTTATTTGGAAATATTAAATTATTTCCATCTGGTAAGGTAATTATAGGCATTAATTTAATATTCTTTTATACTCTGAATAAGTAGAAAAGCACATTTTTTCAACATTAAATTTTTGAATTATGTTTTTTCTTCCTTCTTTGCCTATCGATTGTAACAGTGTTTCATCCATAGAAAGAACTTTTAAAATTTTTTTACTTAATGATTTTGCATTGTTAGACTTGAATAAAAAACCAGTTTTTTCGTCAATTATAGTTTCATTAGACCCACCAATATCGCTTGCAATTATTAGTTTTTCCATTGATTGAGCCTCAACCGCAACTCTTCCAAAAGCCTCTGGCTCGATTGATGCAGATATTACTATATCTGAAACTTTGTAGGCTAAAGCCATGTCATTACAGTGATCAATAAATTTAACTTGGTTATTTAATCTGTATTGTTCTGTAAGTCTAATAAGTTTTTTTTTATATAGATCTCTACCTTGATCACTTCCAAGAATTACAGCATAAAAAGCTTCGTATCCAAGTTCGATATTAACTAAATTAATTGCTTCTATAAAAACTTCTTGTCCTTTCCATCCTGTTAATCTGCCAGGTAAAAGAATTATTTTTTTATCTTTTTCTATTTGCCATTTTATTAATAGTTTTTTTTCATCACTATCTAATTTGGTAGTTGGATCAAAATAGTCGATATTAATTCCTCTAAATATAACTAAAAGTTTTTTTTTAGCATTAAGATATTTTGTATAATTATCTTTGATATGAGAAAAAATAAAATTAGAACCTGCTATGATTAAGTCAGACCTAACCATTACAGAATTATAAAATTTTTTAATTTTATTATTAAAATTATAAGTTCCATGAAAAGTAGTAACAAATTTTCTGCCTGTAATTTTAGCCGCTAACAAGCAAGACCAGGCCGGTGCTCTACTTCTTGCATGTACAATTGAAATATTCTTAACGAGTATAATTGCAACTAAAGCTAAAGAATTAATGAATATAATTAAAGGATTTTTACTATGTACAGGAAGTTTTATTATTTTTACTTTTTTTTTATCAACAAATTTAAGAAGTTCTCCTCCACTTGTTACAATAAAAGATCCACAACTATTTTCTGGTAAATAATGAGCAATATCATAACAACCTGTTTCAGCACCTCCATAACCTAATTTTGGTATAACTTGTAAAACTTTTAAATTAGATGACATTTGATATGATTATATAACATTAGATTAAACATATAAACGATTATGAATTATTTTAGATATTACAGAGTCTCAAAAAGTAAGAAAATAAGATTTGTTTGCAATATTCATAAAGGTGCTCCTTTTATTCTTTTTTTACATGGTTTTATGTCTGATTTAGAAGGAAAAAAACCAAATGCTTTTTTAAAATTTGCTAAACAAAACAAACTGAGTTTTTTAGCACTTGAATATTCTGGACACGGAAAATCATCGGGAAAATTTACAAATGGTAATATTACAAAATGGAGTAACGAAACATCGGCTCTTATTAAAAAATTTGTGAAGAAAAATGATTTTATTGTTGTTGGTTCAAGTATGGGCGCATGGTTAGCACTTAAACAATTTCAAAAATTTAAAAGTCAAATAAAAGGATTTTTGGGTATAGGTTCTGCTCCTGAATTTTTAGAAAAATTAATCTGGAAAAAGTTCACAAAAAAAATGAAGTCTGAAATAATCCAAAAAGGAATTTTACAATTAAAACATGGCAATTATGAATATCCAATTACTCTACAATTGATAAAAGATGGGAGAAAAAATAAGGTTTTAAACAAAAAAATAAATTCTGAGATAAATGTTACTATGGTGCATGGTCAAAAAGATGAAGTGGTACCTGTTTCTTATTCAAGAAAAGTTATAAAAATCTTTCAAAAAGCAAAAAAAAAATTAGTTATTATTAGTAATGGTGATCACAGTTTATCAAGTCAAAGGTGGCTTAAAATAATAATAAAGGAGTTAAAACTAATTATTTAACTAACTTCTTTAATAAATGGTTTATTGCTGATTGGATTGCTTAACTTGTCTAACATTTCTTTTGGACAAACTTGAATAAAATTCTTTAACTCCTCATTATAATTTTCAACTAACATTTTTGATAAATTGGATCCAGTTTCTTTAAAATGTTCTTGGATTAAATCTTTAAGAAATGTTTTCCAATAATCTGTTTCTACCTTTTGCCACACAACAGATTCATCATTGACTTTTTTTTCAAATTCTCCTGATTTATCATAGATAAATGCCATTCCTCCTGTCATCCCTGCTGCAAAGTTATCACCTACATCACCTAAGATTACTACAGTTCCTCCTGTCATGTATTCACAACCATTTGAGTCACATCCTTCAATTACCGTAGTTGCTCCAGAGTTTCGAACAGCAAATCTTTCTCCTGCCTGTCCAGCTGCAAATAATTTTCCTGATGTTGCACCATATAAAACTGTATTACCTATAATAGTGTTTTCATTTGAAATTAAATTACTTTCATCAGATAATTTTATTGAAATTGTTGCCCCTGATAACCCCTTACCTACATAATCATTAGCATCTCCTTTAAGAGCAAGTTTTAATCCTCTGGCTGAAAAAGCACCAAATGATTGTCCTGCTGAACCCTTGAAATTTAATACTAAAAAGTTTTCATTAAGTTTTTCATATCCATATTTTTTATAAAGGTGATGAGATATTCTAGTTCCAACTGCTCTATTCGTATTTTTAATAATGTATTCTTTTTCTATTTTTTCAGAGCTATCTAAAGATTTTTCAATCTCTGGCCAAATTTCTTGATCAAGTGTATCTGGTACATGGTTTATTTCTTGATTTTCACAATATCTTTTATTGTTACCGTTATCTGCCTGTACAAAAAGTGGGTTCAGATCTAAATCATCAAGATTTGGGGAGGCTTTACTAACCTGCATTAAAAGGTCTGTTCTTCCAATTATATCATTTAATGATTTAAAACCTATTTTTGCTAAAATTTCTCTTACTTCAGATGCTATAAAAGTGAATAAGTTAACTACTTTATCTGGAGTACCTGTAAATTTTTCTCTAAGTTTTTCGTCTTGAGTACAAACACCAACAGGACATGTGTTTGAATGACATTGTCTAACCATGATACATCCCATTGCAACTAAAGCAGTGGTTGCTACACCATACTCTTCCGCTCCCATCATTGCTGCAATAACAACATCTCTTCCTGTTTTAATACCGCCATCAGTTCTAAGAGTAACTTTGTGTCTAAGATTGTTTAAGGTTAAAACTTGATTAGCTTCTGTTAAACCCATTTCCCATGGTATTCCAACATACTTAACACTAGTTTGTGGTGTTGCACCTGTACCACCATTATGTCCTGATATTAATATTATATCTGCTTTTGCTTTAGCAACACCAGCTGCAATTGTTCCTACGCCTGATGAGGCAACAAGTTTAACCCCAATTCTTGCTTTAGGATTTATTTGTTTCAAATCATAAATAAGTTGAGCAAGATCTTCTATTGAATAAATATCGTGATGTGGTGGAGGAGATATTAAAGTAACTCCAGGCGTTGAGTGTCTTAGTTTTGCAATCTCATCAGTAACTTTAAACCCTGGTAGTTGCCCACCTTCTCCTGGTTTTGCTCCTTGAGCTATTTTAATTTCAATTTCATTACAATTATTTAAATAATTAACTGTTACGCCAAATCTTGCTGAAGCTATTTGTTTTACTCTAGAATTTGCACTGTCTCCATTTTCTAGAACTTTAAACCTACTCTCATCTTCTCCACCCTCACCACTACAAGAGGCACCTTTAATCCTGTTCATTCCTGTGGCAAGTGTTTCATGAGCTTCTTTTGAAAGCGCTCCATGTGACATGCTTCCGCTTCCAAATCTTTTAAGTATATTTTGTATTGGTTCAACTTCAGAGATATCAATCGGTCCTTTCAATTTTTTTGATCTGAAATCAATTAAATCCCTCAAATTTATTGGTGGTAAATTATATATTCCTTCTGCATACCTTTTGTAAGCTTCATAAGAATTTGATCCTACAGCGCTTTGTAGTAAATGAATTAATTTTCCTTGATATTGGTGTGTTTCTCCATTTTTACGATATCTATATATTCCACCTATTGGTAAAATAGTTTCAGAGCTTTCAAATGCTTCTTTATGAATAGATCTAATTTTTTTTTCTATTCCTGTTAATCCAATTCCAGAAATTTTGGATACCACACCTGGAAAATAATCAGCAGCAATTGTTCTACTTAATCCAACAGTTTCAAAATTACATCCCCCCCTATATGAACTCAAAACAGAAATTCCCATTTTAGACATGATTTTTAATAGACCAGCATTTACAGATTTAATGTATCTTTCAACACATTCATCAAAACTAAATTTTCCAAAAAGTTTTTTTTCATGTCTTTGATATAAGCTGTCAAAAGCAAGGTATGGGTTTACTGTAGTTGCACCTACACCAATTAAGGTAGCAAATGAATGTGTATCTAAAGCTTCTCCAGATTGAACATTTATCGAAACATATCCTCTTAATTTTTTTTCTATTAAGAATGAATTGATTGCTCCTACACATAACAACATAGGAATAGGTAAATTAGTTTCTGACAAGCCTTTATCGCTCAAAATTAATTGAGTGACACCCTGTCTAACAGCAATTTCTGCATCCTTTTGGACTTGTTTTATTGACTCAAACAAAGACTGATCTTTAGAAAAAGTACAATCTATAACTAATGAATTTTTCCCAAAGAAATTAATAAATTTATCAAATTGAGAGTTTGATAAAATTGGACTATTTAAAACATAAATATTTTGCTTAGTTAAATTATCAAAATCCAAAATATTACCCAAATTTCCAAACCTTGTTTTTAGACTCATAACCTTGTTTTCTCTTAATGAATCAATTGGAGGATTTGTTACTTGGCTAAAATTTTGTCTAAAGAAATGATAAAGAGGTCTGTATTTATCTGACAATACTGCAAGCGGGGTATCATCACCCATAGAACCTATTGCCTCTTTTGCATCCTCAGCCATCGGGTGCAAAATAAGCTCTAAGTCTTCTAAGCTCATTCCAAAGGTATATTGTCTTCTTCTTAATTCATCGCCAGAAAATAAGTGTTTTTCACCAGAAATAGTAATTTTTTCATCTAAATCAATAATTTGAGAGTTAAAGTGTTTATATTCTTTTGCTAAATAATCTTTGATTTTACTATTAGTAAATACTTTTCCTTTTTCAATTCTAACTCCAATTATTTCTCCTGGGCCTAATCTTCCCTTCGTTAAAATTTTCTTCTCATTAAGTTCAATCATTCCTGTTTCTGAACCTGCAAATAATAAGTTATCTTTAGTGATTGCGTATCTCAATGGTCTTAATCCATTTCTATCATTTGCGGCAATTACCCACTCATTATCTGTTCCAGCAATAGCTGCAGGCCCATCCCAAGGTTCCATGGTACTATTTAGAAAATTAAATAATTGTTGATGATCTTTAGGCAAAGTTTTATTTTTTTTAGACCAAGCATCGGGCACTAGCATTAATTTTGCTAAAGGTGCTGGCTGTCCTGAAATATTTAATAATTCAAAAACATTGTCTAATGCAGCTGAGTCGGATGCACCTTGTTGAATTACAGGTTTTAAATTTTCAATGTTGTCAAATAGTGGGCTATTCATCTCTTGTTCATGAACCTTCATCCAATTTTTATTACCACGATATGTATTAATTTCTCCATTATGAGCAATTGCTCTAAAAGGTTGGGCCAAATTCCAACTTGGCGCTGTGTTAGTAGAAAATCTTTGATGAAAAATTGCATATCTTGATACAAATCTTTCATCCTTTAAATCCAAGAAAAATTCTGAAATAGCCTCTGCTAAAAACATCCCCTTATAAATAATTGATTTCGAGCTAAGCGAGCAAATATAAAAATTATTTAAAGAAATCTGAAAAGCTTTATTTTCGATTATTCTTCTTGTTTCATAAATCTTTCTTTCAAGATCTTTGTTTAATAATTCTGGGTTATTTGATTTAAAAAGTACTTGAATAATTTCAGGCATTGTCTGAAATGCTTTTTCACCTAAGACCTTTGGGTTTACTGGAACTTGTCTCCAACCATATATGCTAAAATCATTTTTTGTTAATTCACTCTCAACTATTGTTTTACAGCTTTCCTGTGCTGCATAATCATTTCTTGGCAAGAAAATCATTCCGACACATATTTCTGAATTATCGTGGGTATGACCTGTGACTTCTATTTTTTCTATAAAAAAATCTTTTGGTATTTCCACATGTATTCCTGCACCATCACCTGTTTTTCCATCAGCATCAACAGCTCCTCTATGCCAAACTGCTTTTAAAGCTTCAATTCCGTACTCAACAACTTTACGTGATTTTTTTCCTTCTGTAGACGCAATTAAACCAACACCACAAGCATCGTGCTCCATCTCTTCAGAATAAACATGGTTTTTCTTTAATATTTCAAAGTTTTTTTGATAATTTTTCATCAAGCCACTTTTGATTGTTTTAATTGCTTATTTTCTAAGTACTTTTTAATTGAAGCAGCAGCATCTCTTCCATCTTTTATTGCCCAAACAACTAAAGATGCGCCTCTAACTATGTCACCTGCTGCAAAAACCCCACTCAAATTTGTTTCCATTGTGTCAAAATCAGTTTTTATTGTTCCCCATTTTGTTACTTGTAGTTCGTTTGTATCAAATAAAGTTGGTAAATCTTCAGGATCAAAACCTAGAGCTTTTATAATCATATCAGCTTTGACCTCAAAACTTGAATCTTGTTGAACTTCAGGTTTTCTTCTTCCACTTTCGTCTGGTTCACCTAACTTTATTTGGTCAACAATTAACTTTTCAACTTTGTTAATTCCTTTAAATTCCTTAGGACTTGACAGCCAAACAAATTCAACACCTTCCTCTTCAGCATTAGTCACCTCTCTTGCTGATCCAGGCATATTCTCTTTATCTCTTCTATATATACATTTGACAGATTTTGCTTTTTGTCTAATTGATGTTCTTACACAGTCCATTGCTGTATCACCACCACCAATTACAACAATATTTTTTCCTTCTGCATTTAAAATTCCTTTATCAAATAATTCTACCTTATCACCTAATCCTTTTTTATTTGATGCAGTTAAAAAATCCATTGCAGGAAAAATATTATTTAAATCATTACCTGGAAGCTCTACTTCTCGAGCTTTGTAAACTCCTGTTGCAATTAAAATTGCATCATGTTTTTTTCTTAATTGTTCTAAACTTGCATCTTTTCCTACTTCAAAATTTTGGACAAATTCAATTCCCCCATCCTTTAAAAGTTTGGTTCTTCTCTCAACAACTTCTTTTTCAAGTTTAAAATTTGGTATTCCATAAATCAATAATCCACCAGCTCTATCATATCTGTCATAAACGGTAATTTTATATCCACTTTTTCTTAATTCTTCAGCTCGAGCTAGACCAGCCGGACCAGCACCAATTATTCCAATACTTTCATTTTTTTCATTAGAAACACTTATAGGTTTTACCCAACCTTGTTCCCAAGCATTATCAGTTATGTATTTCTCCATTGATCCAATAGTTACTGTTCCATGGCCAGATTGTTCAATAACACAATTTCCTTCACATAATCTATCTTGTGGACATATTCTTCCACAGACTTCTGGCATATTATTTGTGCTTTGGGATAATTCGTAAGCTTCCTTAAGTCTTCCTTCGGCAGTTAGCTTAAGCCAATCAGGAATATTATTACTTAATGGGCAATGAACTTGGCAAAAAGGAACTCCACACTGAGAACATCTGCTAGATTGCTCTTTAGCTCTATCGCTAATAAATTCGTCATAAATCTCATTAAAGTCTTTTTTTCTGACATCAATCTCCCTTTTAGGTGGAGTTTGTTGACCTATTTTTACAAACTTTAGCATTTTGTCAGACATAATTTTTATAATTTATAGCAAATTATATATTGTTTTTATTAAATAAAGCTTAAAATAGGTCAGTTATTATGACCTTATTAAGGCGTATAAGTTTGGAATTTATAGCATTTTTAATAATTGCATAGCTAATATGCTTAAATCGAATTGTTTTAAATGAATATTTTTTAAGCTAGTTAGATAAAATGTTTCATAACATTATAGAAGTTTTAATACTATCAGCCATTCAAGGCATATCAGAATTTTTACCAATAAGCTCTTCGGCACACCTAATATTAGTTTCAAGCTTATATGAATTTAAATCTAGTTCATTATTAATAGATATAAGTCTTCACCTTGGTTCCTTATTTGCAATTATCTATTTTTTTAGAAAGGACTTACTAGATGTCAAAAATAATAAAAGACTTTTAAGCCTAATTGTTCTTGGGTCAATTCCATTAATAATTGTTGGATATATCTTATATTCAACTGGCATCATTTATGAACTTAGAAACATTAAAATTATAGCTTGGACAACTCTAATTTTTGGAATTGTACTATTTATTGCAGATAGAAATCGATTTGATAAGAAAATTTCTTCGAACTTAAATCTTCAATCAATTCTATTTATAAGTTTATTTCAAATGCTTTCTTTGGTGCCAGGAGTAAGTAGGGCAGGGATAACTATTACAGCAGCAAGAATATTGAGATTTAATAGATTAGACTCTAGTAAAATATCATTTTTACTTTCTATTCCAGCTTTAGGAGGTGCTAGTTTTTTAGGATTAAAAGATGTGTTTTCTCAATCAGTTGAGTTTAATTATTTAGTAGTTATTGCAATTGTAGCATCATTTATTTTTTCTTTTGCGACTGTAAAATTTTTTTTAATTTATATAAACAAATTTTCAATGAATGCGTTTGTTATTTATAGAATACTAATAGCGTTGATTTTATTTGCTATAATTTATTAAGAATATTTTTTTTGAACCAATGGTAACAATTGAGACAGCAAGACACCACATAGAATAAATAAACATCCAAGTAAATTATTAATATCTAAGATCTGATTTAAAATGAACCAGGCAGCAATAGTTGCAAATACTCCCTCTAATGAAAAAACTATTGCAGCAGGGGCAGGGGTTATATTTTTTTGAGCATAAATTTGTAACACAAATGCAAAGCCTCCTGATAAAATTCCAGCATACAAAATAGAATTTATTTCTTTCATAATTTCTAAGTAAACAAACTCCTCATAAATAAATGCTATTACAAAAGAAAATATAGCAACGATGAAAGTTTGAGCTGCTCCTAGGGTGAGTGGAAGATTATACTTATTTACAATTATTCCAGTAAAAATTATGTGGGTGCTCCAAAATAAAGCACCTAGTATTACTAAACCATCCCCAAGTCTAACTGTGGCGTCATAAAAATTTGTTAATAAAAACCCTCCAATTAAACATAAAACTACAGATGGCCAAACACTCCAGTGAATTAATGTTCGTTTAAATAAAAAAATTATAATTGGTACTAAAGGTACATAAAAAATTGTAAAAAATGCAGCATTAGCAACATCTGTATAAAGAAGAGCAACTTGTTGTAAAGCCGAACCCAAAAATAAAGATAAACCAATTAAAAATGAGAGATTAACAAAAGTTTTGGTGTCAGTTTTAAACTCGGATTTAAATTTTTTTATTTCGAACAAGAAAACTAATGGTGTGATAGCCAAAAAACCTATGAAAAATCTTACAGCATTGAATGTAAATGGACCAATATTATCCATACCAGTGTCTTGAGCAATAAAAGTTGTGCCCCAAATAAAAGTACACAGCAAAGCACTTAATAAAGAGATAGTTTTTGACATAACTTAAATTATACAGCTAACTTATAGGCAAAATTTTTGCCAAGATTTTCTTTTAAATCATTATTAAATCTTGCAGCTTCAGCTCCATCAATAATTCTATGATCATAGGACAAAGATATAGGCAACATGGTTCTTGTTTGAAACTTTCCGTTAATAAATATTTGTTTTTTTTGAGACTTACCCACTCCCAAGATTGCAACTTCTGGAAAATTTATAATTGGAGTAAAAAACGAACCTCCTATTCCACCTAAACTGGTTATGGTCATAGACCCGCCAAATAATTCTTTTTTATCAATTTTTAGATTTCTACAAAGTTCACTTACTTCTTTTAATTCTATGCTAAGCAGTGAAATTTTTTTGTTGTCAGCATTTCTAATTTTAGGAACCATTAAACCATTAGGTGTATCAACTGCAATTCCAATATGAAAATATTTTTTAAATGTCATTTTTCCAGTTTCAATTTCATCTATGGAAGAATTAAAACTCGGGAATTTTTTTAAAGACGCTACTAAAGCTTTAATTATAAATGCCAAAGGAGTTATTTTGATTTTCTCTCCAGTATACATATCTGTCAAAGAACTTCTAAAGTTTTCCATTTCTGTTATATCTGCTTCATCATGATTTGTGACATGTGGTATAGTCGTCCAAGAATTGGTTAAATAAACCGAAGATAATTTTTTTACTCTTGGAATATCTTTAATTTCAATTTCTCCAAAATCAGAATGTTCAAATTCATTTTTGATTTTTTTAATTTTATCTTCTTTAATTTCATTAATATTTTTTGTTGTGGATGAAACAAATTTTTTAATATCATCCTCAATAACTCTTCCATCTTTTTCACTTCCTGCAACTTGAGTAATATCTACTCCAAGTTCTCTTGCAAATTTGCGAGCTTTTGGGCTTGCAGATGATATTTCATTGGATAAACTTTTAACTTGATTAATTGAAGCTTGTTCTATCTCGGGTTTTATTACTTTAATTTTTTTAAACTCTTTTTCAATATTTGGCTTTTCTTCAGTATTTTCTTTTTTTGTAGATATTTCCTCTAAAATTAATATCAAATCACCTTCGGAAATTTTATCTCCTACTTTTGTTTTTAAAGATTTAACCTTACCCTCAAAGTTAGATGGGATTTCTACGCTGGATTTATCACTTTCAATTGTAATTATAGGATCATTTTTTTGAAGAATTTGACCCTCGGAAACTAGAATTTCTATTACTTCAACATCCTTAAAATCTCCAATATTTGGTACTTTAATTTCAGTTTCTGACATTACAATTTAGTAGGCATTGGTTTTTCACCATCAATTTTATATTTTTTTATTGCTTCATTTGCATATTTTGAAGCTATTAATTGTTCTTTAGCCAAAATACTTAAGCTGTAAGCAACTAAATGCTCTTTATCTACCTCAAAAAATTTTCTTAGATTTTTTCTAGTATCACTTCTACCAAATCCATCTGTTCCTAAAGAATAAAAACTTTTATTTGTATAAGGTCTTATTTGATCTGAATTCATTCTCATATAATCTGATGCAGCCATGATTGGGCCTTCGGTTTTTCCCAAACATTTTTCAACAAATGAGGTTTTTTGTTCTTTATCAGGGTTTAAAAGATTATATCTTTCAACTTCCATTCCATCTTTTCTTAATTCATTAAAACTTGTTACACTCCAAATTTCACTATCAATTTCATATTCATTTTGAAGAACTTCTGCTGCAGCCATCATTTCTCTAAGAATTGTACCTGATCCTAAAAGCTGAATTTTTGTTTTCTTAAACTTATTAAATTCTTTAATCTTATACATTCCTTTCAAAATACCTTCTTCACAATTTTTATCTTTTGGCATTTCTGGATGAGAATAATTTTCATTCATTGTAGTAATATAATAAAAAACGTTTTCTTTTTTTTCATGCATTCTTCTCAAACCTTCTCTAAAAATTACTGCTAGCTCGTAATGAAAAGTTGGATCATAAGTTACACAATTTGGTATCGTAGAAGCTATTAAGTGGCTGTGGCCATCTTGGTGCTGAAGTCCTTCTCCAGCTAAAGTAGTTCTTCCTGCAGTAGCTCCAATTAAAAATCCTCTTGCCTGGCTATCCCCAGCAGCCCACGCCAAATCACCAATCCTTTGAAAACCAAACATAGAATAAAAAATATAAATTGGAATCATTTCTATGTCGTGATTTGTATATGCTGTAGCAGCTGCAATCCAAGAAGACATTGCACCAGCTTCATTAATTCCTTCTTCTAACACCTGGCCACTCTTATCCTCTCGGTAAGAACTTAATTGTGCGGCATCTTCTGGCTCATATTTTTGACCTTCATGAGCATAAATACCTATTTTTTGAAAAAAACCTTCCATTCCAAATGTTCTTGCTTCATCAGGAATTATAGGAACCAATCTTGGTGAAATATTTTTGTCTCTAAGTAGGTTGGTAAACATTCTAACCATTGCCATTGTTGTTGACATTTCTTTTTCACCAGTTGAAACTTTCATGAAATCAAAGATATCTTTTGATGGTGCCTTAATTGGTTTTGCGTAAGTTGTTCTTTCAGGTAGATAGCCACCTAAATTTAATCTTCTTTCTTTTAAATATTTAATTTCAGGAGATTTTTCATCAGGTTTAAAATATTCAATATTTCTAACTTGTTCATCAGTTAAAGGAACATCAAATCTATCTCTGTAGTATAGTAAATCATCAACATCTAATTTTTTTGTTTGGTGGGTAGTGTTCACACTTTCACCTGTCTTACCCATCCCATAACCCTTAATAGTCTTTGCTATAATTACAGTAGGACTTCCTTGATTTTTTGTAGCTTTGTCATAAGCCGCATATACCTTGTGTGGATCATGACCACCTCTATTTAATCTCCAAATATCTCTATCTGATAAGCTTGATACTAATTCTTGTGTTTCAGGATATTTACCAAAAAATTTTTCTCTAACATAAGCGCCGTCCCTTGCTTTCATCGCTTGGTATTCTCCATCAACTGTTTCATTCATTATTTTTACTAAATGACCAGTTTTATCATTTGCTATCAACGAGTCCCAATAAGAACCCCAAATTACTTTAATCACATTCCAGCCAGCTCCTCGGAAACTTCCTTCTAATTCTTGAATAATTTTTCCATTTCCTCTTACGGGTCCGTCAAGCCTTTGGAGATTACAATTAACTACAAATATTAAATTATCTAACTTTTCTCTTGCTGCTAGTCCGATAGCACCCATTGACTCAGGTTCATCCATTTCTCCATCACCTAAAAATGCCCAAACTTTTCGGCCCTCGTCTTTAATTAGACCTCTATTAATTAAATACTTCATGTATCTTGCTTGATAAATTGCAAGCATGGGACCTAAACCCATAGAAACAGTTGGAAATTGCCAAAACTTGGGCATTAACCAAGGATGTGGATATGAAGAAAGTCCACCAGAATTTACTTCTTGTCTGAAACTATCCAATTGTTTTTCATTTAATCTTCCCTCTAAGAATGCTCTAGCATACATTCCTGGAGCACTGTGACCTTGAAAATAAACTAAATCTCCACCAAATTTATTGTTTTTCGCTCTCCAAAAATGATTCATTCCAACATCATATAATGTTGCAGCAGAAGCAAATGTACCTATGTGTCCACCTAATTCTGGAAATTTTTTATTCGCTCTAACTACCATTGCAGCTGCATTCCATCTAATTAAAGATCTAATTCGTCTCTCAATATTTTGATCTCCATTTGATTTAACTTCTGCTTCTGGAGGGATTGTATTTATATAGGGTGTATTTTGAGTATAAGGAATATTTGCACCCTCACGATACGCTTTGTTAATCAATTCTTTAATTAAAAAATGAGCTCTTTGATTTCCATCTTTTGAAATAACTGCTGACAAAGATTCTAACCAATCTTGTGTTTCTAAAGGATCTGTATCTTTACCATTTGTAACTTGAATAGTTGATTGTTCTTTCTTTTGAGCAGGTTGATGAGCAACTTTAGTCTCATTCTTTTGTTCTGCCATAGCTGCTTCGGCTTGCTTAATAATACTTTCGGTATCTTTTGGAATTGGATTTTCTTTTTTATTTTCTGCTAAAGAAGCAATATTTAAGATTAAATCTCCTTTTGAAACCTTATCTCCAACTTTAACTTCAACTTTTTCAATCTTACCTGCTAGAGTAGAGGGAATTTCAACGCTTGATTTATCACTCTCAATTGTAATTACTGGGTCATTAATATTTAATTGATCGCCCTGTTTTGCTAAAACCTCTATAACTTCAACTTCTTCAAAATCTCCAATATCTGGAACAAATAATTTTTCATTCATTTTATTAAAATGTTTTATATACCTATTAATATTATAATTAAGTTTATTTTGATGCGTTATTTGGCTTTTTTATGAATTTCTGTAAAAAAATTGTACAAAAGTTAAGTATTTAATTTCTTTCAGCACACATGGCTACACCCATGCCACCCCCAATACATAATGCAGCACAACCTTTGCTTTTGTTTTGCTTTATCATTTCGTGTATTAGAGTAACTAATATTCTAGTTCCTGATGCACCAATTGGATGACCTAAAGCAATTGCACCACCATTTACATTAACTTTTTCAACAGGAATTTTTAGTTCTTTTATCACAGCTATACTTTGAGCGGCAAAGGCTTCATTTATTTCAAATAAATCAACATCGTTAATATTCCAATCAGCTTTATTTAGTGCTTCTTTAACTGCAGGAATAGGGCCTAAACCCATCAAAGAAGGCTCAACACCACATGACGCCCATGAAACTACTTTGACTAATGGTTCTATGGATTTAAGCTCTGCTTGCTTTCTTGTCATAAGCACTGTTGCAGCTGCACCGTCATTTATGCCCGATGAATTTCCTGGAGTAACAGTTCCATTTTCTTTAAAAACAGTTTTTAATTTTTTTAAGTCATCTATTGTTAAATTATTCCTAGGATGTTCATCGTTATCAAATATCACATTTTCTTTATTGTTAATTTGTAATTTAATTATTTCGTCTCTAAATTTTTTTTTGCCTGCAGCGTCTTGAGTTTTTTTTTGAGAATTTAATGCAAAGTTATCTTGTTCATCTCTAGATATTTCAAATTTTTCTGCAACATTTTCTGCTGTTACACCCATGTGATAATGGTTAAATGAGTCTGTTAAACCATCATTGATCATTGTATCTACCAATTTAGATTCATCTAATTTTTTATTTTCTCTGTAAAACAAAGAGTGTGGCGCTCTTGACATATTTTCTTGACCACCTGAAACAATAATTTTATTTTCTTCTAATTTAATTGATTGAAATCCAGAAACTATAGATCTTAAACCTGATCCACATACTTGATTTATAATATGTGCTGGTTTTGATACTGGAATACCAGCGTGTATAGATGCTTGTCTTGCAGGATTTTGACCTAGACCAGAAGTAAGTACATGGCCCATAATTACTTCATCAATTTGATCAGGCTTCAAATTAGATTTGTGTATAACTTCTTTGATTACCAGAGCACCTAATTTATCAGCACTCACATCTTTTAAAGAACCTTTATATGTTCCAATTGGTGTTCTCAAAGCAGATGTAATTACAACATCATCTAATTTTTTACTCATTAATGACTAAACATAATATTTTATAAGTTAAATTACATCAAAAACTTTGATATATGGAAATAATTATTAAATGAGGACCGCTGGCCAAATTGGATAAGGCGCTCGGCTACGAACCGGGAGATTCCAGATTCGAGTTCTGGGCGGTCCACCAAAAAGGAAACTAAAATGCTAGATTGGCTTTTAAAAGCATCATTACAAAAATCAGTTATATATTTTTTTATAATTGTTTTAATAATTTTATTAATCTTAACTTTTGTATTATAAAAAAATATGAGCAAAGAGTTCGAACAAATAAGTATTAAACCTGGATTTATGAAACACAATGGAGGTGTTTTATTTAGAACAGTGTCCGAAACTGAGTATGAATTTAAATCAACAATTAATGAAAATCATTTAAATGCTGCCAACATAACTCACGGGGGTTATTTGTCAGCATTAATTGATGCTGGAGCAGGCACTGCTGCTCATAGAGCTAGCGGTAATTCACCATGTGTTACGATTTCGTTGGATTTAAAATTTATTGGAGCATCTAGAGTAGGTGATGAAATAACAGGATTTACCAAAATACTTAAAAAAACAAACACACTTATATTTTTATTTTGTGAATTGAGATGTAATGACAAAATTATTACCTCTGCTTCAGGTGTTTGGAAAATTTTAAAAGTTAAACCCTCGAACTTAGGCCCAGGTGGTTAATTATTCTTTTCTTCTATAATTCAAGTATCCAAAAATTAAAAAAAATAAAATAGCTATTGGATAAACAAATAACTTGCTAGGCCTGTTCGAATTTTCAATCTTGAATTCACTTATATAATCACCCATTTCAAAGCCACTTTTTTTAGCTCGGCCATTCCATTTTAGATTATTAACAATAATTTTATTTTTTTCTTTCACTAAACTAATTCCATAATCTTCAAGTTTGTAGTCTTCTTCAAAAGAATTTTTATCAATCACAAATAATTTATACCTTTCGCCATAAGGACTTGGTCTAGTAATTTTAAAACGTACTTCTTTTTTTGGATCTAAAATAACTGAATTAATGTTGTTAATATCTTGGTAATTGTATTTTGGATAAAATTTATTAAGAACAAACTCTGGTGAGAGCAATGAAATAGATATCATCAAAAAAATAATTATCTCATGCCATTTCAGTTTATTAAAAAACCAACCTTGAGTTGCTGATGTAAATACTAATATTCCTGCCAAAGAAGTTGTTATTACAATTAATGCATGCCAAATATTTTCTATTCCAATCAAAAGAAGCTCGTGATTAAATAAAAATACAATTGGAAGAATACCTGTTCTTAAACTATACCAAAAAGCTTGCAGTCCTGTTTTAAGTGGATCACCTCCAGAAATAGCGGCTGCCGCATAAGAAGCTAACCCAACTGGTGGAGTAACATCAGCCATTAATCCAAAATAAAAAACAAATAAGTGAACTGCTATTAAAGGAAAAATAAATCCAGACGCATTTCCGACATCCACCAAAACAGTTGCCATTAATGATGCAACAACTACATAATTTGCAGTTGTTGGCAATCCCATTCCTAACAATAAACATAATATTATTGTCAAAAATAATAATATTGTGACATTATCTTTAGCAATAGACTCTATAACTATGATTAAATTTGTGCTTAATCCTGTTGATCCAACAGCTCCAACTATTATTCCGGCTGTTGCTATGGCTATACCAACACCTACCATATTTAAGGCCCCTTTTTCAAAACCAACGATAGTTTGATTAAACCATATTTTTAAAGAGTCTTTAGAAAAAGAATTTTTGATAAGCAAATAAACTAAATTGACTAGGATCAAAGATACGGTAGCATAAAAAATAGAATAAGACGCAGTATACCTTAAGTAAACTAACATATAAATTAAGACAAAAATTGGAATTAAGAAGTGAAGTCCTGATAAAAATGTTTTTTTCAAATTTGGAACATCTGCATCATCCATTCCTTTTAAATTTAATTTTAAAGCCTCAAGATGCGATATATAAAATAGTGCAATATAAGAAATTACTGCTGGTAAAAAGGCATGTTTTACAACTTCAAAATAAGTAACGCCAATAAAGCTAGCCATAACAAATGCTGCAGCACCCATAACTGGTGGCATTATCTGGCCATTAACAGAAGATGAAACCTCAATAGCTCCTGCTTTTTCTTTTGAAAATCCAGTTTTTTTCATAATTGGAATTGTAAAGGTTCCAGTAGTAACAGTGTTTGCAATTGAAGATCCTGATATTAAACCTGTCATTCCAGAACCTAGTATTGCAGCTTTCGCTGGGCCCCCTCTCATTTTACCAACCATTGCAAATGCTAAGTCTAAGAAATATTTTCCTCCACCAGCTGTTTCTAAAAGAGCACCAAATAATACAAATAAAAAAATAAAATCTACTGAAACTCCTATTGGAATTCCAAATATAGCTTCCTGATCTAACCATTGAAAACCAACCAATCTATTAAGTGAAAGTCCACCATGCGAAATTATTTCAGGTGCATACCTTCCAAAATATGAAAACAATAAAAAACAAACTGCAATTATTACTAATGGTAAGCCTATTGATCTTCTTGTTGCTTCAAGTAAAATTATGATGCCAAAGCTACCAATGATTAACTCTATAGGTAATTCAAAACTATCTCCTATTACAATACTTAATAAAACACCTCCACGATCAACTAACTGATCATAAAAAAAATATATGTATAAACAAGAAAAAGCTCCAATAAAGCTTATTAAAATATCAAACACAGAAATTTTTTTTTCTTTAGAAATTGGGTAAATTAAAAATGCTAAAGTTAATGCAAAACCGAGGTGAATAGCTCTTGCTGGTAATCCTTTAAACATTCCAAAATTAAAAATAAAAGGAAATGGAGATGCATACCAAAGCTGAAATAATGACCAAATAATTGCAATTGCTGCAACAATCTTTAAATGTAAACCTGTAAGATTTTTTGTTGGAGACAAATCCTCATTAATTTTATCTTTTACTTTTTCACTGATGCTTTCACTCATAATAAAGATGATACCCCATTATAAAAAAAAGGCCCGATTAAAAATCAGGCCTTTTAATTTAATTTAAAATTTGGATTACATTAATCCAGCTTCTTTGTAGTATTTAATTGCACCTGGATGTAGCGGAGCAGATAAACCATCTTTAATCATGTTTTTCTTTTCCAAAAATCCAAAGGCAGGATGTTGCTTTTTAAAATCATCAAAATTTTCAAAAACAGCTTTTACTACTTGATATACTAAATCGTCAGAAACATATGCGCTTGTTACTACAGTAGCTTTTACACCAAATGTAGTTGCATCTTTTTTCTGTTTTGTATAAGTGCCTTTAGGAATTACAGCTTGTGCATAATAATCAGCACCATCTATTAAACCTTGAACTTCAGGTCCTGTTAAGTTGATTGGTGAAGCTTTAGCAGCACAAGTGGCAGCTTGCTCCATGGCTCCATTAGGAAATCCTACAGAATAACCAAAAGCATCAATTTTACCATCACACAAAGCTTTTACTTGTTCTGATGAAGTAAGCTCAGTAGTAGATTTAAAATAGCTATTATCTACACCCATTGCTTTCATTAACTCTTCCATAGTTCCTCTTTGACCTGAACCCGGATTACCAATGTTTACTACTTTTCCTTTCAAACCAGCAAAATCTTTAATTTTTGCTTTTTTTCTTGCCCAAATTTGAAAAGGTTCATTATGAACTGAGAATACAGCTCTTAATCCGCTAAACTGTTTTCCTTCCCATTTGCTAGTTCCATTAACTGCATGATATTGCCAGTCAGATTGTGCAACACCAAATTGAAATTCATCAGCTGCAATTTGACCAATATTATAGTTTGATCCACCAGTTGATGGAGCTGTGCATCTATATGCTTTTGCGGAACCTTTTTTTCTTCCGTGTTCAGCACTTATTGCAGATTTATGTAACATTTTACAAATAGCGTTACCCGTTTGGAAATAAACTCCAGTAGGTCCACCAGTTCCTATCGTGAAAAACTCTGCTGATTTTGCAACACCAGTTAAAGATAAAGATGCAGCTAGTATCAATAAAGCACTCGATAGAGATGTAATTATTTTTTTCATTTTTTCTCTCTCCATATCGTTATTTATATATGTTAATTTTAACAGTAATTAATTGGATATGTATAGACAGATTTTATAGTGATTCTGACCATTTTTTTAACTTATCAACACCCTCGATAATTTTAGGTGCAAAATTCACGATATGATCATTGTCAATTTTTTGATTATCTTCAATTTTGTTCATAAATTCTTGACCATCAAAATCAGTGAAGCTTAATCTTGCTAACATTTTTGTTTCCTCAAAACCAAAATCGATTCCTGGCAACAAAGCAACACCTGTATCATTCAATATACTGTCACACATTTCTGATGATGAATTAAATTTTTTATTTAAAAACTCTGGCATTAAATAAAATCCACCCTGGGGTTTATTAATTAGAACTTTATTTGATTTTAAATTTTCATAAACATAATTTCCAACTGCATATAATATATTTCTAGATTTATTAATATATTCTGAATGATCATTTTCATATGCTTTAATTGCTGCATATTGAATTGGAGCACTAACAGCTGAAAAAGTTTCACTTGCTAATACATTTATCATATCTTTAATTTCCCTTAATGAGTCTGGTACTAAAAAATAACCCAATCTCCATCCTCCAGCTCCACACCATTTACTTAATCCAGTACTTATAATTGTTTTTTCAGGACAAAAACTTGAAATAGATTGATAATTATCTTTAAAACTTAATTCAGAATATATTTCATCAGACAAAATAATTAGATTATATTTTTCAGCAATACTTGCTATTTCCTCTAAATTTTCACAAATTTGACCAGATGGATTGTTTGGTGAATTTAAAAATAACAAATAATTTTTATTTTTATCTCTTAAGATAATTTCTTCAATTTCTAAAGCAGTCGGAAACCAATTATTTTCCTGTTTCGTTTGTAATATTTGTACTTTATTTCTGCCTAATATTGCCTGTGGAGCATAAGAAACCCAACTAGGAGCAGGTAATATTATTTCTCCATCAAATATAACATGTAATAAAAACATTAGTTCTTTTGAACCAGGTCCGATAATTACATTTTCAGACTTATAATCATAATTTTTTTTTTTAGATGTATATTTTGCAACAGCATTTCTTAATTCGGAAAGGCCTTGCATTGGCAAATATTTATTTTGATGTGCATTATCTTTAAGCTCTCCAACCACATCTTCAGGAACTTTAAATGGGGATTGGCCAAAACCAAATTTATATATTTTTTTTCCTTGCTCTTCTAATTTTCGAGAAGTTTCGTTAATCAGCAAAGTCGATGATGGTTTTAAATCTTTAACTAAATTTTTTAACATTTTTAATTTTTAAATAACTATTATAGAATTATTCTTAATTATGGTAATCTAAGAAAAGTTAATAGCAAAATGAGAACTTTTTACCCTCCGATTCGGTCATGTTTTAGTCTATTTTTGTTCTTTAACACCAACAATATCTGGTAGGTAAAAAAAAAAGTACACTAAAGGTAGAAATGACTAAACATAAAATTACTGCTGTTCTCGGACCTACTAATACAGGTAAAACCCACCTTGCTATTGAAACAATGCTTTCATTTGAGTCAGGTATGATTGGCTTTCCTTTAAGGTTATTAGCTAGAGAAGTTTATGACAAAGTTATAAAAAAAATTAGTGTAGATAAAGTTGCCTTAATAACAGGTGAGGAAAAAATTATTCCAACCAATGCTAAGTATTTTTTGTGCACAGTTGAATCTATGCCAATTGATAAACATTTAGATTTTGTTGGTGTTGATGAAATTCAGATGTGTGCAGATCATGAAAGAGGTCATATTTTTACAGATAGACTTTTAAACATGAGAGGTGAAAAACTTACTATGCTGATGGGCTCAAATACTATTAAAAATATAATTTCAAAATTAGACGGCGATATTGAATTTATAAATAGAGAGAGATTGTCTAAATTATCATACACAGGTCATAAAAAAATTTCAAGAATTAATAGAAAAACAGCAATAATAGCTTTTTCAGCAGAGGAAGTTTATGCAATAGCTGAATTAATTAGAAGACAAAAAGGCGGGGCTGCAATTGTAATGGGTTCATTAAGTCCAAAGACTAGAAACTCTCAAGTAGAACTTTATCAGTCAGGGGATGTAGATTTTTTAGTAGCAACTGATGCTATAGGAATGGGCATAAATATGGACTTAGATTATGTTTTTTTTTCTAACCTTAAAAAATTCGATGGAAAAAAATTAAGAAAATTAAATTTATCTGAAATAGGACAAATCGCTGGTAGGGCTGGAAGATATTTAAATGATGGAAGTTTTGGAATTACAGGTGATTGTAAAGAAATTACAGCTGAGGATGTGGAATTAATAGAGGGACACAAATTTGAAGAAATTAGAACTTTATTTTGGAGAAACTCAAATTTGAATTTTAATAATCCTTTTAATTTAATTAAGTCTTTAGAGGAAAAGCCCCAGATGGGGTGGTTACGTAAAATTCATGAATGTGAAGATGAAAAAGCCCTTAAATATTTTTTAAAAGATAAAAGTCTTATAAATTTGGATTTTGATAAAAAATTGCTTAGTCTTTTATGGGAATGTTGTCAGATACCAGATTTTGTAAAGAAGACATATGGCAACCACTATGAGGTAATTGGCAATGTATTTAAATATTTAAGTAGTGGAAAACAGCAAATTACAGATGAATTTATGAGATTACAGCTAATAAAACTTGATAAATTAGAGGGAAATGTAGATTCTTTATCAAATAGAATTGCAAATGTTAGAACTTGGTCTTATGTTTCAAATAAAAATAATTGGACAGAAAATCAAGACTATTGGATTGAGAAAACAAAACATCTAGAAGATAGACTTTCAGACAGACTTCATGAAGAACTTACCAAAACATTTATTGACAAAAGAGCAAGTGTTCTAGCAAGAGGCCTCAAACAAGACATGGAATTCAAAACAAAAATACTTGAAAATAACGACGTGCTAATAGATGAACAATTTATTGGTAAAATAAATGGACTTAAATTAGCACTAGATCTAAAAAAAGGAGCATTGGAGACAGACATCAAGTCATTAAAAAGCTGCAAGACAAACCATTGGGCCTGAGTTAGAAAAAAGAATTCAAACTATTGTTGATACAGGTTTAATTGAATTAAATAATGATTTTAAAATTTATTGGAATGATTTCCCTATTGCTAAATTATCTCCAGGTAATGATTATTTAAATCCACATTTTGATCTAATAGTTGATGATATTATAGAACCTATTCAAAAACAGAAACTTAGTGAATATATTGGTAAATGGATACAAGATAAAATTAACTTGGTTCTAAAAAGTTTAGTTGATCTAAAAAATCTTAAAGATAAAAATTCATCAATCAAAGCTTTGGCGTATCAACTTTATGAAAATAATGGTGTATTAAAAAGAGAGCAGGTGTCTGAATATCTAAAATCTCTTGGTCAAAATGAGAGAAAAATTTTAAGAGACTTAGGTGTAAAATTTGGAAGATATCATGTATTTTTATATCAATTAATCAAACCTGAAGCTGTATCATTAAGAACGTTATTGTGGAAAAATTTTCATCAAAAATATTATAACGTTCAGCCACCTACATTTGGTTTGAATTTCTTAGATGATAAAGAACATAAAAATAAAAATTTTATGCTTTTGTGTGGCTTTGAAAAATTTGACACTTTATTTGTAAGGATTGACATCCTAGAGAGGTTATTTATGCTTATTATAAATTCAACAAACTCAAAAGAAAATAAAGAAATTAAAATTATTCCTGAAATGCTAAATTTATTAGGCTGTAGTAAAGATAATTTTAAAAAGCTTTTACAGAAAATGAATTATAAAATATTTGATAAAGATGATGAAACTTATTTTAAATATAATCCCATTAAAAAATTTAAAAAAGAACCAATAAAAAAAGTTTCAAATGAAAATCCATTTAAAATTTTAAAAAATTTAAACCTCGGTTAAATTTGATGTTTTTTAAAAAAAATTCCACTAAAACTGATAAAAACTTTTTAGTTAAAACATGTGCGCTTTTAATTTATGCAGCTAAAATTGATGAAAACTATACTGAAAAAGAAGAAGAAATTATTAAAAAAACTCTCTTAGAGTTGGGTGCTAAAAAAGAAACTATAACTCAAATAATTATAGATGCTAAATCTATTGAAGAAAATTCAAATCAAATTTTAGATTTTACAAAAGAGGTGAAAAATTTACCTGAAAATGACAAAATTAAAATTATAGAGGCCCTATGGTCTATTATTTATTCAAATAATGAAGCTGATATTTATGAAACAAATTTAATGAGACGTTTAGCAGGCTTACTTTACATTGACAGTTCAACGATGGGCGATATTAAAGATAAAATTAAAAAACAAAAATTATAATGACATATATTGTTAATGATAAATGTATTAAATGTAAATTGACTGACTGTGTTGATGTTTGCCCAGTGGATTGTTTTTATGAAGGCAAAAATATGCTTGTAATTAAACCGGATGAGTGTATAGATTGTGGCGTTTGTGAGCCCGAGTGTCCAGTAGATGCCATTAAAGCTGATACTGAACCTGGGAGCGAACAATGGTTAGAAATCAACAAAAAATATTCTGAAATCTGGCCCAACATAAGTGAAAAAAAAGATCCTCCAACGGATCATGAAGAATTTAAGAATGAGCAAAATAAGTACGAAAAATATTTTAAAGAAAATCTTTAAATCTAAACCTGAAAAAAAAGTGAAAAAAAAAGTTATTGTCAAAAAAGTTGTTAAGACAAAAAAAGTAACCAAAGATAAAGTTAAGAAAGCCAAAAAGGTTGTTGCTAAAAAGATAAAAAAAGTAACAAAAAAAATTAGTCCAAAACTAATTAAATCAAAAAAAGCTATAAAAGTCTCTGAACCAAAAGAGGAAACAAAAGTTGATAATTTAAGAATTTCTAAAAGTAATGAAGTAAAACCTGAAATTAAAAAAGTTAAAAAACAAGAAACTGAAAAAAGAGAATATAAAATAAAAGATCATGTTGTTTACCCAAAACATGGTGTTGGTCAAATTACTGAGTTTAAAAAAATTAATATAGGTGGGATTGATGTTGAAACTTACATTATCAAATTTGAAAAAGATAAAGCTAATGGAATGGTTCCAGTGAATAAACAATCTCATTTAAGACCTTTAGCAACAATCAATCAAGTGAATAAATGTATTTCTATTTTAAAAAGTAAGCCAAAAATAAAAAGATCTATGTGGAGCAGAAGAGCACAAGAATATGAGGCTAAAATCTCTTCAGGTAAAATTTATGAATTAGCAGAAGTAGTAAGAGATTTGAATAAAGGTGATGATCTTATGGTTGACCAATCTTATAGTGAAAGACAATTATTTGAAAAAGCTTATGAGAGAATTTTATCTGAGTTCCAGATTGTTTTGAATGTATCATTAGAAGATACACAAAAGAAGCTTGATAAAGCTTTGAAAAGAAACTTAGCTGTTCAAACTCAACCAGTAGCTTCTGTACCAAAATCAACTACAACAGAATTACCTGTTGAAGAGCCTATTACTGACTCAGACGAAAATTTAGACGAATAAAAAAAACGCCTCTCATACAATTTGTAATGAGAAGCGTTTTTAGTAAAGATTAGTAAGTTACTATCTTTTTCTTTTTTTAGCCTTTTTAGCCTTTTTAGCTTTTTTCTTAGTTTTCTTTGCTGCTTTTTTCTTAGTTTTTTTAGCAGCTTTTTTCTTTTCTTAGGCATCTTTAGCTCCCTAGTTAAGTTAAACGAATCAAGTTGATTCGCTATTAATATATTTTTATTTTTTTATGCAAGTGATGTCAATTCTTTAATTAAAAAGTAAATTTTTAAAAAAATTATTTTATTTTTATTTTGTTATTAAATTTTTTTTATTAATTAAGTGAATATTTATGCGGATAATGATCAAATTTTTTAATACAACTTAATAAAGTTTTTCTAATTGAATTTTATATTTTTCAGTAACTTTTTTTCTTTTCACTTTCATTGTTGGAGTCATTAAACCATTTTCTATAGAAAAATTTTCATCTATTAATTGAATTCTTTTTATTTTCTCTAATAAAGTTAATTTTTTATTTATTTTTTCAATTACATTATTAATTTTTTCTTTTTCTTTTAAAAAATTTTTATTGGGTACTATTAAAGCAACCAAAAAATTTTTTTTATCACCATAAACCATGCATTGATCAATTTCTGGCTCATTAGTAATTATATTTTCAATTTTAGCTGGTGAAATATTATCTCCACCTGCGCTTACTATAATATCTTTTTTTCTATCAGTAATTTTTAAATAACCATCCTCAGGATCTATTTGTCCAATGTCCCCTGTATGAAGCCATCCATCAATAATTACTTCATCGGTTTCCTTTTTCTTGTTCCAGTACCCCAACATCACATTTTCACCTTTGACCAAAATTTCTCCATCATTAGCAATTTTAACTTGGTTTCCTTTAAAAGGTGGACCAACAGTTTCTACTTTTATTTTGTCTATAGGATTACAACTTACTACTGGAGACGTTTCAGTTAAACCATAACCCTGTAGTGTAGGAAGTCCTACAGAATTTAAAAATTCTCCTATTTCTTTATCTAATGCACCTCCACCAGAAACAAAAGCTTTTAACTTTCCACCAAACTGTTTTTTTATTTTTTTTCGAACTAATATCTCAACCATAAAATTGAGTAATTTTTCAGAAAAAGTCATTTTTTGATTTAATAATTTTTTTTTACCTAATTGAAGGGTTGCTTCAATTAATTTTACTTTGAAACCAGTTTGTTTTTTTAAATTAATATTAATTTTATTATAAAGATTTTGATAAAATCTAGGAACAGCTGTCATAATTGTCGGTTTTGCTTCAGATATATTTTCTAAAAGTTTTTCTATTTTTTCTGCATAAAATACTTTTGCCCCCACAGCTATTTGGGCAAATTGTACACAGTGTTCATAGGAATGAGATAGAGGAAGCCAAGTTAAAAATATAGGTCTGGTGCTAAACAATGGTTTCATAATTTCACAAGCTCCTACAAGATTATTTAAAATTCCACCATGACTTAAAATTACACCCTTAGGATTTCCACCAGTTCCAGATGTATAGATTATACAAGCAGGAGAAGTTCTTTTTAATTTGTCATTTTTAATTTTATCTTCTTCTGATAAGTCATTATTTAATATGATATTAAAGTCTAAATACTTATCTCTATTTATTATATCTAAATTATGAATTACTTTATTAACTTCATCTAATGTTATAACTTTTTTAATAAATTTTTTTTCATTAATTGTATTGCTTAATTTTTTTAGCATCTCATTATTGGAGACTATTACGAGGCTAGGTTCACAATCTTCAATTAAATACTTATAATCCTCTTCTGTGTATGTGGTATATGCAGGAACAGTAATTCCACCTGATAACATTATTGCCATATCTGAGACAAACCATTCTGGTCTGTTTTCTGAAACTAAGAGGCATCTATCACCTTCTTTTATACTTTCTTTAATTATTTTTGATAATTTTAAAATATTTTTTTGTGTTTCTTCCCAAGTGTATGTTTTTTTATTATTTTGATTTAACCATTGTAAAAAAATGCTTTTTTTATTTTGTTTTTCTGCTTGATGAGAAAATAATTCAATTAAGTTGTTTAAGTTATCTAAATCCATATTTTTCTGGTGGGCGAAGAGAGAATCGAACTCTCACTTCTTGCGAAACACGATTTTGAGTCGTGCGCGTCTACCAGTTCCGCCATTCGCCCATTATATCCAATTAATTATATTTAAATAGTATAAGAACTAAATTTATATTAAAACCAAAAAATGTTTCAAACACTTTACAAAAAATGTTTAAATCTAGCTGCACATAAAAGTTCAAATTTTTATTTAGGTCTTGTATCTTTTATTGAAAGTTCATTTTTTCCAATACCACCAGATGTAATGATTATTCCAATGGTTATTGCTAAAAAAAAAGAGTTTATGAAAATATTTTTAATAGCATCTATATTTTCAGTTTTAGGAGGTATTTTAGGATATTTAATTGGCTATTTATTTTTCGATTTAGCAATGCATGTTATCGAGTTTTATAATTATGAGGATAAGGTTACAAATTTAAAATTAAACATGTCAGTGGGAGATGGCTTTTTTGCTTGGTTAAGTATACTTTTTTTAGCAGGCTTCACACCTTTACCCTATAAAGCCTTTACAATAGCTAGTGGCTTAATTTCTTTCAATCTACCAGTTTTTATAATTGTCAGTTTAATTTCAAGAAGTCTTAGATTTTTTATTGTTGCGTTTTTATCTTATAAATTTGGAGAATTATTTACTGAATATATGAACAATCATGGATCAAAATGGTTTACTGCTATTGGGATTTTAATAGTTATAATATTTATATTTGTATATTTTGTTTTAAAATTTAATGGTTAAAAATAGTAAAAATTTATTAATAAAGTTTATTTTTTTTGTTAGTATTATTGCTTTAGCATCTGCATTCTTTATTGAATATATTCTTGGTCATCAACCCTGTAATCTCTGTGTATTAGAGAGAATTCCATACTTGTTAGCTATAATAATAGTTTTTCTTAATTATAAATTTATTCTATTTGAGAAATTTTTTATACTTTTGCTCACAATTATATTTCTAACTGGTACTGCTCTATCACTATATCACCTAGGTATTGAACAAGGTTTTATTCAAGAGTCATTGGTTTGCGACCTAAAAAGTGGATCAAATTTATTATCAAAAGAGGAAATTTTAAAACAATTACAAGAAAAAAGTGTTAGCTGCAAAGATGTAACATTTAAATTTTTTGGATTATCACTTACAAACTATAATATTTTGATATCTTTATTAATTACTATTGGTGCTGGAAAAATTTATTTTAATTATGACAAAAATTGATAAAAAAAAAGTTGAAGAATTTATTAGAGTTGACCATGCAGGAGAACGTGGGGCTGTTAAGATTTATGAAGGACAACTATTGGCCTTAAATACTTTTGTAAAAGATAAAAATCTTAAAAAAACTATCGAAGATATGAAAGAACATGAAAAAGAACATTGTGAGTTTTTTGAAAATGAAATTAAAAAAAGAAAAATTAAACCAACAAAATTATTGCCATTGTGGGATTTACTAGGTGTTGGCTTAGGGTTTGGCTCAACATTATTAGGAAAAAAGCTGCTATGCTTTGTACTGCTTCTGTTGAAGAGGTTATAGATAAACATTATCTAAATCAAATTAATCAACTTGATGTTAGTGAAAAAGACCTAAAAAAAAAGATTACAAAATTTAGACAAGATGAAATTGATCATAAAAATATAGCTTACGATAAAGGTGCTACAAAAAAAGGTCCTTACTTATTATTAGACAAAATTATTAAGACAGGTTCAAAAATTGCAATAAATATCTCTGAAAAAATCTAGGCTTCTAATTCAACATCCCAGTATAAATAATCCATCCAACTTTTATGTAGATAATTAGGTGGAAAATTTTTACCATTTTTGTGCAAATCCTCAGTTGATGGACGATAAGGGTGTTGGTTAAGCTTCATGTCTGAGTTTTTTAATAATTTGCCACCCTTTTTCACATTACATGCAGAGCATGCTGTTACAACATTGTCCCAATTAGTTTCACCACCTTTTGATCTTGGTAATAAATGATCAAAGGTCAGTTCTTCACCACTTCCACAATATTGACAGGAAAACTTATCTCTCAAAAAAACATTAAATCTTGTAAAGCTAGGCTTTGTTTGTGGAATTATATAATCTTTCAACGCGATAACACTTGGTAATTGCATATCAAATGAAGGGCTTCTAATGACTCTGTCATAATTACTTACAATTATAACTCTATCTAAAAAAACAGATTTTACAGTATCCTGCCATGACCATAAAGATAAAGGATAATAGCTTAATGGTCTATAATCAGCATTAAGAACTAACGCTGGACACTTTTCTAATGAAACATTTTGTTCAATAAAATTACTCATTAAACATTTTTAACTTACTTAAACAATTTTATCAATAATAAGAGATGTTAATTTTTTTTTAAAATATAATTAAGAGCTGTACTTGAAGCTTTCATAGGAATATGATGATCACAATTTTTTATCAAAAGTGTTTCGACATCAACATTGTTTCTAATTAAAAAATCTTTTGCTTCTAAAAGGTGTGTTGAGGGAACAACTTGATCTGCGTCACCATGAACCAATAAAGTATCTGTAGAGTTTTTAATTCTTGTTTTTAAATTATTTTGATTAATTATTTTTCCAGAAAATCCCACAATACATGAAAATTTTTCTTCAGATATTAATCCGACATTTAATGACATCATACAACCTTGGCTAAAACCTGATAAACATATCTGATTATTTTTTAGGTTAAATTCTTGTTTGATCTCATTAATAAATAATTTAATCTTTTCTTCAGCCTTAATTGATTGATCAAGTATATAATCCGTATCATCTTTGGTAAGGTCAAACCATTGAAATCCTGATGGATTTATAGGGCAAGTTTCATGTCCATTAGGACAAATAAAAACTGTATTTGGCATATGCCTTTTCCAGTTTAAGGTTAACATGCTTATGTCTTTCCCATCACCCCCATATCCATGAAGCAAAATAATAGCATGTTTTATCTCCATCCCTTCTTCAGGTTTTATTATTATTGAATCAAGGCAAAATGTCATAGTTAATTAATTATGTTTTATATTTTTTTAAAACAATCTACAGTGTTTATATGATTTCAGGAATTTTTGTTAAAATCCTTTCTATAACTCTTTTAATAGCAGTAGGTATTGTTTTAATTTTAGGGATTGGAACTCTTTTCAAAGGAGGTGAGACCAGCAAAAAATACTCAAATAAATTAATGCAACTAAGAGTGCTTATTCAATTTGTAGCAATACTTGTTCTGGTTGGGTTTGCTTATTTTTTTAAAAACTAATTATAAGTTTTTAACCAATTTATAAATATTTGATCATTAAAGTCTATTGAGCCCATAATTCTTGCAAACTCTTTTCCATCTTTATCAATAAGAATTGAAGTTGGAACTCCACGCAGAGAAAATGTTTTTGCTAGAGTGGTTGGTGCATCAAAATATGGATCAAAGTTTTTAATATTCAAATCTTCAAAAAAACTATCAACTTTTTTTTTACTTTCTTGAGATATATTGATTGCAAAAATTTTTAAATTACTCAAATTTTGATTTACTTGAAGTCTATCTAATGATGGCATCTCCTCTTTACATGGTTCACACCAAGTTGCCCAGAAATTTAATATAAGTAAATTTCCATTAAATTCTTTGATATTAATTTTTTTATCATTTTTATCTAAAAAGATTACGTTATCATGGACTTTTAGGTCTTTATGAATGACAATATTTTTTATTTCAGATACATCATTAGCAAAGGCATTAGTTGTCAAAAAAATAAATAATATTAAAAATCTCATGTTAAATAGTTATAATTAAATATCATGGCAAAAAATAAAAACAACCAAGCAATCTGGAATACTCGTATAAAGAAAAAAGCATCATCTTTATTTCAAAAAGTTGGAAATTCAATTGATATAGATAAACGACTTTACAAAGAAGATATTCAGGGTTCTATTGCTCATGTAGAGATGTTGTTCAAACAAAAAATAATATCTTTTAAAATTAAAAATAAAATTATTTATGGTCTTGCAAAGATAGAAAAAGAAATTTCAAATAAAAAATTTGAGTTCAATAAAAAATATGAGGATATTCATATGAACATAGAAAAAAGACTTTTTCAAATAATTGGTGAAGAAGCAGGTTATGTTCACACAGCAAGATCTAGAAATGATCAGATAATAACAGACTTTAAAATTTGGATAAAATCTTCAACTAAAGAAATAAATCTTAATTTAGATAAAGTAATTAAAAGTACATTAAAATTAGCAGATAAAAATATTGATACTATTATGCCTGGTTTTACGCACCTCAAAAATGCTCAAGCTATTTCATTTGCTCATTATTTAATGGCTTATGTTGAAATGTTTAATAGAGACAAAAAAAGATTCACAAACAATTTGGAAAGCTTAGATGAAAATCCCTTGGGTGTAGCTGCGCTCACTGGAACTTCTTTTAATATAGATAGAAATTATACTAGTAAAAAACTTGGATTTAAAAAACCAACAAACAATTCAATTGACACGGTCTCTGATAGAGATTTTGTTTTAGATTTTTTATATAGTGTCTCTGTTTGTTCAATGCATATTTCAAGAATTGCAGAAGAGCTTATTATCTGGAGTTCAGATGGTTTTAATTTAATCAACCTCTCAGACAAAATTGTAACTGGGTCATCAATAATGCCTCAAAAGAAAAACCCTGATTTATTAGAATATTTGAGAGGAAAGTCTGGGAGTAGTTATGGAAATTTATTTTCAATGCTTACAATTTTGAAAGGGCTACCACTATCTTACTTTAAAGACCTTCAGGATGACAAGGAAATTGTATTTAAATCTAATGATACTTTAATCAACTGTCTTAAAATTTTTGATGAAATATTAAAAAATTCTAGCCCTAACAAAAAAAAAATGATTGAACTTGCAAATCATGGGTATATCACTGCAACAGATTTGGCAGATTATCTTGTCAAGAATCACTCAATGTCTTTCAGAAAAGCTTATCAAAAAACAGCGTCTGTTGTTAATTTGGCAGAAAAAAAGAAAAAGAAACTCAATGAACTAAGCTTAAAAGAATTAAAAAAAATTGAACCAAAATTAACTAACGACGTTTTAAAAGTGTTTGATTTAAAGAATTCTGTAAATTCAAAAAAATCTTATGGAGGAACCGCTTTTGATAATATCAAAAAAATGATAATGAAATATAAGAAACAAAATGATTAAAAAAATTACCTTTATTTTTCTAGTTTGTTGTTTATTAGCTTCTTGCGGAAAAAAGGGAGATCCTGAGTACAAAGACCCAGAGCAAAAAGTTGAAAATATAATGCTCCTTAAAAATAAGGCTTAATGGAATACATCAAAAAAAAACTAACAATTGATAAAGTAAAAATAGAGGATATTGCTAAAAAATTTGGTACCCCGTCTTATTGTTACTCTTATCTTGAATTGAAAAAAAATATCAATAATTTTAAAAAGAATTTTAAATCCTTTTCACCATTAATTTGCTTTGCAATTAAATCAAATACAAATGTAAATTTAATTAAAGAGATTCAAAAATTTGGTTTGGGGGCAGACGTAGTGTCTATGGGGGAACTTATGATGGCTCTTAAGGCTGGCATTAACCCAAAAAAAATTGTCTTTTCAGGTGTAGGCAAAACATCAGATGAAATAAGTTATGCTATTGATAAAAAAATATTATTAATAAATGCAGAGTCTAAAAGTGAAATAAAAGAAATTGATAAAATAGCAAGAATAAAAAAGAAGAAAGTACAAATTGGTATCAGACTTAATCCTAATACAGACGCAAAAACTCTAAGTCAAATTTCAACTGGTAAAAAAGAAAATAAATTTGGCGTGAATGAAAAAACATTTTTAGAACTTATTAACTATTGCAAAAACTCACAAAATGTTAGTTTAGAATGTTTAAGCGTTCATATTGGAAGTCAAATATTGGACCATAAGCCCTATGAAAAAATGCTTAATGTAGTTGATAAAATCATTACTAAAACTAAACATAAATTTAAATTTATTGATTTAGGTGGTGGAATGGGAATTGCTTATAATGATAACAGTAAAAAACTAAATTATAGTAAATATAACGTTGCAATTAAAAAATTTTTAAAAAAACATAACTCAAAAATAATTTTTGAGCCAGGAAGGTCTATAGTTGGAAATATCGGTTTTTTAATTTCTAAAGTTATTTACATTAAAGAAAACGATAAGAAAGATTTTATTATACTAGATGCAGCTATGAATGATTTGATGAGACCAGCCTTATATGGAGCACATCACAAAACATTACCTTCAATTAAGACAAATCAAATTTCAAAAAAAACATATGAATTTGTTGGTCCTATCTGTGAAAGTACAGACAAGTTTACATCATTGCACAAATTTCAAAAATTAAAAGAAAAAGACATTATTGTGATGTGTGATGTTGGTGCATATGGAATGTCACTAAGTTCAAATTATAATTTAAGACCTAAACCAACAGAGCTATTGATAAAAGGATCAAAAATAAAAGTTATTAAAAAAAGACAAAAGCACAAAGACTTGATGTAGCTTTTGATAACAATGATTAGAAACTTTATATTTTCAATTTTCTTTTTTACTGGAATAATAATTATTTCATTAATTTTTTTACCTGCTTTTTTCCTTCCTCGAAAAGTTGTATTATTTGGTGGCAAACTAATGGGTTATTGGACAAGTTTTTGTCTAAAATTCTTTTTAAATACAAAGATAATAATTAAAGGTAGAGAAAACATATTAAATAATAAGAAGTTCTTTATTGCAGCATCTCATCAATCTATGTTTGAAACCTTTTATCTTCAAACTATATTTAATTCACCAGTTTTTATTTTAAAAAAGGAACTACTTATAATTCCAATTTTTGGTTGGTATTTAAAAAAAATTGGATCAATATCAATTAAAAGAAATAAAGTTACCAAAGATAACTTGGGGTTTTTTGAAGATATATCAAAAATAATTAAAGAATCTGATAGGCCTTTAATTATCTTTCCACAGGGCACAAGAGTTTTACCAGATGAGAGACCTCCTTTTAAAAAGGGTGTATCAAGAATCTATGAAGAATTAAAAATTTCTTGTCAACCAGTTGCAATTAATTCTGGTTATGTCTGGCCAAAAAAAGGTCAAAAAAGTATCAATAAAGTAATTACCATTTCAATCTTAAAACCAATAATAACAGGTCACTCCAAAGAAGAATTCATTAAGATTTTAGAAAATGATATTTATGGAGAACTTAATCTACTAAATTAGCCCTTCATGGGCATCACCACAAATATACTGTCAAAATCTCCTGGATCTTTAATTAAAGCTGGGGAACCGGTGTCATTAAAAAATATTTCAACTCTTTCTCCATCTAATTGTGAAGCAACATCAATTAAATATCTTGAATTGAAACTTATTTCTAAATCATAATCAAATTTAACATTTAATGTCTCTTTTCCATCACCACTATTTGTATTGTTAACTGAAAGGTCTAATATATCTTTTGATAAATTAAATTTTACCCCATCTTTTTTATCTAAAGAAACTGAAGCAACTCTATCAACAGAATTTAAAAATAATTTTAAATCTATTTCTAATTTTTTTTGATTATTTTTTGGTATTACTTGGATGTAATTAGGAAATTTACCATCAATAAGTTTTGATATTAAAATACTATCATTTAATTCAAATTTAATTTTTGACTTGATATTAGATACCTTAACATCTCCGTCATAATTTTCTAATAAGGAACATAGTTGAAAAATAGTTTTTTTTGGCAATATGATTGGATCAAAATCAATTTTTTGATCTAATCTTATTTTTGAAATAGACATTCGATGACTATCAGTAGCTACAGCGGTTAAATGATTTTTATCTTCAATCTCAGTTTGATGGAAATAAATCCCACTTAAATAATGTCTTGTTTCATCGTTAGAAACTGAAAATTTACATTTATTTAATAGTTTTAAAAGTTGCTTAGATTTAATTACAAATTCATTTTGATTAAAATTTTCATCTGTAAGTGGAAACTCTGATGCACTAATACAATTTAAATTAAAAATAGATTTTTCTGACTCAACTTGTAATTTACTTATATCTGTCAAAGATAAATTTATTTTTTTACCCGACGAAAATTTTCGGATAATATCATACATAATTGAGGAAGTTGTGGTTGTTCTGCCTTCTTCTAAAACTTCAACATTATTCAGTTGGTGAATAAATATTAAGTCTAAATCTGTAGCTGTAATTGTTAATTTGGAGTTATTTGCATCTAATAAAATGTTAGACAGTATTGGAAGTGTGCTTCTTTTTTCAATTACACCTTGACAATAATTTAGTGCTTGCTGAAGGTCTTGTTGGTTTACGTTAAATTTCATTATCCTTATTATTATATAATATCTGATTTTTAAGTTTATTAATATTATCTACCATTTCGGGGTCTTTTTCTTTAATTTTCTCAATAGTTTTAACTGAATGAATTATAGTTGTGTGATCTCTATTAGAAAACTCTCTTCCAATTTCAGGTAAAGATTTAGATGTTAGAATTTTGGTTAAATATATAGCAGTTTGTCTGGGTCTAACTAAATATCTGGATCTTCTTGAAGACAACATTTCATTTTTACTTATTTTAAAAAATTTACAAACTGTAGTTTGGATCAAATCTATTGTTACTTTATTTTCAGCTAAATTTAACAAATCTTTTAAAACAACTTTAGTTTCAGCTAGATTTGGAACTTTATTGTAAATTCTAGAGAATGAAACCACTCTATTAATTGCTCCGACCAACTCTCTAACGCTTGCTGTAATTTCACTACTTATAAAATCTTGTATTTCTTTTGACACATGAAATTGGTCTGCGTATAGATTATTTAGTTCTTCAGTTTTATTTACAACAATTTTTTTTCTAAGTTCAAGATCTGGTTTTTGAATATCAACCACTAAACCACCAGAAAATCTGGATTTAATTCTATCCTGAATTCTAGATAGTTTATTTGGAGCCCTATCAGCTGAAACAATTATTTGTGAACCTTTGTCTAATAATGCGTTAAATGTATGAAAAAATTCTTCCTGCATTGCTTCTTTGCCACTTATAAATTGAATATCGTCAATTAGTAAAATATCTGTATTTCTGAAATATTCTTTAAACTTAATCATATCATTAGCTTTGATTGATTTTACAAACTGATACATAAAACGCTCAGCTGATATGAACATTACTTTGTTATTTTTTTTTATTTCGATTCCAATTGAATTCAATAGATGGGTTTTACCCATTCCAACACCACCGTAAATGTAAAGCGGGTTATAATGAGATATATTTTCTGAAACTTTCAATGACGCTTCATAAGCAAGCTTGTTACTGGTACCGGTTATAAAATTATCAAATCTTTTATTTGGATCTATTCGATTATATTGAAGATAAGAGTCTTTTATGAATGAAACATTTTCACTTCTATCCAGCACTTTTTCATTAATATTTATATTTTCAAAATTTTGGTTAGTATTTTTATCATCAATCTTAAACTCAATTCTAATAATATCTTTTTTATATAAACGTATAATTTGTAAAATTTGATCTATATATCTTGAAGTAATCCAGTCTCTAATAAATCTTGTCGGTACAGATAATAATAAATAGTTGTTAAATTCATCTACAAAAGTGATTTTTTTAAGCCAGCTTTCATAAACATCTTGTCCTAACTTATTTTTCATTTCTGACTGAATTAATTTCCAATCGAGGTTTTCGGACTTAAAACTGTTTAAATTATTTATATTTGTAGATTTATTCATAATGTGTAGGGAAATCTCAGTTAGAACTAAATAAAAAAATTTGCAACAACTTATTATTTTTTTTTAAAAAAAAAATAAAATCTATGATTGAAGATTTAAT